>CAXMQV010000041.1:0-30473 GCA_964195905.1 uncultured Gammaproteobacteria bacterium
CCGTGCTCAATGGTGAACTCCATGTCCTGCATGTTGGAGTAGTGGTTCTCGAGCTTGCTGGCGATGGTCTGGAATTCCTCGTAGAGCGAGGGCATGGCCGTGTTGAGAGCGCTGATCGGCTCGGTTGGCCGGTTGCCGGCAACGACGTCCTCGCCCTGAGCATTGATGAGGAAGTCACCCTCGAGATTGTTCTCGCCGGTGGTGGCGTTGCGGGACATGGCGACGCCGGTTGCCGAGTCTTCGCCCATGTTTCCGAACACCATGGTCTGGACCGTGACCCCGGTTCCCAGGTCGTGGGCAATATGGGCGGCGTTGCGATAGTCGCGGGCGCGCTTGCCATTCCACGACTTGAAGACGGCCTCAGTGGCCATGCGCAGCTGCTCGTACGGGTCGGCCGGGAAGTCGATGTTGGCGTAGCGACGCACGATGTCCTTGAACTTGGCGACGACTTCCTGCAGGTCGTCGACGGTGAGCTCCGTGTCGGTGGCGACCCCGCGCTGCTCGCGGTAGTTGGCCAGCACCTCTTCGAAGGGCTCGTCGCGGACCCCGAGGACGACCGAACCGAACATCTGGATGAGCCGGCGGAAGGAGTCATAGACAAAGTGGGGGTCACCGGATTGCTCGATGATGGCGTCGACGACCTGGGCGTTTAGCCCGATATTGAGCACGGTGTCCATCATGCCGGGCATCGAGAACTTGGCCCCCGACCGGCACGAGACGAGTAGCGGGTTCTCGACCGACCCGAAGGTCTTGCCCGTCTTGGCCTCGATCGACTTGAGGGCCGTGAGAACCTGGTCCCACATGTCTCCCGGGAACTCCTCGCCCGCCTCGAGGTAGGCATTGCAGGCTTCGGTCGTGACGGTGAATCCGGGCGGTACCGGCACCCCGATACGGGTCATCTCCCCGAGGTTGGCTCCCTTGCCTCCGAGGAGGCCCCGTACCCCGTCCCAGTCCCCGCCGACGTAGCTCTCGGCTCCTTCGATTTCATCGAAGGCGTATACCCATTTCTTACTCATGACGCGTCCTTATCAGTGCTTGGAAATCTCTACGTTTATTCTGGTGCTCGCCGGCGCCGATCCGTAGGGCATTGGGTCACACTGATGCAGCAATAGTCCCCAGTCCCCGGTCCCCAGTAAGAAGGCGGAACCCTCGGTCCGGGGTCCGGGGTGGGGGGTCTGGGTCAATCGTCGAGTGTCGTTTCCCCGGCGATCTCTTCGACAGCTTCGGACTCGGCGGTCGTGCCGAGCACCTTGTCGGTGAGCTCCTCAAAGCGTGCGTCCTGGGCTTCCTGTTCCTCGAGGAGCATGTCGATACGCTCCTCAGGCGTGGCTGCCAGCTCGCGCTCCTTGCGGGCGAGCTCGGCATCGAGGCTCTCGCCGACCTTGCCGAGCCCGTCCTTCACGTCGGCTGCTTCACTCTTGAAAATCGTCATGAATCGTTTCCACCAGCTCATGGCGTCACGATACTCCGGTGGGTGCGGTGGAGAGCGAACCGGATCGATCCCGCTATCCTTGTTTCTGTCGGAGGCTCCGCCCCGTCGTCGTCCGTTTGTCCCCTGTCGTAGTCAGCGGCTTCGCGGTGGCAGATCGGAGCGAAGCTCTGACAGTGACGATAAGGAGAGTGTCCGCGCTGATGCTCGGACAAGGTGAATAACAATGGCAACTTCAGATGACGTATTCAGAGCCCAGGGCGAGGTCTTGGCAACCCTGCGCAACGCCAGCTTTCGGGTACGGCTCGATTCCGGACACGAGGTCATGGCCCGCGCCGCAGGCAAGATGCGGCGGGGACGCCTCATCAAGATCCTCCCAGGCGACCGGGTGGAGCTCGAGGTCTCGACATACGATCCAACCAAGGGCCGGATTGTCTGGCGTTACCGCTAAACGATCCCTCTCGGGTGCCCGGGTGTGGTCGTGAGTGGGGATCTCGACTTCGGACGCCTTGACGGGTTCGACACAGGCGGACCGAGCCGGCGGGCGCTCGAATCGATCGACGCAGTCCATTCCGCCGATCCCGCCACCCTCAACGAGCCGGTAGCTCGCCTCAGGCGATTCGTTCGGATCCGCCGTCCTCTCTACTACTCAATCCTCGCTCCGATCGGCCTCCTGAGCCGGGTGTCTCCGCTGCTGGTGCTGCTGACCGGAGGGCTTGCCGTTCTCGGCGCCATCGCGGCCACCTTCGCCGGAGCGCCCCTGCTCCTGATCGCGGTTCTCATGTACTGGGGCTTCGGCTCGCTCTCGTACCACGCTCTCTCTGTGCGGCTGGCGGCTCTCATGGACGAGGCAGCCGCCTCGGTCGGCCTTGACTCGGCTGACGTGCTGGCAATGTGGCAAACGTGATGGGCTAGCGGATCGGCATTTCATCGACCACGACGGCCTCGCGCATCTGATCCCGCCCGTGGGTCTCGAACCAGGCCCCGTACCGCTCCGACAGCCACAGCGATGTGACGCCGTGCAGCATCACGCTTGCCAGGACCGTCCAGACGACGACGTCGAACACGTCGTCGGCGACGGGGAGCTCCGCCTTTTCGAGAATGAAGAGCCCGAAAAGTATTGAGGCAAGCCCGCGCGGGCCGAACCAGCCGAGGTAGCCGACGGTCGGGAGCCTGAGGCGGGTCCCGACCAGGCTGATGGCGACCGGGACCATCCGCACGACCGTCAAACTGAGGAGCGCGTAGAGGCCGATCCGCCAGGTCAGATCTCCAAGGGCGGGCCCGGCCAGGGTCGCCCCGAAGAACAGGAACGTCAGGAGCGCCAGCAGCTGGCCCTGATCTTCGGCGAAGTCGTATACCCCCGAGCAGTAGTCACGGGCGGCGGCGCCAAAGGCCAGTCCGGCAACGAAGGCGGCCACAAACCCGTTGCCGTCAACCGCCTCGGCGAGCGCGAACGATCCAACGCCCACGGCCAGGGTGGCGAGCTGGCGAAAGGCGCCGTCCATCCAGTCACGTCCGGCGAACTCCCGAATCAGCCGGCCGCCCAGGTACCCGCCGATGATCCCGACGAGGATCCCGTAGCCGATCTGTTCGGCGGCAAACTCGGTCCAATAGCCGGGTGTCTCCAGATCGATGCCGGTGGCGGCCAGTGCCAGCAGCAGGGTGATGACCGGCAGCATCATGCCGTCGTTCAATCCGCTCTCGACATTGAGCGCCTGGCGTACTCGCACCGGGACCCGCGGGTTGGCTACCACCGCTTGACCGAGGGCGGCGTCCGTTGGAGACAGGATGGCGGCGAGTAAGGCTGCTTCCCACAGGCCGAGTTGCGGGAACAGGAGCAATGCCGTCGCCGTGCCGGCGACCACCGTGAGCGGAAGGCCGATGCCGAGTAGTCGGGCCGGGAGCTGGATTTGTTGCCGGAGCCGGCGGAGATCGATGCGGATCGCGTCGGTAAACAGCAGCAAGACGAGGGTTGCTTCGGCCAGCGTGCGCACGGCCCCTTCGTCCATCCCGAGCTCAACGACATCGAGTCCGGCCGTACCGATAAGGATGCCGAATGCCACGAATACCATCGGCCCGGTAGCCGGCGTGCGCTCGAGACGGCGAGAAACCAGGGCATAGGCGAGGACGAATCCGGCGACGACGGCGATATCGGCGAATTCCATGGTGTTACGCCGAGGCAAACCCGATTGAGGGAGCTGCCGTCCAGACTGTCCACGATTGGCCGACGAGCGTGAACGGTCGTCCGGCGTGGACGAACGAATCGCGTCCTCCGGTGCGTCGCAACAGCAGCATGCCTGGGACCCTAGGCGACTCGAGAGCCGGGTGAAGGGTAGGTCAGATTGATAGCCTCGGGTACATGAGCCAAGACATTGCCGGAGTCGTCGCCGACCAATTTGCCATCACCCGTCGTGACCTCGAGGAGCTTGTCAAGATCCCGTCCGTGAGTGCGGCCGGATTCGATCCCGGAGAGGTGCGTCGTTCGGCCGTTGCGACCGCCCGGTTGCTCGAGGGGATCGGCCTGGCCGATGTCCGTCTGCTCGAGTTGGGTGATGCGCACCCGGCGGTGTTCGGCGAGCTCCCGGCCCCACCCGGAGCCCCGACGGTGCTGTTGTATGCCCATCATGACGTCCAGCCTCCCGGTGAGGGGTGGTCGACGGATCCCTTTGAGCCGGCCGAGAGAGCGGGTCGGCTGTACGGCCGGGGAACGTCGGACGACAAGTGTGGCGTGGTGATGCACGCGGCCGCGATACGGGCCCTGGACGGTGACTCCCCGGTCGGGATCAAGGTGTTCGTTGAGGGCGAAGAGGAGGTCGGGTCCCTTCACCTGGACGAGTTTCTCTCCAAGCATGGCGAGGCGCTCGGCGCCGACGTCATAGTGATTGCCGACTCGTCGAACTGGCGCACCGGCCTTCCGTCATTCACCACCTCGCTGCGGGGTCTGGTGGACTGCACCGTCGAAGTCAGGACGAAGCGCCATGCCGTTCATAGCGGCATGTACGGCGGCGTGTTCCCGGACGCGCTGACCGCACTCGCCCGGCTGCTCGCCACCCTCCACGACGAAGCCGGCCGGGTGGCGATAGCCCGCCTCGTTGCAGAAGATGCCGACCCGCTCGATCTGACCGAGGATGAGTTGCGGACCCAGGTGGCTGCCCACGACACGCTTGAGCTCATCGGCACCGGCACGCTCACCTCCCGACTGTGGCGCCAGCCGGCCCTCTCGGTCCTCGCGATAGACGCTCCCCGCGTGAGCGAGGCGGTCAACGCACTCGTGCCGGTTGCCACCGCCAAGGTGAGCCTTCGGCTGGCGCCGGGTCAGGATCCCGCCCAGGCCATGGCCGCCCTCAGCGACCATCTCGTGTCTCGAGCTCCCTGGGGCGCCCAGGTGACCGTCACTCCCGGCAGCTCCGGTCAGGCATTCTCGCTCGAGACCGGCGGTCCGGGGTATGCCGCCTTCACCCGCGGGTTCCGGGAAGCCTGGAATCAAGAGCCCGTTGAGGTAGGCCAGGGCGGATCCATTCCGTTTGTGGCCGCCTTTTCTTCAGCCTTTCCAGATGCCGAGATCCTGCTCACCGGGGTTGGCGACGAACAATCGAGGGCGCACGGGCCCGATGAGAGCCTCGACCTCGAGGAGCTCAGGCGCGGTTGCCTGGCCGAAGCTATCGCTCTCGTGCACCTCGGTGCCGGATGAACGAATGACTCTGGAAGCGGCCGGGCCTTCACGCAAGGGGGGATCAGCGGGCTGGAAGCGCGGGCTGGGACTCGCCGCCTCGTTGGCGATCGCGATCGGGTTGCTCGTCGGCGTGTTGCCTGCCATCGCCGATATCGGCGAAGTGTGGCGAGCCATTCAAACGCTCACCTGGC
Organism: uncultured Gammaproteobacteria bacterium; assembly: GCA_964195905.1. GTDB lineage: Bacteria > Actinomycetota > Acidimicrobiia > Spongiisociales > SHLN01 > SHLN01. The sequence goes on from CAXMQV010000041.1 coordinate 5,294, forward strand.
TCGAGTCGGGCAGCCTGCTGGGCCTGGCCGCCTGGAACATCGCCACCTACCAGCTCATGATCATGTCGGCGTTGCCCGGCCTCACGATGGGCCGGGCGTTCGTGGTTGGACAGATTTCGACGGCAGTCACCAACACGCTCCCGGCCGGCAGCGCCGTGGGGGTGGGGATCACCTACGCCATGTTTTCGAGCTTTGGATTCGATGCCGGGTCGATCGCCATTGCTTCGGTGGTGACCGGCCTGTGGAACACGTTCGTCAAACTGGGCTTGCCGATTGTGGCGCTGAGCATTCTCAGCTTCCAGGGCCAGGGCAACGCCGCGCTCCAATCGGCCGCGGTGACGGGTCTCGTCATTCTCCTGGCAGCGATCGGAGTGCTGGCGCTGACGATGGCCCGGGAGTCCTTCGCCCATGCGACCGGGGATCGGCTCGGGAGGCTGGCAACGGCGGCGGGTCGGCGTTTCCGGCGGGGGCCATTTGAGGGATGGGGCGATCGCCTGGCGGCATTCCGGGTCCAGAGTCTCGATTTGCTGCGCCGCCGCTGGCACTGGGTGACCCTGGCGACCATCGTCAGCCACATGTCGCTTTTCGCCATGCTGCTGACGGCCTTGCGTCATATGGGGATCTCGGCCGAGTCGGTGACGGGGGCCGAGGCGCTGGCGGCCTTCGCCGTGGTGCGATTGCTGACTGCCCTGCCGATTACGCCGGGAGGATTAGGTGTGGTTGAGGTCGGATATACGACCGCACTGGTCGTGGCCGGCGGTAATGAGGAGCTGGTGGTGGCGGCGGTCCTGATCTATCGGGCACTCAGCTACTTGCTACAGGTACCGCTTGGCCTTCTTGCCTATGGGATCTGGCGAAGCAAGGGTCACTGGCGGGAGGCCACGTAACGAAAAAAGTGGCGGCTCCTCGCTCCTCCGAGGGGACACCGGTACATGTCCTCGAGGGAGCGAGGGTACCCCGCCGCCTTTCTTCCCCGCAGAACGGGGAGATCTGAGTTGTTAGCCGCCCCAGATGCCGTCGGCCAGCGCCGGTGCCGACACCGCCATGAAGGTCATCAAACTGAGCGTGAGTACGAAGAGGCGCTTGCGCATGGGGGTGCTCCTGGGTTGGGTACCCCCCAGGTATCTCACACCGGTGTCTGCGCTCTATCTCAGGATGGCCGGAGGCGGCGCCTACCTTGCGCTCATCCCCGCCGTCCCCGGGTCTTGATGGCTCGTCCCGAGGAGCGCAGGCGTTCGATATCGCGGCGCACGGTGGCCGTGCTGACATCGAGCGCATTGGCCAGGTCGGCAATGGTCGGAGCGGCCCCGACGGCCTCGGCTTCTGCGGCCAGCCGAACCAATTGCGCTTCCCGCATCTCGGGGCCGGTCTCGAATCGGCCGTCGAGTGGATGGTGAATGGTCCAGGCCACCTCGATGAGCTCGGAGGGGTGAGCGGCCCGTCCGGTTGGGGCGGAGATGGCGGCCAGCCGCACGGTGCGCCGATGGGGGCGGCCGGCTTGCCAGGCGGCATCAATCTCCCGATGAATCGGGACGTTGGTGAGGCTATTGGTGATTTCCTCGGCGCTGAGCCCGTCTAGCTGACGAAGCATGGCCTCGTGGGCGGCCTCGAGAACCACATACGCACTCTCCTCATCTCCCAGCAACCGGTACGCCTGCGTTCGCCAATACAGCAGGGCCGCTTCCTGGGCGACGCCGTGATAGGAGCCGGTGACCTCAAGGGCTCGCTCTGACTCCCCGGTCAGCACGAGTGCCCGCGCCAGTGGCACCGCCAGGTCCGGGAGCAGCCAGCCGGCGCCGGCCTCGACGCACTCGGCGGTTGCCTCCTCAACCGCCCGAAGCCCTTCCTGGAGATCGCCCGCATCCAGCTTGAGGTGGACCTCGGTCCTTCGTAGTTGCAGGCGGGCGCCCCAGCTCTCCTGGCTTCTGGCACAGTCCAACCCGCTGGTGAGAGAAGCCAGCGCCCGGTCTTTGTCACCAGCACGCCTGGCGATTTCGGCGATTGTTCCGTGAGACAGGGCCCTCCCCAGCTCGTGGCCGAGCTCGACATAGATCTCAAGGGCCTCTTCGGTGAGGCGTTCGGCGGTTACGTCATCGCCGAGCGCATGGTGGAGGCTGGCAAGGTTGGTGGTCGCCATGGCGAGGCCGCGCCGGTTGTTCATCGCTTCGAAAACGGTTCTGCTCTTCCGGCTGGGACCCAGGGCCCTGGCCCCTTGACCGGAGATCGAGTAGTGATAGCCCAGGTTGAGAGCATTGATGGCAACGCCGTATCGGTAGCCGATCTCCTCGCACAATTCGGACGCCCGGAACAAGGCCGGCTCGACGAGAGCCTTGCGGCCGCTCTGGCCGTACAGCGCCCCTTGGGAGCCGAGCGCCCCTGCCAGGCCGCGCCGGTCCTGGGTGCGCTCGTAGATGGCGGTGGCGGCATCGAGGTGGGTCTGCGCTTCAGCGAAACGATGGAGGTGGGTCAGTGCGTCGCTGAAAGCCTGGTGCACATTGGCCTCGAGAACGCTTCCGGGTGGTGCCAGTTCGAGAGCCTGCTCGAACCAATCGATCGCTTGGAGGTTGCGGGCTGCCCAAAAAGCGACGGTTCCGAGAGCCTGGAGGTCTCCGGCTCGTCCGCTGGCGTCCGCCAGCCTGGTATGGAGTGCCAGTGCTCGCTTGGCAAGCTTCTCAGCCTCCTCGAAGTGGGCGGTGGCGGCGAACAGCCAGGCCCGGCGCTGGGTGATCTCGGCCGCCAATGCCAGGTCACTTCCGGCGCTGTCTTCGAGCTCGTCGAGGAGACGGGTTTGGCCGTCCCGATCTCCCAGCACTTCGAGAATCTGCTCCAGAGCCAGCTGTAGCCTGGCCCGGTCGGTGGCCGGCCACGGTACCTTCCCCGCCTCCTCGAGCGCCTCGATGTAGCGGTCCCGGGCAGCCGCGAACGCGCTGAGACGCCGGGCTTCCTGTGCGGCCTGTTCGAGGTAGCGGGCGGCCTCATCGGGGATGAGCCCGAGGCGGAAGTGGTGTCCGAGCGAGGCGGCATCCAGGACGCCGTCGGCTTCAAGGCGCCTGCCCAGGCGGCGGTGAAGCTCGGGCCGCTCGGCGGCAGGCATCGACGCGTATGCCACCAAACCGAGCTGGTCGTGGGAGAGGGCATACCGGCCGGTGGAGGTCGAAATCATTCCGGCCTGGATGAGGTAGTCGACGGCGTCTAGGACCTGGGGACGGGGCATCTCGCATACCTCGGCGAGCGCGTCGATATCCATCCCGGTGCCGCTGACCGCCAGCGCCCGGGCGGCCTGGCGGGGTTCACCCGGCAATGCCTCGATCCGGGCGCTGATGATCTCAAAGACCGTACCGGAGACCGGCAGCTCGTCGAGGTCGAGGTTTTGAACGGCGGTGGGAGGTTTGAGCGCCTCGCTCACCTGTTGCTCGTGAATGGCTCGGAGGGTTTCCAGCATGAAGAGGGGGTTGCCGCCGGTGGCGTCGTGGAGCCGGCCGACGATCGGGCCCGTTGAGCCTTCCGGCATGAGCCTGCGCACCAATTCTCTCGTCTCGGGCTGCGTGAGCGGATCAAGCACGATGCGGGTCTGACGGCCGGAGCGATCCAGGCTTCGGACCGCCTGCCACTTTTCGGGCTGGGCCTCTAGCTCGAGGCGGCGGTAGGCGATGCAGATGAGCAGCGGCATCCCCGTCAGGTCGGCGGCGAGCGCATCGAGCGCCCACAAGGTGTCCTCGTCGACACGATGGAGGTCGTCAAGGACGAGCATGGTTGGCGTGAGCTGGGCGAGCGCCACGAATGTACGGTGAAAGGCTTCACGGACCCGGTCGCGCTCCTCGGAGCCGCCCCGCAACGCAACACCCGGGTCCAGGTCGGGAGCCCAGCGCTCGACGGCGGGAAGGAGCGGTGCCAGTGCCTGCAGCCAGACGGTGTCCATTCGCTCGACGAGTTGATGGACTCGCAACTCGGTCAACCCGTTCTCGAGCGCTCTGCGTAGCCCCTCGAACGGCCTGGTGACGCCAGAGGGATCCGTCCCTCCCCACAAAACGTTCAGACCACGCCAGTTGGCGTCCTCGGCGCATTCGGTGAGGAGCCGGGTCTTGCCGGCCCCTGGCTCGCCCTCCAGCAACACGACGCCACCCCGCCCGGCGAGCGCCTCCTCCATGCGAGCGATGATTTCCTGGCGCTCAGCCGTCCGGCCGACCAGGGGAGTTCCGTCGACCTCAAAGAGCCGCGAACGCCCCCGCTCGGAGAGCGGGATGAGCGGGGCTTGCCGCCCGAGTGCGATCTCATCCCGGAGGGCCGAGGTCTCAGCCGCCGGCAAGGCGCCGATCTCGCTGCTCAGGATCGAGGTGCATCGCTCGTACTGTGCCAGCGCCTCATTTGGCCGACCCATCAGGTAACACAAGCGCATGACCTCGCGGTGCGCCCCTTCGTGGAGAGGGTCGAGCAGAGCAAGACGACGGGCGTAGACCAGTGCCTGGTCGAAGTCGCCCCAACTCTTGCTCAATCGAACGATGTGGTTGAGGGTCACAAAAAGTGACTGGCGAAGCCGTTCTTGTTCGAGGCCGATCCAATCGTCGTAGAAGCCGGCCAGGAAGTCCCCGGTGTAAAGACGGACCGCACCGATGAGCGTGTCGAGCGTCTCGCTTCGGTCCGGCGTGTCGTCGCTCTTGACGAGAGCGATCGCCCTCTCGAACTCGTCCGAATCCACCCACGCTCCGGCGGCGCCGTTGAAGCGGATTGTGGTCGGAGCCGCTTCGATGTAGCCATCCAGGTCGGCGGCCTCGTTCAGCACCGATTGGATTTGCCAGAGGGCATGGCTCAGGCGGCGACGGGCCTGGGCCTCGACCATGTCGGGCCAGAACAGACCGGCCAGCAAGTCCCGGGTAGGAGCGGTGTGCCGGTGGGTTACCAGATAGGCGAGCAGGGAACGCGCAGTGCGCGAAGCGATCGGCGGCAACGCTTCGCCGCCCGCCTCGAGCGTGAGCCCTCCAAACATGCGGATTCGCAATCCGTCCACGCCTTCAAGGTAGTCGATCCAGGAACTGGAGATCTTCTCAGAGGGCGGAGAGGATTGTCGCGATGGGCCCCGGCATCTCTTCGAGGAGGGCGTGGCCGGCGGCGGGCAGGATATGCAAAGACGCATTCGATCCGATTGCGGTGGCGGCCCGTTGTGCGATGGCGGAATATTTCTCGTCGCGATCACCGGCCACCACGGCAACCGGCATGGAAAGCTCCCCGAGGCGATCCCACAGCGGGTCGCAGGCACCCTGGCCGAGGGTCCGGAGTTGGCGGGCGATGGCATCGGATCTGTCGAGCCGGTTTGATCGAGCCTTCTCGAGGTGTACGAACATCGGTTGGGCCAGCCAGCGGTCGAAGAAGGCATCGACTCCGGCAATCTCTACGTAGTCGGCCAGTTCCCCATCAGCGCGTCGGCGGGCCCTTCGCTCGGAGGGATCCTCTATTCCGGGATTTGTTGAGATGAGGACGAGCGCTGAAACGATGTCGGGGCTTGCGAGTGCGATCTGCAGTGCCAGGCGCCCGCCCATCGAGTACCCCACCCAGATGCCCGGGCCTGCTGTACCGAGCGCGTCGGCGGTCTCTGCGAAACTCTCCCGAACGGGGATGTCAAGCGGCCGGGCCGGCACAGCATCGGGCAGGGAGGCAATAACGACATCCCACGCTCGGGCGGACTGCGAGAACCCGGGGATGAGTCGGTATTCAGTCACCCAGGCCCATGCCGAGCTGGCGAGCGGTCTGGATCCAGGGATGGTCTAACGGGACGCTGCGCCGCTTGCCCGCCACCTGCTCAAGCGGAACCCGGACCGCTTCGCCTCCCTGGGAGGCGATCATGATGCCGAAGTCGTCGTCGGCGACCGCCTGGGCGGCTTCGGCTCCCAACCGGGTAGCGAGCAGCCGGTCGATGGCCGAGGGAGTACCGCCCCGCTGGACGTGGCCGAGGATGGTGACCCGGGATTCGAGCCCGGTCAAGTCCTGGAGCTCCTTGGAGATCCGGGCGGTGCTGTCGCCCAGGCTCGCTTCGAAGGACTTGAGGGCGGCCGATCGTTCCTCCCTTTCCCCGGGCGTGGCGGCGGACCGTCGTTCCCGGAGGGCGGCCCGGGTGGCTGCCTCTTCGACGGACACGGCGCCTTCAGAAACGGCCACGATGCTGAATCGGCTGCCGCCGGATTTGCGGGCCAGCAGGGACTCGGCGACCTTGTCGACGTCGTGGGGGATCTCGGGAATCAACACTACGTCGGCCCCGCCGGCGATGCCGGCCCCGAGGGCGAGCCACCCGGTGTTATGGCCCATGACCTCCACGACCATGATGCGGTGATGGCTGTGGGCGGTCGAATGGAGGCGGTCGACGGCCTCGGTCGCGATGGCGAGGGCGGTATCGAAGCCGAAGGTGCGTTCGGTCATGGCGACGTCGTTGTCGATCGTCTTGGGCAAGGTCACGATCGACATGCCCGCCTGCGAGAGGCGGTAAGCGTTCTTCTGAGTGCCGCCCCCACCGAGGCACACGAGGGCGTCGATACCCAGCCGCGAACAGTTGTCGATCATGGCCTCGGTCATATCGAGTACCTGGCCCCCGACTTCCATGCGGTGCGGCTTGTCCCGGCTCGTCCCGAGGATGGTTCCGCCGGTGGTGAGTATTCCCGAGAGGGCGTCGCCGTCGAGGCGCACCGTCCGGTTCTCCATCACGCCGCGGAAGCCGTCGAGAAAGCCGAACACCTGCATGTTGTGGGCGCGGGCCGCAGTCTTTCCGATGGCCCGGATGGCCGCGTTGAGGCCGGGGCTGTCGCCGCCTGCAGTCAAGATTCCAATTGTTTTCGGCATGGGTTACGCAACCTGATCGACGGAGGGCGTGATGGTAGGGCGCCGAATGGTCCGAGCATCGATTCGGCGGGTTACCGTTTTGCCATGAGAGTCAAAAGAGCTGCCTTCGGTTCGACACCCGACGGTCGAGAGGTCGGCCTGTTCACCTGTGAGAATCGCCACGGGCTTTCCGTCGAGCTCTTGAGTCTTGGAGCCACTCTCAAGTCGTTACAGATACCCGACCGCGACGGCGAATTCGACAACGTCGTGCTCGGGTTTCCGACGATCGAGGGCTACTTGCAACGGCATCCTTACTTCGGATCTACCGTCGGCCGGTTCGCCAATCGGATCGCGGGCGCCACGTTCACCCTCGACGGAGTCCTCTATCGGCTGGCGGCCAACAATGGACAACACCATCTCCATGGGGGAGTGGTCGGCTTTGACCAGGCCGTATGGGAGGCCGAACCATTCGAGGCGGAGGGCGAGTGCGGGGTCCGCTTCTCCTACCTGAGCAGGGACCGGGAGGAGCGCTATCCGGGGAACCTGTCGGTTGAAGTCGTCTACACGCTCACCGACGAGAATGAGGTGCGGATCGCCTTTTCGGCCACAACGGACGCCCAAACGCCGGTGAACCTCACCAACCACACCTACTGGAATCTGGCCGGGTCCGGGTTGATACTCGACCACGTGGTACAGATCGAGGCCGATCGGTTCCTCCCGGTCGACGAACAGCAGATCCCGACAGGCGAGATTGCTCCAGTGGCGGGCACCCCTATGGACTTCACCGCTCCCAAGTCGATCGGCGAGGATCTCGACGGCCTTCCGGGTGAGCGGATCGGCTATGACCATTGCTACGTACTGCGTCATCGAACTGGCATGGCACCGGCCGCCCGGGTGTCAGACCCCACTTCCGGCCGGGTGATGGAGATCGCTACCTCCCAGCCCGGCTTGCAGCTCTACAGCGGTAACAACCTGACCGGATTTGAACCGCATGGCGGGTTCGGGCGGTTCTCAGGCCTCTGCCTCGAAACCCAGCACTTCCCCGATTCGCCGAACCGTCCGGAGTTCCCGAGCACCATTCTCGCCCCCGGCGAGCAGTACACCCAGATGACGATTCACCGCTTCTCGATCGAGAAGTAGCGTATGGGGATGGATCTAGCGTCGTTTGTCCGGGGGCTCCCCAAAGCGGAGCTCCATTTGCATATCGAGGGCACGCTCGAGCCCGAGCTCATGTTCGAATTGGCCGAGCGCAATGGGATCGATCTCCAATACGGGTCGGTTGACGAACTGCGAGCTGCCTATCAGTTCACGGACCTCCAGTCGTTCCTCGACCTCTACTACCAGGGGGCGGCAGTTCTCATCACGGAACGGGATTTCCACGATCTCATGGCCGCCTATCTGGAGCGGGCCGCCGCCGACGGCGTGCGCCACGCCGAGATCTTCTTCGATCCTCAGACGCATACCGAACGCGGGATTGACTTTGCCGTGTTCATGGAGGGCTTCGCCACAGCCCAGCGCGATGCCAACGAGCGACTCGGAATCACTTCCTCGCTCATTCTGTGCTTCCTCAGGCACCTCTCAGGCGAGGATGCCCTCGAGACCATGGACGCAGCTCGTCCGTACCTGGATCGGCTGGTGGGCGTCGGCCTCGATTCCGGTGAGGTCGGGAACCCCCCCGAGCAGTTTGCCGAGGCCTTCGAAGCCGCCCGCGATCTCGGTTTGCGGCGGGTAGCCCACGCCGGTGAGGAAGGCCCTCCCAGCTACATCCGGGGTGCCCTCGATGCCCTCGGAGCCGAGCGAATCGACCACGGCGTGCGGGCCGAAGACGATGATGAGCTCGTAGGGCGATTGGTAGCTGAGGCGATACCACTCACCATGTGCCCACTGTCCAATCTGAAGCTGCGGGTGTTCGACGATCTTGCCGACCACAACCTCAAGCGGCTTCTAGACCGGGGAGTCAAGGTCACGGTCAACTCTGACGACCCCGCCTACTTCGGCGGCTACATCGGCGACAACTACCTCGCAATCGCCGAAGCACTTGATCTCAGTCGTGACGACCTGGCGTGGCTGGCCCGGAACTCGCTCGAAGCTACCTTCTTGCCAAATGGGCGCCGGGAAGAGCTGCTGGCCGAGCTCGACCAGTACGTCGGGTAGTCATCGTTCACACGATGGCGGTCGGTCGGGAAGGACGATCCGGGCGCCCAGTCTGGAACGTTCCACAGACATCGGGCTTGACTTATCAAGCACCGACCGGCCTGAGCCGACAGATAGAGGGTGGAACCGCTCAATTCAGAGGTCGGGGAACGGCCCGGCAGGCGCGACGCGTTGGACGAGGTGGCCGGCCCCTTTGTCCAGGCGAGCGTCATCATCTCCGCCGTTGTCTCACTCGTGCTCCTTGGTCTAGGTGTTGCCGGTGCCGATCGTCAGTGGCTCGTATTCGGGGCGCTCATGGCCGGTCACGCCGGCCTCGGGATCTGGCAGCTGCGGAGGGGGCAGCCCGATCCGCTCCAGCATGGCGTAGCCCTCGTTGCGGTGACTGCCTGGCTCTTGTTCTTCAGTCCGGCAGATTCGGTCGTTGTCCCCCTGGCCGCAGCCGCCGCTCTCGGTCTGGCCAGTGTGTTCGGCTCCGGACGCAGGCTGACCGCATACCTCGCGGCGATTGGCTCGGTGTGGTTGATCGAGTTGGCCGCTTTCTCCTGGCACGTTTCGGCCCTTGGTTTGCCGGCCTCTCATCATGTGGACGAAGCTGCCGGCCTCGTGCTCCAGGTTGGCCTCTTCGCAGCGACCCGACTGGTGGTTGTTCGCGTCACAAACGACGTGCGATCCACTGGCAGCCTCTACGGGAACCTGTTCGAAAACGCACCGATCTCGCTGTGGCGGGAGGACTTCAGCCGGGTGGCAGCCTGGGCTGAGGGCTTGCGGCAGGCCGGTGTCCAGGACTTGCGGTCGCACCTCGCCGCCAGCCCGGATCTCCTCGTAGAAGCGATCGGGCTCATCGACATCATCGACATCAATTCGGCCGGCGTTGCCTTGATCGGTGCCGCCGACAAGTCCGAGGTCATCGGCCCGGTGGCTGCCGCCACCATCGGTGAGGAGACGCTGCCTGCCTTCATTGAGCAGCTGGTCGCCGTTTGGGAGGGCCTCGACCAGATCTCTATCGAGGTTCGGGGGAGGCGTCTCGACGGGCATCGGTTCGTCGGCATGCTGAACTGGTCGACGACATCGCGGTTGGGGCCGCGCGACCTCTCCAATGTGATCGTCACGATTGACGACATCACCTTGCTGAAGGCGACCCAAGCCGAACTGGCCAGCAGCCGGGACCTCATGGCGGCTGTGGTCGATGCCCAGGCCGAGTTCATCAATGGATCAGGCATCGAAGAGGTCTACGGGTCGCTACTCGAGTCGCTCCTCATGCACACCGGCGCCCAGCGAGCCCACATTGCTGAACTGTCATCTGGCCCGGGAGAGCCATTGCGGATACGACTGCACAGCCGGGTCGCCCGGCGGGTTGGAGAGCTGCACGCTTCACCGCGCCCGGAAGTGGCGTCCATGGCCCAGCTCTTCGAACGGGTCATCCGAACTCCCGACTCCCATCTCATCCTCAACCAGGAGGACGCGGCCATGCTCGGTGTCGAATTCAATTCGTTCCTGGGCCTGCCCGTTCGCATTGGTTCGGAAACTCTCGGCGTGCTGGCGCTCGCCGACCGGCCAGGAGGCTTCCCGGTGGCGCTGGCCGAGGAGCTGTTCCCGATCGTTACCACCAGCGCCAACCTCGTGCAGGCCCACAATTCCGAGCGACACCGGCGGGCTGTCGAAGCCGAGCTCCGGGCAACGGAAGCCCGGCTCCGGACGGTGATGGGCGGGGTGCCTATCAGCTTGTTCATGATCGACCGCGCCGGCGTACTTACGCTTGCCAGCGGCGCCGGGCTTGAAGCACTCGGCATCGACCCGGCCGACGCGGTCGGTAAGTCGGCCTTCGATCTATTCGGCAGAAGCCCGGGGATGGTCGACCAGCTCCGGCAGGCGCTCGGGGGCGAGGCGGTGGCCGATCTCATCGATGTAGGCGGCCGTACATTCGCTACGACGCTTCGTCCCTTCGGCGAATTCGATGGCCGCCCCGAGAGCGTGATCGGTGTGGCCACCGACCTCACCGACCGCAAAGAGATGGAGTCTGCCCTCGCAGAAAGCCGGCAACGATTTCAGGTTCTCATCGAGCGGGTTTCCGACCTCATCTACACGGTCGACGTGGAGGGCATGATCCGCTTTGTGACGCCCTCGGTTGAGCCGATCCTCGGCTATCAGCCTGAAGATCTGCTCGGTACCTCGATGTTCGAGCTCCTCGATCCCGAAGACCTGGCCGCAGTCCTGCAAGAGGCCGAAGGAATCGAGTCGGGCGGCACCGGTCGTCCCACCGAGCACCGGGTCCGACACGCGGATGGGACCTGGCGTCACATGGAGGCGACGGCCACCAACCTTCTGAGCGACCCGACGATCGGGGCATGGTTGATCACCGCTCGGGACATGACGGCTCGCAAACGGGCCGAGGAGATTCTTCGCGAGAGTGAAGCCAGTTTTCGCCTTCTCGCCGAGAACTCAACCGACCTCATTTCCCGGCACCGTCCCGACGGTACGTATCTTTACGCCTCACCAGCCTGTTTGCCCTTGCTCGGTTATATGCCCGACGAGATGGTCGGCCGCGACATATACGAACTGTTTCATCCCGACGATCTTGCGGTCGCTCAGGCAGCTCACGAGTCGATGCTCGAGGTTGCCGCCATCCAGACCGTGTCCTATCGGGCACGTCGCAAGGACGGAACCTATCTGTGGCTCGAGTCGACGAGCCGCACCATTGTGGATCCGGCCACGGGAGAGCCTGTCGAGATCCAGGCCGCCTCGCGTGACATCACCGAGCGGAAGGCATTCGAGGCGGCCCTCGAGGAGGCCCGAGACGAGGCCGAGGCGGCCACCATCGTCAAGTCGCAATTCCTTGCCAATATGAGCCACGAGATCCGCACCCCGATGAACGCAATCGTCGGGATGACCGAACTGTCGCTCTCCACCGACCTGACCGCCGAACAGCGCGAGTATCTCGGGACCATCAAGTCGGCCGTCGATTCGCTTCTGACCCTCATCAACGACATCCTCGATCTCTCAAAGCTCGAAGCCGGTCGCCTCGAGTTCGAGCACCTGGCGTTCAGTCTCAGCGACGTCGTCGAAGATACGGTTCGGACGCTGGCGGTGAAGGCGGCCGAGAAGGGCCTCGATCTCACCTACCGGATCGGTGAAGACGTTCCCGATGGCGTGATGGGAGATCCCGGGCGCCTTCGCCAGATCCTCTTCAATCTGGTCGGAAACGCCATCAAGTTCACCCACGTTGGATCGGTGACCGTCGTGGTTTCCGTCGAGGACGGTGAGAGTCCCATGCTGGGCTTCGCGGTCACCGACACCGGCATTGGTATACCGTCCGACAAGTTGGGGCGAGTTTTTGAAGCCTTCTCGCAGGCGGACGGGTCGATGACGCGTCGCTACGGTGGAACAGGCCTGGGGCTCTCGATTTCCCGCGATATCGCCGACGCTCTCGGTGGGACGATGACGGCCTCGAGCGAACCCGGGAAGGGAAGCACGTTCGCATTCACGATGCCTCTCACCGAGTTGGACGACGATGTGCTCGTCGGAGCCGGAGCGCTTGGCCCGACGGATCACTCGGTGCTTGTGATTTCCGACACCGCCGCCTCGAGGCGGAATCTCATTGCCATCCTCCGGCAGGGCAAGCTGCTGCCATTCTCGGCGGCCGATGTCGCAGAGGCGCACTCGATTCTCGAGCAGGCGTCGGCCGGCGGCCGGTCGCCCGCTGTGGTCATCATCGATCGGCAGGACGATGCCATCGGATTCACCGAGACCCTGCTCGGGCGCAAGGCCTTCGCGGCGATTCCGATGGTGGTGATCTCCGCGCTTGGTCAGCGGGGTGACGCCTCCCGGTTACGGGAGCTCGGCGCAGCCGGATACCTCACCAAACCGTTCGAGGCCGGTGAATTACTCGAGGCGATCCGGGCCATCGCGTCCCGCGCCAGCAACGGCGAACTGGTAACCCGTCACTGGGTGCGCGAGCGCCGGAGTCAGGTCAACGTCTTGCTGGCCGACGACAGCCCGACCAACCGCCGTCTTGCCATGCGACTGCTCGAGAAGCGCGGGCATATGGTTACCGCCGTCGAGAACGGCCTCGAAGCCGTTCAGGCACTCGAGAAGGAGGCCTACGACCTGATCCTCATGGATGTGCAGATGCCGGAGATGGACGGGCTCGAAGCAACTGCCGCCATTCGGGAAGCCGAGCAGTTGTCGGGAGCCCATATTCCGATCGTGGCGTTGACGGCTCATGCCATGAAGGGTGATCGTGATCGTTGCATGGCGGCGGGAATGGACGCCTATGTATCCAAGCCTTTCCAGGCCGAGGAGCTGTTCGCCACCATCGAGCAGCTGGTGAGCTACGCCAACGCTGCCAGGCCAGAGGCCGGGCCTGAGGTGTCAGCAGAGCCGGTGGTTGCGAAGACAGCCCCGTCGCTGATCGACGTGAACGAAGCGCTCGGCCGCATGGGGGGAAGCCCGGAGGTTCTCGCCGAGGTCACGGGGATCTTCCTCGACGGGTACCCCGAGCAGTTTGAGCAATTGAAAGCGGCGGTCGAGACCCGCGACATGGTCAACGCCGCCAAAGTCGCTCATCGGCTGAAAGGCGAGCTAGGCACGCTCGGAGCGACCGCCGCCTTCGAGGCAGGCCAGGAGGTCGTCACGCTGGCCCGGGCCAACGAGGCCGATGGCGTTGCTGAGGCATTCGCACGCTTCAGAGAGGAGATGGAGCGGGTCGAACCGGAGCTGGTCGCTCTGTCGGCCGGGAACGTCGCAACCGAATAGGTTTTGCCCGGCCGCTCGGGAGCCAAGGGATAGCGGTATCCGGGCATCGCCTAACGATTGGCTGCAATGAATCCCATTACGCGGTTCCAGGCGTCGGCAGAAGCCCCGGCGTACTCGCTGGCGGCGCGATCGAAGACCGATCGGAAGCGAACACCGCTCCGGAGATCGCCTCGACCGGCGGACGGGCATCATGGTCGAAACACACAGTCGGCTCCCTACCGGTACTCAGGATTGGCGAAATCGAACCGGCAACCGGCATCCCATAATGCCCGCTGGTTGCCGTGGGCGGGCATGCCACCGGCGTCCTTGAGCATGCGGGCGAGATGCATGAGGTTCCAGGCCATAAAGGTCGTGTTCCGGTTGGTGAAGTCGTTCTCGGGGCCGCCGGAGCCCTCGTCGAGGTAGCTCGGTCCCGGACCGGCCTCGCCCAACCAGCCGGCATCGGCCTGGGGAGGGATCACATACCCGAGATGCTGGAGGGAGTAGAGGATGTTCATCGAGGCGTGCTTGGCGCCATCCTCGTTTCCAGTGATGAGGCAGCCGCCCGCCTTGCCGTAATAGGCGTACTGACCGGCTTCATTGAGCAAGGACGAGTTGCCGTAGAGCCGCTCGATGAGGTGGGTGCAGACCGAGGTTTTCTCACCGAGCCAGATGGCCGATCCGAGGACGAGGATGTCGGCCGCTCGCACCTTCTCGTAAAGGGCGGGCCAGTCGTCGCGATCGGCGCCGTGCTCGGTCATGTCCGGCCACACGCCGATGGCGATGTCATGATCGACGGCTCGCACGTTTTCGACCGACACGCCGTTCTTCTCCATGATGGCGATAGCAATGTCCATCAATCCCTGGGTGTGGGACCGTTCTGGTGACTTCTTGAGCGTGCAGTTGACGAACAAGGCCCTCAGATCGGAGAAATCCCATTCGCTCTCGGTCGCCAACTGGTCCATCCGGTCGGTCATAGACATTCGTACCTCCTGGGCGGGGACGCTACTCGACCCGTTGCGCGAACACCTCAGGTCACCCCGACCAGCAGGGCGACGACCGTGCCGCTGAACAGCCCGACCGCGACGGTCACCAGCCGGGCTTCCGGCGGCCGCGTGAACGACCACGCCTGGAGGAGCCCGAGCGGTGCCATCCCGGTTGCCCAGGCAACCTCGCCCCAGCTAAGGGGACCAACGGCGGCCGCGCCGGCCAGCGCGCTGAAGGCTGCGACGAGCAGGACGCCGTGCAGTCGAGCCGTCGCCGCCGCCCCGAGCCTGACCGACAGCGTGCGTTTGCCTGCGGCGGAATCACCTGCCAGGTCCGGGTGCTCGAAGGCGATCAGCATGGCGTGATGCAGGATCACGAGCGGAATCACGATCGCCAGAAGGCGATCGGCCGGGACACCGCCCTGGATGAGAGCGCTGGTCAGAGGTGTCAGGCCGGCCACGATCAACGAGGCGGTCGATACTCCGGCAAGGGTGCTTACGAGCCGGGCAGGCGGGGCCGAGTAGGCCAACGCCCCGATCAAAGCGGCCAGACCGACCAGCCCGGCTGCACCGCTCGTGACGGTGACCGCCACCACCGCAACGAGCGCCGCCAGGGCGGTGATGGTGGCAGCCCGGAGCGCCGTGCTGGGAGCCAGCCGTCCGGATGCGAGTATCCCGCTGCCTCCAGTCAGCCAGGTGCGGTTGGCGCCGGACAGCCCATCGGCTCGCTGGTCGTAGTACTCGTTTGTGTACTGGGCGGACAGCTGGATCGTCGTGACGAGAGCCTGTCCGATGAGGTAGGCGGTCCAATCGACCGGATGCGGGGATAGGGCAGCTCCGAGCCCATACAGCAGCGCTCCGCCGAGGAGAAACACTGGACGGGTGAGGGATGCGAACGCTCGGAGCCGACTCATGGCGACCAGGCTAAGTGCCGGGCGGCCTCCTATGCTCCTCCGGTGCAGGGATTCGATCTGATCGACGTCGCCTTTCAAGGCAAGAGCTACCCGGTCTACCGGGCCGGCACCGGCCCCGGGGTGATCGTTGTTCATGAGGTGCCGGGCATAACTCCGCCGGTCGCCGACTTCGCCCGCCGCGTTGTCGACCGCGGGTTCACGGTGCTCATGCCGTCGCTGTTTGGAACGGTTGGCAAGCCTGCCACCACCCCCTACGTGCTCTCCTCAATGCTGCGAGCATGTGTCTCGAAGGAGTTCCACTGCCTGGCGGCCGGCGCGGCGAGCCCGATAACTACCTGGCTGCGGGCCCTGGCCCGTCAGTCCCACGAGGAGTTGGGCGGCCCGGGCGTCGGTGTCGTTGGCATGTGTCTCACCGGTGGGTTCGGGTTGGCCATGATGGTCGACGATTCCGTCGCCGCCCCTGTGCTCAGTCAACCGGCCACCCCGTTTCCGGTTGGCAAGGCCCGGCAGGCTTCGCTTGGGTTATCGGACGCTGACCTGGCCGCCGTACGGAGGCGAGCCGCCGAGGGTTGCCAGGTTCTGGGGCTGAGGTTCACCTCCGATCCTTTCGTGCGGCGATCTCGGTTCGAGGCGTTGAGCAATCTGCTGGGCGACAACTTCGTTGCCGTTGAGATCGACTCATCGAAGGGCAATGCGCATGGGATAACGCGGTCGGCCCACTCGGTGCTCACCGAAGAGTTTGTCGATGAACCCGGGCATCCGACCCGGGAAGCGCTCGACGAGGTCCTGTCCTTTCTCGATCGCCGGCTCAAGGTCTAGCCGCCGGAAGGCTCCCGTCATCCGGAGCGGCGATGAGGCCACGTGGGCGATTTGCCGATGTGTGAAGCGGCTCTAGGAGAGCGGTGCGAAGAGGTCGACCGAGTTGCCATCGGGGTCCCGGATCACGGCATAGCGCTGACCCCAGAGGGTGTCCCACGGCTGCTTGTAACTCTGGTAACCGTCGGCGATCAGCCCGGCATACACCTCATCGACCTCGGCGGCCGAGTCACACAGAAAAGCGATGCCGACTTTGTGGCCGCCCACCGGTCGGGTCCAATCGGGGTCGAAGCTCTCGACCACCTCGACGGTGTCCCAGGCAATGCGGAGCCCGGCGGCCATGGCCTCAACATGTCCTTCAGAGTCGGCTTCCGGCGGGATGTCGAATCCGAGACGGCGATAGAACGCCAGCGATGCCGCCATGTCCTGGACGATGATTCCAACGAGGTCGAGGCGCGGCGGCATGGCGAGATTCTACGGGACCGTCAGTCCGACATCTCGGCTATCAACTGACTGTTGATACACACGATTTCGATCTCGGATTCCTGTTCTCCCGACTCGAATTCGACCCGGACCTTGACGGGACCTGAGTCTTCGCGGTGCAGGGTCCAGCCCGACGCTGGAACTGCGGCCAGGTACTTGATCGTGTCCGGTCCGGTGCAGGCGACCGAAACCTGGCCACCCGTCGGGAAGAAGGTTTGTGAGTCCAGGAGAGGAGCGCTGGTGGTGGTTGTCGTGGACGGGGGTGGCGACGTCGTCGCCGTAGTGGTGGTCGTCGCCGTGGCACCCGTGCTGGTAGTCACGCCGCTCGATGTGGTGGGGGTGGTGGAGGTTGTCGGTGCGGGAGCGGTCGATGACGTGGTGGTAGTGCTCCGAATGGTGGTGGGTGTCGACGGGTCGGAAGGGGGAGCTGTGATGGGCCCAAAGGACGACTGGCCGGCCACGGCGATATTGATCTGAGCCGGCAGCTCAACGGCCCGGTCGGCCACGAGGCCGACTGCCTGGGAAGCGACGCCCACGGCCAGCGCGGTTGCCAGCAACCAGGCCGTTACGAGCCCCAAACGGTTCTTCATCATGAGTCGAGTATGGCTCGCACCCGGATAAGCCGGGGTTAAGACTTCGCTAAGAGAGGTCGGCGGGCGGAATCGGCGTTTAACGTGAGTACATGGCTTCCATCTTGCTCATTGAGGACGATCAACGGATTCGAGAGGCTGTGGCGCGGGCACTGGCACAGCGAGGGCACGAGGTCCGCAGTTCGGCTACCGGCCTGGCCGGCGTCGAGGACGCCCTGGCTGAGGCGGTCGACCTGGTGGTTCTCGATTTGGGACTTCCCGATGTGGACGGGATCGACGTACTCAAGATGATCAGGTCGATATCGCCCGTCCCCGTCGTCATCGCGACGGCTCGCGACGAGGAGGCCGAGATCGTTAGGGCCCTTGATGCGGGCGCCGACGACTATGTCGTAAAACCGTTCTCCTCCGACCAACTCGACGCCCGTATTCGGGCGGTGCTGCGCCGTCTCGGATCCGATGATGAGCCAGGCCCCATCGTCGTCGGGAAGCTCTCGATCGACCCTCAATCGCGGGACGCGTCGTTGGCAGGCGTCGCGCTCGAGCTCTCCAGGCGAGAATTCGATCTGCTGGCATTTCTGGCGCAGCGGGTGGGGACGGTGGTCGGAAAACGTGAGATCCTCGCCGAGGTGTGGCGTCAGCCGTACGGCGGCGCCGATAAGACCGTCGACGTCCACGTGTCCTGGCTGCGGCGAAAACTAGGGGAGTCGGCGGCCGACCCTCGCTACCTGCACACCGTGCGAGGGGTCGGAATCAAGCTCGTCGATCCCGACGCGTGAGACGGCGGCTCGTCCTCCTGGCCGGTGCAGTCGCCGCGATGGTGGTGGTGGCCTTCCTCGTTCCACTGGCCTTTCTGGTGCGGGATCTCGCTCGCGACCGGGCGCTCTCAACGGCTGAGCGCAACGCTCAGATCGTTGCCCAGAACCTGTCGCTGGTGCCGGCCGATGAGGCGGCACGCATCGGGGCGGTCCTTGCCACGGTGGCGGCGCGGTCGGAGGAACGGATGTCGGTGGTTCTGGGGGACGGTTCCGTGGTCGGTGAGCAGTTCGTGCTCGACGACTTCGTCAAGGCTGCCCGGCTGGGAGAGTCGATAACCACCAGTTTTGACGGCGGGGCAGTCATCGTTGTTCCCGTAGTTCAGGCCGCCGGAACGCCGCTGGTGGTTCGCTCATTCGTTCCCAGGGAGTTGCTGGCCCGCAATGTCTGGCCGGTTGTTGTGCTGCTCGGTGTGTTGGGCGCCGTTTTGACCCTGATCGCGGTCGGCGTGGCCGATCGGATGGGCCGTTCGCTCGTCGAGCCGGTTCAGGAGCTTTCCGACGCCGCCGCCCGGGTATCTCGGGGGGACCTGGAGGCGCGCGTCCAGCCGGCCGGCCCCCCCGAAGTTGTCGAGGTCGGCGCTGCCTTCAATCGTCTGGTGGAGAGAATCGGGTCGTTGCTGTCCTCCGAACGCGAGTCGGTCGCCGATCTAGCCCATCGTCTCCGCACTCCGCTGACCGCCTTACGACTCGACGTCGAAGCACTTGATGACCGTGCGGTGGCCGGCCGCCTGGAGGACGATGTTGACGAATTGGAGCGGACGGTGGACTTCGTGATCGAGCAGGCGCGGCGCCCGGTTCGGGAGGGTGCCGGCGCCACCACCGATCTGGGTGCGGTCGCTCGACAGCGGGTCACCTTCTGGGGGGCGCTGGCAGAGGATCAGGGTCGTCGATGGGAGATATCGGTCGACCCCGGTCCGCATCCCGTCGCCGTCAATGCCACGGACCTGGCGGCGGCCATCGACGCGCTCATCGGAAACGTGTTTGACCACACGCCGGAGGGATCGGGCTTCGCAGTGGTGGTCACCCGCGGAAGCCTTGGTGCACGGCTCGTGATCATGGACGAGGGGCCCGGATTCCCTCATCCATCGGTGATCGAGCGTGGCACGAGCACCCGGCAGTCGTCGGGTCTTGGTCTCGATATTGCCCGTTCGACCGTTGAAGCAGCCGGTGGAACACTGGCACTCCCCGAGGATCCCGGCGGTGCGCAGGTCGCCCTCGAGTTTCCCGTCGCCGACTAACCAACTTTGGCCTCCGACGGCGCTGCCACCACCCGGGTCGAGCGGGGCGGGCGTGACTTGGCTCCGCCGGCGGCAATTCGCGTTGCGGTCAGCCCGACGACGACGGCCGTTGAGCCGATGTACGCCCACTGGACGTATCGATTGGAGCTGTCGGTCCCGGCCATGAGCCCGTGGACGGCGGTCGCAAGAAAGATCCCGAAGGTGCTGAAGTGAATGAGCCGCCACGCCTTCTGGCCTATGTGCTTGCGGACGTAGAAGCTGGCGCTGACGATGACCATCCCGTAGAAGGCGACGATGCCAAAGGTCACCCACAGCGGCTTGAAGCTCGAGGCGCCGGGCACGAACAGTTCCTGCCAGCCGAATTCGATGAACCGGTCGGCCGACAGCGCCACGAGATGGCCGATCGTGGCGAGGATGGCGCCGACCGCCAATGACTCGTGCATGTAGGTGAGCGGTTTGGCTTTGACGAGGCGGCCGAGGAAGCCACTCGACACCAGGAGCCCCCAGATGGTCGAGGCGGCCAACAGGCCAAAGGCGGCCAGGCCTGATCCGCGAATGATCATCCACGTCACGCGGCCACCTCCAGGCCGGTCGTCGCGTACACGTTCCCGTCCTCCCAGACCACCACCGCATTCCTTACCCACGGCTGGCGCTCCGCCCACTCCAGGCCATCGGCTCCGAGGAGCAGAACCGCCTTGGCGGCAGCTTCGGCCTCAACTGCGCTTGCCGCGAGGGCGCTGGCGCTGAGCACCGGCGAATCCGACGGCCGGGAAGTGCGCGGGTCGATCAAGTGGTGGACATCACGCGACCCGACCCGCCAACGCCGCCGTGTTACCGAGCTCGTCGCCAGCGCCCCCACCCCGAGCGCCACCGTGACGGCGCGCTCAGACCAGGGATCGATGATTTCGACCGTCGTGGCCTCGTCGGCAGATCGCACGTCGCCGCCGGCCGAGGCCACAGTCGCCAGTCCACGATCAACGGCTAGATCACAGGTCCACCCTTTGGCGATCCCGCCCAGATCGATTGCCACGCCGGCCGGCCGCTGCAGCCATCCGGCTTCCAAGGTCCATTCCGGCCGCCGCGAGAGGGGCGGCGGCTCGGCAAGGTCCTCGACTTCATAGAAGGTCCGGTCATATCCCCAGCTTGAAACAGCCGCGCCGACGCCGATGTCGACCAATCCGCCGGTGCGGCGGCGGGCGGCGGCGGCGTGCTCCAGGACCGTCCCGAGGGTGGGAGAAAGCCGGACCGAAGGTGCCGGGTTCCGGTTGAGGAGAGCCAGCTCGCTGTTCTCACGAAACCGGCTGCAGACCTGTTCGACGTCCTCGAAGAGTCGCCGGGACTCCTCGATGTCACCCTCGCCGTGCGTACGTACCAGGACAGTGGTCCCCATGGCGCGAAAGCTGCCTGAGATCATGACCCGGAGCTCTGGACGGGGGCCGGCGCAGGCAGCGGGGCCGGGGCCGGCGGCGGTGGGGCCGGGGACGCGGCGGCGGCCGGCGCGGTGGCGGGGGCAGTGGTCGCCCGACTGCCGGCGGAGGCCGGGGCCGAACCGGTTGCTCCGGCGACGCGTTCCTCGACGATGACCCGACGGACGATGGTGGGGGGCGGGGGTGGCGGGGTCGGGTGATACCGAAGGATGAGTAATCCGTCGGTGGGTGCCGCCGGGACGGCCGGGTTGGAGCGGACGAACCGGTCGACTGCGGCTTCACCCGGCGGGGTGCTCTCGTTCTCAGCCGCCGCTATCTGGTTGCTGAGAACGGCGGCCACGGCAGTGACAGCCGCCAATGCCCAGGCACCGATGCGGGCGACGCGGCCCGAGCCGAATCGTTGCCGGATCACAGCCCACCCGCCCTCTCGGGTACGAGCAGCACCACACCGTTGGTGATGAGAATTCGCCTGACCGCCTCGGGCACGGTGCCCCCGACGGATTCGGTCGAGGTTGTTGCCAGAACGTGCGAGACCGAGCCAAGCTCAGGAAGCACGCCCTCTGACACCACACTCGTTGGCGGGACGAGTAGCGGCTCCGCCGGCGGGGCCCCCTGGCCCGTGATCACAAAGCTCTGGAGCGATACCCACACGACGGCCAACGCCGCGATAGGGGAGAGGATGTTGATGACGCTGCGGACCATCAGTCGTCGTCCTCATGGTCGTCGTCCTCGTGATGCTCATCCTCGTGGTCGTCGTCCTCGTCGTCCTCGTGGTCATCGCCGTGGGCCTGGAGCTGTTGTTGAGCTTCGATGGCCTTGTGCTCAGCTGCCTCGTACAGCTCCTCTGCCTCGTCGTAGTCACCGGCCTCGTACGCCGCGTTGCCTCGACTGAGGAGGGCGATCGCCTCGTTGATCTTCTCAGGATCACCGGCGACTTCCCGGGCCGTGTTGATGGCCGTCAGCGCTCGCTCGGCAGCCGAGAAGGCTTCGGCGGCGTCGTCATCGTCATCTTGACCGGCGAGCGACGTGCTTGTGGTGGTGGACGTCCCTGCTGCCACCGGGCCGGGAACCGTCCGCACCACGGTGACGGTCTCGACGATCGTTTCGCCTGTCACTACCGGGGCGCCCGGCAATGGCAGTCCGGCGTCTTCGCAAATGGGGCGGAGGGCATTGAGGGCGGCCTGTTGGATGTCGTCGGTGGCGCCGGCGCTCTCCAGGTCCACGAGATAGCGGCCTTCCACTCCGCAGGCTCTGACGAGGTCTTCGGCGCTGATGGAAGTTGGATCGGCGGTGGCCGTCCTCACCGCCACGGTTCCCAGAACCTCTTCGTTCTGGTCGGTTTCATCGCTTGACAAGGCGCTGTTGGTGGCGAAAGCCAGGCCGGGGATGGCCAGCAGCCCAACAACGAGTGCGAGGACGTATCGGATTCGGTCGTTCATTCGGTGCCCTTTTCTTTGGTGGTGACACCATCGGCGAAAGGCGATTAAGGCCGCGTTAAGGAACCTGTAACGGTTGGCTCGCCCCCTTGACCTCGAATTGGCACCTGCCGATGGTGCTACCACCAAAGCAAGGAGCGACCGAGTGAAGATATGGATCGACCAGGACCTCTGCATGGGCGCCGGGACCTGCGAGCAGCTTGCCCCCGATCTCTTCGAAGCAAGAGGAGACGGCCTCTGGGTGGTCAAGGAGACGGCCTCGCATTGGGGACAGAGCACAGTGTTCGATGGTGGCCCCGGATCCGGCCACGGTCCCACCGGAGTCGAGGGCCAGGCCCGGTTGCCGGCCGCACTTGTTGATGCCGCTCTCGAAGCGGCCGAAGAGTGCCCGGGGGAGTGCATCTACGTTGAAGTGTGACCAAGTCATAATCGGGTCCGGCCTACACTTCGGCCACGCAACCAGGGGTTCACATGATCGCTGCAATTGGGCTCGGCTGGGGCGAAGCCATCGTCGTTCTCGTTGTCTTGCTCGTGCTGTTTGGTGCAAAACGCCTGCCAGAGCTGGCTCGTTCGCTTGGCGGCTCGGTCAAAGAGCTCCAAAAGGGCCTGGAAGAGGGCCTGGTCGATGAGGCCGACTCCGAGGACGAGAAGGCCTAGCCAAGCCAGCTACCAACCAAGCTGCCAGCTGCCGTTGTCTCCCTCGGTAGCTGCCGTGATAGAGAGGCAACAATCATTGTTGCCTCTCTCGAGTCTCAAACTCGTTCACAGAAAACTGGAGGCTGGTAGCTGGTTGCTTTGGCCCCAGACGCGACTGAGAGACGGGCCGTATGGGGAGGAGCCCGTCTCTCAAGTCTTCTCGGAACCCGAACAGGAGATGAATCTCCAGCGTCCCGAGTCGCCATCGGTGGCGATAACCCTGCGAGTATCCCCGATCCGCTCCCGTCTCCCTAGGGCCGAAAGTCCCCGAAAAAAGGACCTGGACGCGACTGAGGGACAGGCCGTATGGGGAGGAGCCTGTCCCTCAGTGATCTGCGAGTGGTCGGCCACTCGTTGGATATCAGGTGAAGAGCAGCTGGGCGCCCTCGTTGATCTCCATGAAGTCGCCGGCCGAGATGATGTCTTCTACTCCTTCGAAGAAGTCATCCTTGTCGAGCTTCATCATGTCGACCGACATCCGGCAGGCCCACATGTGCACGCCCATGTCAGAGAGCATCTCCATGAACTCGGGAACGTCCGGGACGTCGAGGTCGGAGATCTGCTTCTTCATCATCTTGGTCGACATCGTCGCCATTCCCGGCATCGGCGCCAGCGCCTGGGGAATCGGCATCGACGTGTTGCCGACCGGGGTTACCGACAATTTGCCCATCTTCTTCTTGGTGATGACGTCCATCCCCCAGAAGGTGAAGAACAAGTGGGTGTCGATTCCCTCGGCGGCAGCCGCGTTCGCCATGATCAAACTCGGATAGGCCCCGTCGAGGGTTCCGTGGCTAACGATGATGCAGAGTTTGCGATCGGATTCAGTATCGAATTTATCCATGGTGGTTCCTACACGCAGCCCTTGGGCTTGGGAACGCCCGCCACGTAGCTCATCTTCTTGGCCGGCTTCTTCGGGAACAGCTGGAAGAGCTGCTTGGTCGGGACTCCGGCCTCGGTCGAGACCCTGCGCAGGGTCGGGCTCTCACCCTTGGACTCGAAGTCGGTGCGGCAGAACTTGATGACCGTCCAGTGGTCCTCGGTCAGTTCGTCGACGCCGACATGTGCGGCCAATTCTTTGGCCATCTCTTCGGTCCAGGTGCCCGGATCGACGAAGAAGCCTTCCTCGTCAACCTGGACCTCAGTCCCGGCGAGTGTTTCAGTTGCCATGGTTCCTCCTATCAGGAATTGTTGGTTGGATTTTCTGCGCCCATCGTGCGGAGCATCCCGAGCAGGCGGGCAAGTCCCCGCTTGATCTCCGGATCACGCATCTGGCGGGCGAGTTTGAACAGCGAGGCAGGCTCGCCGTCGTCGTCCTCGATGGAGTCGACGGTGCGGCTCAGCATCGTCATCACCTCGGGTTGGGTCATTTGTTTGACGGTGTCGAGGATCACCACGATGTTGTCTCCGAGGGCCCGGATATCTTCCTCGTCGTAGGTGGTGACCACCCGGTCGAGGACACCCAGGCCCTCCTTGGCGAATGTGAAGTAGCCGCGCCGCTCGAAGTCGGCCAGGCTCGACGTGACCTTGACGAAGGCGTCGCCGGTGAGAGGCATGATGTCCTCGACGAGCCCATGGGCCGATTGCAGCTGGGCGAGGGTGGCGTCGAGGACTTCGGCGCTCTCGGCAAACCGCTTGAGCAACCGGATGACCTTTGCCATGTCGAGGTCGGTGGTGTCGAGCTCTTCAGTCATGGTGCTCATTGCCTGGGCGGCGATCGGGCTGATGTCGGAAATCAGCTCGCTCACCATCTCCCGACGCATGGCTTCTTCCCTGGCGTGGGCCGCGAGGAATTCAACATGTTCGGTGAGCCGATCGAGCTTGGCCTCGAGCTTGGCGAGGCGGTCGGTGTCGAGCGTGGTAGTCACGCCCCCACCTCCTCCCGGACCTTGCCCGCCAGCGACATCTGGGCTTCCAGCGGGAGCTCACGACCCGGCAGGAGCATGTTCCAATACGTCCACTTGAACATCATCTTGCCCCAGTGGTTGGCCTCGGTCTCCTTCAGCAAAGAGAACGGGCCGATGCCGGGCAACGGGTACTTGCCGGGGAGGGGCTCGGTGTCGTAGTTGAAGTCGATGAGGAGTCCCTTGCCA
>CAXMQV010000042.1:0-9533 GCA_964195905.1 uncultured Gammaproteobacteria bacterium
AAGATCTCCGAGGATGGGCCGCACGGGCCGGGCACCCCCATCTGCCAGAAGTTGTCGCGGTCGCGGCGCTGGAGGCGGGCAGTCGGTATCCCGACCCCGTCCAGCCAGATCTCGGCGGCCTCGTCGTCATCTTTGAAGACCGTGTACCACAGGCGATCCGGGTCGAGGCCGAACACCTCAGTCATCAAGTCATAGGCGTAGGGAATCGCCTTCTCTTTGAAGTAGTCGCCGAAACTGAAGTTGCCGAGCATCTCGAAGAACGTCAGGTGCCGGGCGGTGGTCCCGATGATGTCGATATCGCTGGTACGGGCCACCTTCTGCACCGTGACGGCCCGCGGATAGGGGGGTTTCTCCTCGCCCAGCATGTACGGCTTGAACTGGACCATTCCCGCATTCGTGAGCAGCAACGTCGGGTCGGTCGGAATGAGCGAGGCGCTCGGCACCCGCGTATGACCCCGTTCGACGAAGAAGTCAATGAATCCGTTGCGAATCGCGTTGTGGTCCATGAGAAACGGAAGGTTAGCGACCGCCCTGGGGGCGGTCGCTAACCAGTCACCTGTCACCGGCTAAACCCGGTGGGCGGTGGGAGGTGGACCCGCTATCGCTTCTTCTTGAGGATTTCGTCGGCGACGGCTTGGCGGGCGGCGTGGCGCGGCTCTTCTCCCGTTTCGCCCGGTCGATACAGGATCAGATCCTTCAGGTCGTCGGGGAGATACTGCTGGGCGATCACGCCGGCCGGGGCGTCGTGGGGGTAGCGATAGCCGACGCCGTGGCCGAGTTGTTCGGCGCCGGGATAGCCGATCCCCCGCAGATGCATGGGGACCTCGGTGGTTGCCCTGGCCCGCACCGCTTCCCGGGCGGCTCCAATCGCGCGGGTCACCGAGTTCGATTTGGGAGCCAATGCCAGGTAGAGGGCGGCCTGGGTGAGCGCATACCCGGCCTCGGGCAGGCCTATGTAGCTGAGGGCGTAGGCGGCGTCGGTGGCAACCGCCAATGCTCTCGAGTCGGCCAGGCCGACGTCCTCGGAGGCGAGGATGATCATTCGCCGGACGATGAACTCGGGATCCTCGCCTGCTTCGAGCATGGTGTGCAGCCAGTAGACGGTGGCGTCGGGATCTGACCCTCGCAGGCTCTTGATGAAGGCCGAGATCACGTCGTAGTGACGATCGCCGCCCTTGTCGTAGCGGATGATCCGCCGCTGCAGCGCCTCCTCGATGTCGCCGGACGCGATGGAATCGCCACCCCGGCCGGCTACCAGAGTTGCCGCGGTCTCGAGCGTGTTGAGCGTCAGTCGGGCGTCACCGCCCACTCGCTCGGACAACTCGTCGGCGGCATCATCGTCGATACCCACCCCGAGCATGCCGAGACCGCGTTCGCCATCGACGATGGCCCGATCGATGAGGGCCCGCAGGTGGGCAGGTTCGAGCGCCGATAGACGGAACAAGCTCGATCGGCTGATGAGCGGCGAGTTGACCTCGAAGAACGGGTTCTCGGTGGTTGCTCCGACCAGGATTATGGTTCCGTCCTCGACCCCGGGCAACAGACCATCTTGTTGCGCCTTCGTAAACCGGTGGATTTCATCGAGGAACAGGACCGTCCGCCCCAGCCCATCTCCCAGCCGCTGGCGGGCTTTGGCGAGCACTTCTCGCACGTCCTTGATCCCGGCCGAGACCGCTGACAGTTGCTCGAAGAACCCGTCGGTGGTCGTGGCGATCAGGCGGGCCAGCGTGGTCTTGCCGGTTCCCGGCGGGCCCCACAGGATCATGGAAGGCGGACGACCGCTCTCCACTACCGTCCGGAAGGCTGCCCCCGGGCCGACGAGGGTTTCCTGACCGACAACCTCGTCGAGTGTGCGGGGGCGCATCCGGGCGGCCAGCGGCTGTGCAGCCTCGCGTCGCTGCTCACGCCCGGCTTCGAACAAGTCGGCCATCAGTCGCCTTCCGGAGGGTCTTCCTCGGTTTCCTCAGCGGCCAGGCGAGCCGCCCGCACATCGGGCCGTAGATCGATGCCGAGCTCCATGAGCTGGTGATCGTCGACCGGAGATGGCGAGCCGGTGAGCGGGTCGACACCGGTCTGGGTCTTGGGAAACGGGATGACTTCACGAATGTTCGGCTCGCCCTGCAGGATGCTGACCAGCCGGGCGATTCCGACGGCAAATCCAGCGTGGGGAGGCGTCCCGAATCCGAGTGCTTCCACGAACCACCCGAAGCGACTTTCAGCCTCCTCAACACTGATGCCAAGGATCTCGAACACCTTCTCCTGGGTGGCGGGATCGTGGATTCTCACACTGCCCGAGCCGAGCTCTGACCCGTTCAGCACGAGGTCGTAGGCCTGGGCGATGGCGGTTGCCGGGCTCGATTCCATTTCCTCCACATCGACGGGGGCACTGAACGGATGATGGGCCGCCACCAGGTCCCCGCCGGCGGTCTCTTCGAATACCGGGAAGTCAATCACCCATTGAAAGTTCAGCTCATCGTGGCCTTCCGGCGAACCGAATCGAACCCTGAATCGGCCGAGGACCTCGGCCGCCACCCGCCGCTTGTCGGCGACGATCAGGAGATAGTCACCGGGCGAGCCCGACAGGGAGTCGGTGATCCCGGCCAATTCGTCCTCGGAGAGGAACTTGGCGACCGGCGAGCGAAGAGTGCCATCATCCTCGACGACCATCCACACGAGGCCACCGGCGCCCACCGCCTTGGCGTCATCGACCAGCCCATCCAGGCCCGCCCGGCTCAGCCCGGCCGGACCGACGTTGAGCCCGCGGATCACTCCCCCGGACGCCACCGCCCCGGCGAACGCCTTGAATTCGGTGGACGAGAACAGCTCGGTCAGATCCTCAATCGACATATCGAAGCGAAGATCGGGTTTGTCGGTCCCATACCGGTCAATCGACTCGTGATAGGTGAGGCGCGGGAACGGGGTCGTGAGCTCGATCCCTCGCACGTCTCGCACGACCTCCACCATGACGGACTCGATGGTGGCCAGCACGTCGTCTCGCTCCCAGAAGGAGCCCTCGATGTCGAGCTGAGAGAACTCGAGCTGGCGATCTGACCGGAAGTCCTCATCGCGATAGCACCGGGCGATCTGGTAATAGCGCTCGATGCCGCCCACCATCAGGAGCTGCTTGAACAGCTGGGGGCTCTGCGGCAACGCGTAGAAGTCACCCTGCTGAAGACGGCTCGGCACGAGGACGTCACGGGCACCCTCGGGCGTCGACTTGATGAGCGTCGGCGTCTCAACGTCCAAGAAACCGGCCGCAGTCAGAGTCCGTCGCATGGCGGCCACGGCCGTCGAACGCGCCCGGAGATTGGCCGCCACCCGGGGGCGGCGCATGTCGAGGTAGCGGTACTGCAGGCGGACGAGCTCGTCGACGTCGGTTCGCTCATCGAGCTGGAAGGGCAGCGCCCGGGCGGCCGACAGCACCACAAGCAACGCCACGGTCACCTCGATTCCGCCGGTCGGAAGGTCGGGGTTCTCACTCCCCTCCGGACGCAACGTCACCTCTCCGGTGACTGAAATACAGAATTCACGGCGCAACCCGACGGCTTCCGGAAGGGTGGCCGGGTCGATGACGACCTGGACGACGCCGGAAGCGTCCCGCAGGTCCACGAACATCACCCCACCCTGATCTCGAATGCGGTCCGCCCAACCGGCCAGCTGCACGGTGCGGCCGGCGTCGGCGGCCGTGAGGACACCTGCCTTCGTGTCCCGATACGTCATGGTGATTCGCCTCCCGATTGAATGTGCCCGATGATTGACTCCGCCTGGCGGGAAACCCGGGCTTCCTGCCCCTGGGAAAGGTCGCGAATGGTTACCTCACCGGCGTCCCATTCGTCGCCCACCACAATGACGCTGTGCGCCTGTCGGCGGTCGGCCGCCTTGAACTGAGCCTTGACCGACCGCGCCGCTGGCTCCATGTCCGCCCGCAGACCCCGATCGCGAAGTTCCCGAACCAGGCCGACGGCGAGATCGCGCCGCCCCTCTTCTGCCACCACCACGAAGGCGTCGAGCGCCGGCACCGGCTCGGCCTCATCCCCGAGCGCCAGGACGATCCGATCGATCCCAAGGCTGAACCCGACGGCGGGAACATGGCGCCCACCCAGCACTTCGGCCAGCTGGTCGTAGCGGCCTCCACCGCCGACGGCATTCTGAGCGGCATCGAGATCGGTGGCGACGTATTCGAAGACGGTGCGGGTGTAGTAGTCGAGACCCCGCACCAGGAGCGGATTCTCAACGTAGGGAACGCCCGCCCGGCCGAGCCCGCGCTTCACGGCTTCATGGTGAGCGGCCGATTCGACGCTCAAGAAATTGAGCGGCATAGGCGCCCCGCCCAGCTTGTCCCGGTCCTCCTTCGAGTCAAACACCCGCAGCGGATTGGTGGCGATCCGGCCACGGCTGTCGTCGCTCAAGTCATCCTGGATGTCGTTGAGGAACGAAATCAATGCCTCGCGATGGGCGGCCCGGCTGGCAGGATCGCCGAGTGTGTTGAGCTGCACTTCCAAGCCGGTCAGCCCGATGGCCTCGTAAAAGCGGTAGCCGAGCTCGATGACCTCGACATCGGCCGCCGGAGAGTCTTCGCCGAGGTATTCGACGCCCACCTGCCAGAACTGGCGCCGGCGCCCTGCTTGCGGCCGCTCATAGCGGAACATAGGCCCGGCATAGGCGAGCTTCATCGGGATCTGGCCGCCAGATGCCAGGTAGGCCCGCACGACCGAGGCCGTCGCTTCTGGTCGGAGCGTGATGGATCGGCCGCCCTTGTCCTGGAAGGTGTACATCTCCTTCTGGACGACGTCGGTGCCCTCACCGACGCCTCGCTCGAAGATCTCCGTGGAGTCGAACACGGGCACTACCACCAGGTCGTAGCCATAGCGTTCGGCCAGCTCGTCGAAGACGGCCAATATCCGACGCCAGCGGCGGGAGACGGGTGGAAGGATGTCGTCGGTGCCCTTGGGCGGACGGAAGCTCATGCTAGGCCTTGCAGAAAGGGATTGGTACGGCGTTCGCGGCCAATCGTAGTGGCAGGCCCGTGACCGGGAAGGACCTCGATATCGTCGTCGAGGGTAAGCACCCGTTGTTTCATCGAGGCAAGCAGGGTGTCCCAGTCGCCGCCCGGCAAATCGGTGCGGCCGACCGATCCGGCGAACAGCTGATCGCCGGAGAACAGGATCCCTTCTGACTCGAGAAGAAAACAGCAGTGGCCGGGCGTGTGACCCGGGGTATGGACGACCTTCAACACACTCCCGGCCAGCTCGAGCTCCTCGCCGTCTGCCAGATCCGTGAACCGCTCAGGGGGGGCGTAGTCGCCGGGGGGAACCATCCCGAGCAGGTTCCGAAGCTGATCCTCCGGCGACTCGGCCAGCCAGCCGTCATCGGGATGGAGGTGGGCGCTGATGCCGAAACTGCGAGACACCGCCCCGGCGCCGCCTAGGTGATCGATATGCGCATGGGTGAGGAGGAGCGCGACGGGGGTCAGGTCGTGTTGACGCAGCAAGTCACCGACGCCGTCAGGATCAGGTGGAGCATCGACCACCACCGCCAAACTGCCCGGCCCGGGGGCGATTACGTAGCAATTGGTCCCGGCAAGCCAGAGTTCTCGCGAGTCGATGAGCATCCCGGCAGCGTACCCCGGACGTACAGGAGCCCGGCATCATGCCGGGCTCCTGTGGTAGCGAGTGGGTTGGGTCTCTAGAGCTCTGACCAGCGGTCGATGCTCACGTTCCATACCGGGTTGATGACGCCGTAGTTGGGGATTGACAGTCCGCCGTTGTAGGTGAGCGAGGCGTTCCCGTACAGTTCGTTCTGGGCTACCGGAGAACCCGGAGTGTGGCACGGGGAAGAACCGATGATGGCGTTATTGCTGCCCGGGGTACCGCCCATCGTGATCTGCTCTCGGGTGAGGATCGCTCCCCAGATATCTGCCGTACCACGAATGGTCACGTCACGACCGGCTACGACCGCAAGATCGCCCGCCGAGGTGTGCGGCCGGAGCTGAGTATTGCCCGCGACACCGACATCGCCATGCCCCATACATCGGCGCCGGAAGTTCAAAAGTGAGGCGAATGAAGGGGTCATCTCGCCGGATCGCCGGGTGACTAGCCCCCTGGCAGGATCCGGGCCGCGTCGTAGATGCCTTCCAGGTCTCGCAGTTCACTGATGGCCTGCTCCAGCTGGCTCGGATCGGAGAGCTCCACCTCGTACCGCAAGGTGGCAGTACGGTCGGCGGACACCACCGAGGTCGAGGCCAGGATGTTGGCTCCCAGGTCGGACAACACCGAAGTGACATCCCGCAACAGCCCTGGTCTGTCGAGCGCCTCGACCTGAATCCAGACCGCGAAGCTGGCGCCGCGGCTCTGCGACCAGGCAACATCGATCATCCGCTCGGATCGCTCGGACAGATCTTCGAGGTTCGTGCAATCGGCCTGGTGTACCGACACGCCGCCCCCCACCGTCACGAAGCCCACGATGTCATCACCAGGCACAGGTGCACAACATCGGGCGATCCGCACCGCCAGATCCTCATGGCCCTCGACGACGATCTCCGGCGCCAGTCGGGCGGGGAACACCGATCGCATGGGCAACAGGTCGGCGACGTCGTCGGCTGGATCGTCTGGCCGGACGAGGCGTACGAGTTTCGTGACCACCGAGGACGCCGAGACGTTCCCCTCCCCCACCGCTACATAGAGCGACTCCAGGTCCTGATAACTCAGCCCATGCCCGACCTCTTCCAGGAGCCGGTCACGGCGAGCGCCGGTCAGTCCCAGGCCCTCGCCGGCCACTGCACTCAAGACGTCGCTCTTGCCCTTGCTGAGGGCTTCCTCACGGCGCTCGCGATTGAACCACTGGCGGATCTTGGCCGCAGCCCTGGAGGTCTGGGCGAACTTGAGCCAATCACGGCTCGGGTGAGCGGTCTGCGAGCGCGAGGTGCTGATCTCAACGATGTCGCCCGACTTGAGCTTGGTGTTGAGAGCCACCAGGCGTCCGTTGACCTTGGCGCCCACGCAGCGGTGGCCGACCTCGGTGTGGATGGCGTAGGCGAAGTCGACGGGGGTGGCACCCTTCGGGAGCGTCACCACCTTGCCCTTTGGAGTAACCGCGAAGACCTCGTCACGGTAGAGGTCGATCTTGAGCCCGGCCAGGAAGTCTTCGGGATCTTCGAAGGTGTCTCGCAAGAAGTGGATGTCGGCCATCCAGGCGAGATCGCCCGGCGCCGCCCCTTCCTTGTATCCCCAGTGTGCGGCCACACCCCGCTCGGCACGAGCATGCATGTCGCGAGTCCGGATTTGCACCTCGAGCGGCTTGCCGGCCGGGCCGACGACGGTGGTGTGCAGGCTTTGATAGAGATTGAACTTCGGGGTGGCGATGTAGTCCTTGAAGCGGCCGTGGACGGGAGGCCACAGCGTATGAACGACGCCAAGCGCCCCGTAGCAATCGGAGATGTCCTCGGTGATGATCCGGATCCCGATGAGGTCGTGGAGCTCTTCGAAGGAATAGCCCGTTTCAATCATCTTCCGATAGATCGAATACGGATGCTTGGGGCGTCCCGTCACGTCAGCCTTGATCCTGGCGTTGGCAAGGGCCGCCGAGACCTCAAGGGTGGCAGCTTCGATTACTCCCTCTCGAGCGGGCGCCCGCTTGGCAAGCAACTCGCGGATTTCCTTGTTGCGGCGCGGCTGGAGAATGGCGAAACAGCTGTCCTCCATCTCGTGTTTGATCTCTTGCATCCCGAGCCGATGGGCCAGGGGGGCATATACGTCCACCGTCTCGTGGGCGATGCGCTCTTGCTTGGCGGGATCGAAGGGTCCGAGCGTCCGGATGTTGTGCAGTCGGTCGGCCAGCTTGATCACGAGCACCCGGACATCGTCTGCCATGGCGATGACCATCTTGCGAATGGTGGCCGCCTGGGCCTCATCCCGGTCTTCGAACTCGACCCGATCGAGCTTGGTCACCCCGTCGATGAGATCGGCGATTTCGCTTCCAAAATCCTGACGGAGTTTGTCGAGGTTCAGTTCGGTATCTTCGACGGTGTCATGGAGGATGCCGGCTGCCAGAGTCGCCTCGTCGAGCCCGTAATCGGCCAGCAATTGCGTGACCGCCAGCGGGTGGAAGATGAACGCCTCTCCGGTCTTGCGGGTTTGGCCGGCATGCATGCGATCGGCGAGCTCATAGGCCCGCTCGAGCACCTCAACGGAAACATCAGGGTGATAGTCGAGGAATGCCTCGACTATCCGGTCGAAGGCATCACGTGATGTGGAGGGAGCCGTCGGCTCAGGGATGCTCATACTGAACGAGCGAAATCAGGTCATACCCCTCGAGCCGTCGACGGCCTCCGAGGTACTCGAGCTCGACCATGACGCCAATGCCGACCACGTCGGCTCCGAGGTGCTCGACAAGCTTGGCGGCGGTGATCGCCGTTCCCCCGGTGGCGAGCACATCGTCGATGATGATGACTCGATCGCCCGGCTTGACCGCGTCACGATGAATCTCCAGAGAGTCGGTGCCGTACTCGAGCTCGTACTCCTCGGTGATGACGTCGTAGGGGAGCTTGCCCGGCTTCCGGATGGGTACGAAGCCTGCGCCGAGACTGAGAGCGATGGGGGTGGCGAATATGAACCCACGCGATTCGATGCCGGCGACCAGGGTGACGTCGGTCTCCCGGTAGTGCTCGACGAGGGCTCCGATCGCGATCTGAAGGCCATTGTGGTCGGCCAACAGTGGCGTGATGTCCTTGAACATGATGCCCGGCTCGGGGAAATCCGGGATATCTCGGATGAGGTCAGTCAGTGCTTTCACGCGGCGAGTCTACCCATGGCCGACCGCCGAGCCCGCCAGGCGATCAGCGTCCCGTTCCCTTGCCGCGCTTGGGGGGCCGGGGCTTCGGTCCTGTCGTCGGAGCGGGCGGCCGGGCCGGCGCCTTCTTCTTTGATTCCTTGGGCGGCGGGGCATGGTCAGACTTTCGAGCCGGGGCAGGCCGGACCTCAATCCATTCCGGCTCGTTCGACTTCCACGTCGCCAGCAGCGGAGCGGCCACGAAAATCGACGAGTAGGTGCCGGCAGCCACGCCGACGAACAATGCGAGCGCGAATTCGCGCAGGGTGGTTGCCCCGAGGAGGAACGAGCCGACAAAGAGCAGACTCCCGACCGGCAGCAGGGTCGTGAGCGACGTATTGAGCGAACGCATGAGCACGGTGTTCATCGAGTCATCGATGATCTGGACCAGCGACCGGCGTCCCTGGCTGATCTCGACCGTTTCCACGATCTTGTCGAACACCACCACGGTGTCGTAGAGCGAGTAGCCCAGGATGGTCAGAATCGCGATCACCGTTGACGGAGTGACTTCGAAGCCGGTGATGGAATAGGTCCCGGCGGTGAGGATCAGGTCGTGAAAGAGGGCCGCCAATCCCGCCAGAGCCATCTTCCATTCGAATCGCCAGGCGATGAACAGCGCAATCACAATAAGGAAGATGACGAGGGCACGGATCGCCGACCTGGTGATCTCTTGACCGAAGGCGGGTCCGACCGCAGTCACCGAAGCA
>CAXMQV010000043.1:0-9624 GCA_964195905.1 uncultured Gammaproteobacteria bacterium
GTATCCGCCGAAGGCGAACTGGTCGGCCTGGTAGCGATACGAGTAGTCCATGAGGGCGCAGTCGCCGTTCTTGTCGCACGTCGGGCAGGTGACCCGGTGGTCGTCAAGGATGAGTTCGAGGACCGACTTGCGCCGCGCCGCCAGTTGGTCGGTTTCGGTCTCGACAACCATCCCCTCGGCAACTTCCATCGTGCAGGAGGTGAGCAGGCCACGTTCGCCCTCAATCTCCACGACGCACAACCGGCAGGCGCCCACCGGCTTGAGGCGCGGGTCATGACACAGGCGCGGTATGTCGATACCGGCCGTCAGCGCTGCGTCCAGGACGGTATCGCCCTCGTGCGCAACGACCTCGCGACCATCGATTGAGAGGTTCACCGTCTTGAGAGCCGATGCAACAGCCATCTACGTTTCCTTTCCAACAGTGGCTTCGACAGGAAGCAGCGCTTTGCAGACCCCGGCCGGGCATGTCTTGTCGACAACGTGGGCCAGGTACTCGTCCCGGAAATGGCGCAGAGTGGACATCACCGGGTTGGGCGCCGTCTGCCCGAGGCCGCACAGGGAAGTCTGTTGGACTACCTCGCCCAGGCTTTCCAACGTGTCGAGATCTTCGAGTGTGCCCTTGCCGTCACAGATGCGGTTGAGGATCACCTCCAGTTGCACGGTCCCGAGGCGGCACGGGGCACAGACACCGCAGCTCTCCTCTGCGCAGAAGGCGATGAAGTAGCGGGCAATGTCGACGATGCAGGTCGTGTTGTCCATCACGATCATGCCGCCGGAGCCCATGATCGCCCCGACCTCTTTCAGCGAGTCATAGTCGATGGGCAGATCGAGGTGAGCGGCGGGCACACAGCCTCCCGATGGGCCACCCATCTGGACGGCTTTGAATTCGCGATTGCGGGGCATTCCGCCGCCGACACCGAAGACGATGTCACGGATCGTCGCCCCCATCGGCACCTCGACCAGACCCGTGTTGTTGACCTGGCCGGCCAAAGCGAAGATCTTGGTGCCCTTGGAGCCGGCGGTCCCGCTCTCGGCGAACGCGGCGCCACCTTCGTTGACGATGAGCGGCACATTGGCAAACGTCTCGACGTTGTTGATGATGGTCGGCTCGCCGTAGTACCCACGCACGGCCGGGTAGGGAGGCTTGGGGCGCGCCACACCGCGCTCACCCTCGAGGGAAGCGATCATTGCGGTCTCTTCGCCGCACACGAAGGCGCCGGCACCTTCACGTACCTCGATATCGAGAGAGAAGCCGCTGCCGAGGATGTCATCCCCGAGCAATCCACGCTCTCGCGCCTGGTCGATGGCAATCCGGATATGGCGGACGGCGATCGGGTACTCGGCCCGCACGTAGATGAGTCCCCTGGTCGCCTCGATGGCAAACGCCGAGATGATCATGCCTTCCAGGACGCTGTGCGGGTCGCCCTCGAGGAGAGCGCGGTCCATGAACGCTCCCGGGTCGCCCTCATCGGCGTTGCAGATGAGATAGCGGTCGTTGCCGGGGTTCTGCTTGCAGATCTCCCATTTGAGGCCGGCAGGAAAACCGCCCCCACCGCGGCCGCGCAATGCGCTCGCCTTGACCTCTTCGACGATCTCGCCGGGTTCCATCATGGTCAGTGCCTTGCCGGCGGCTGAGTAGACGCCGCGTTGGATGGCGTCGTCAATCTTCTGCGGATCGACCCGGCCCACGTTGCGCAGCACCCGCTTGGTCTGGTGGGCGTAAAAGGGAATGTCTTCGAGGTGAGCCATCTCAGCGTCGCGTCCGTAGCAGAACCGTTTGATGA
Source organism: uncultured Gammaproteobacteria bacterium (assembly GCA_964195905.1). Taxonomy (GTDB): domain Bacteria; phylum Actinomycetota; class Acidimicrobiia; order Spongiisociales; family SHLN01; genus SHLN01. The sequence continues at coordinate 1,785 of CAXMQV010000043.1, forward strand.
CCTCGCCCTTCATGACCGTCTTGGAGATCACGTCCGGGATGTACTTGACCCGGTTCCGTCCGTACACGATGTCGTAAGGTTCGATCACTGCCACCGGTGCCATCGCACACAGGCCGTGACAACCGGTCTGAACCACGTCGACTTCACCGGTCAGCCCGGCGGCGGCGACTTCGCTGCGGAAGGTGGCTTCCACTTCGCGCGCCCCTATCGCTAGGCAACCGGTGGAACACACCAGGACCCGGCGACGTCCTTCTGCGGCGGCGGCGAGTTGACCCTGGATTGCGGTGAGGTCTTCGGGGGAGGCGATCTTGGATGCAGCGTCGACGATCGAGTCGGTCATCATTCGTACCCAGCCATGACCTCGCCGACCTTCCTGGCGTCGAAGTTGCCGAAGTAGTCGTGGTCGATCATCACCACAGGTGCCAGGAAGCAGGTCCCGACGCAGGCGACGGTCTCGAGCGAGAACCGCCCGTCCTCTGTCGTTTCGCCGGGCTCAATTCCGAGCTCCTTGTCAATCGCGTCCTGGATGACTTGCCGCCCCCGCACGTGACAGGCCGTGCCGCGGCAAACCCGAACGGTATGGCGCCCGTGCTCCTCGAGATAGAACTGGGCGTAGAAGGTGGCCAGGCCGAAGAGGTGGCTCGCCGGTATCCCCGTCTCCTCGGCTATTTCGAGCAGGACTTCACGCGGCAGGTATCCGTAGGTGTCCTGGATATTCTGCAGCAATGGGATGGCGTGCCCGTGGTCGACTGGACCCATGCTTTCCAACACGGCGCGAGCTGGTCCAAGATCGACGGCATCCATTGCGTCTCAGACTACGCACTACTGCTCGGCTCCGTAGGGGGGCAAAGGTCCCCCCGTGGGGAGCCAAATGCCGTTTGGAAAGCGGCTGTTCCCAAGGCCAAACCGTCTAGTTCACCCATCTCTAGTCTTTTGATGTTTTTATGATTACAATGTCATCGCAGTGATTAAACATCAAAACATAAAGAACATGATCAGGTCGCTTTTTGACGATAACGAAGAGCTGGCCAATCGAGCCATCGTTGCCTCAACCGGCTTGACCCCCCAAGGAGTGCACTACCACTTGCGCGCAATGGTCGATACCGGCGAGTTGGTGGTTGTGGGTGCAGGTCGGGGCACTCGCTATCGGAGGGTTGGATCATTCACGGCGACTTTGGCAACACGAGAACTGCAGGAGGATATGGTCTGGCGTGACGTCAGAAACTCCGTCCCAGCGATAGCCGCGGCTCCGACGAATGTTGAACGGCTGCTGAGCTACGGCTTCACCGAGATGCTCAACAACGCGATCGATCATTCAGGCTCGGAGAAGGTTGTTGTTACGGCCGCGGTGCGCGAGGACAAGGCGCACCTCGTCGTTCGGGACTACGGCGTCGGGGCTCTTGAACACGTCCGAAGCAACCTGGCCCTCGACGATCTGCAGGATGCCGTGCTGGCTATCTCAAAGGGCAAGACCACGACGGCTCCGGACGAACACACGGGTCAGGGGATCTTCTTCACGTCCAAGGCAGTCGATCTGTTCGTGTTGGAGAGCAACGGTGTTGCTTGGGTTGTAGACAACCAGCTTGAAGACCGCGGCCTCGGTGAGTCGAATATTTCCAAAGGAACGCGCGTTGCGTTGACCCTTGCCATCGACTCGACCGTGCAGCTGCCCGATGTCTTCGCCGAGTATGCGCCAGATCTGGATTTCAACAAGACACGAGTATTCGTTGGACTGGTCAAGCTTGGTGAGTCGCTCGTGTCGAGATCTGAGGCCAAGCGAGTAGCGGCTGACCTTGAGCGATTCGGTGAAGCGACCATTGACTTCACTGGTGTGGAGTTTGTAGGACAAGGCTTTGCCGATGAACTCTTCCGTGTGTGGGCTTCTACCCATCCCGAGACCTTGCTCACGCCAGTCGGCATGACCGGCGTGGTCGAGGCAGTGGTACTCACCGCTATGCCTGAAGCCGACCAGCTCCGGGCACGGTGGGAGCGAAGGCAAGGAACGCTTCCCCTCGGCTCGACACTGACAGAAGGCTCGACAAGCTCCGGTGAACGAGAGGTGTCTGGGGACCTGAAGTAACTGTTATTGGCGCCTGACCGATAGCCGACGGCCAGCCCGATACCCCCGCTCACTAGGTGCCGATATGGTGCACTCCCGGATATGTGCGTTATGGCGCGAGATCTGGGTGTTAGGGCAGTCCCTAGTTCGCGATCGCAGCGGCGCGGTTGCTGCGTACCTCACGTCATTTCGGATCGTCTGTAGGTCTCCGGGTCGGCGTCTGGGCCGTTGGTTTTCCTCGGCCACCTTCCAGCAGCGTTCGACCCCGTAACGGCTCCCCGAGGTCCAGCGCGAAAGGTGTCGGGGGTTGCACGGGCATCTTCGACTTCCGGTCTTCGGTTTGACTCTGGATGGTCACGATCAGTGTGTCCGTTTGGTACTGCACGTTGGATTCATCGATGTGTTCTTCAATAGTGCAAAAGCCCGGACGGGTACGGTGTCTACATCTGAGGTCTTGCGCGCCTTATTGAGTGAGTGTGGGATCTCGGGAGGAACGTTGAGGGATCAGGACACAGTGGTAGACGACACAGTGGTAGATGCCTTTGAAGGATTCGTCAAGGAGACGGGGCCGGGCCTGAAGCACGCGTTGATGGCGGCGCTGGGCGCAGACATGGGGATGGAGGCAGCATCGGAGGCTTTGGCCTACGGGTGGGAGCATTGGACCAGGGTCGGTGTGATGGAGAATCCTGGTGGCTATCTGTACCGGGTGGGCCTCAATTGGGGGAGACGACGTTCGCGGTCTCAGAGGCCGAAGGTCGGCTTCCCCAGGGTTTCGTCGGAGATGCCGTGGGTAGAGCCCAGCCTTCCCGAAGCGCTGTCGGGCCTCTCGGAACGGCAACGGACGGCAGTGGTGCTGGTCCACGGGGCCGGCTGGTCTCACGCCGAGGTTGCAATGTTGATGGGACTCACCCGCGGTGCGGTGCACAAGCATGTCGAGCGGGCACTGGTGAAGCTGAGAGGGTCATTGGAGGTCGATCGTGAAAACTGACGTCGAGACACAGCTCCACGACTACTGGAAATCGGTGTTCGAGGCGCATCCGGAGCTCGACGCCGACGACGTGCGACTTCGACCTCAGCAGATCGACGTGCCGTCACCGAGGCAGGTACCCGCCTGGTCTCCGGCCTGGCTGGTGGGATTTGCCGCGCTTGTGGTTCTCGCGTTCATCGGTGGAGCCGCCCTGTTGTTCGGGTCGCAATCCTCGACGGAACCGGTCGACCAAGGCCTGCAGTTAAGCAAGCCCGATACGAATTCGGAACCGCTCCTCGACCTCCCCATGTCTGAAGTTCCCCCGTTCCGGGCCGAAGTGCGATTGGCGATCGATCCGCTGGCTACCGCGGTGGCCTCGGGCGGGTACGCCGGGAATGTCGAGACACTGATCACCGTGTCGTACGGAGGGCCGGGCCTATTCCGCGTCGACGTCACCCAGGACATCCCCTTCTTCATCACGTCCATCGAAGAGCCTCATGATCCGTATCCAGACACTCCCGCCGCCGCCGTCGGGTCCTTCATAGTTGTTCGAGACGACGAGGCGGCCGAGTACTCCCCTAGCGAGAACCTCTTCTTCCTCGTCGAGGAACGTGATCCGCTGGGCCTGTTTGCCTGGGAGAGCTGGAACGACCTGTGCACGGACGGGGGACACGAGTTCCTCGAGCCCGAGCCGGTAGCCGGGAGGGACACCTTGCGGCTGCGCTGCACCAAGGGCAGTGATGCCTTCGAGCTGTGGGTCGACGCAGAAACAGGATTGCTGCTCCGGGTGGCCGGGAGCGAGCCGCTATACGTTGCGATGCCCGGCAACTACGTTCCCAAAGTCGGGTACGAGGTCGTCTCGGTCGAGTATGAACCGGGGTTCGCCGACGGCCTCTTCAACGTGACGGCGCCGCAGGGTGCAACGGTTGAGGATGCCAGGGGAGGGAACGAATCCGTTCGCCTTGAGATCGGCCAGGCAGCGCCCCCGCTCAAGGGAACGTCGCTCGATGGTGCGGCGTTCGACCTCGCGGAACTGCGCGGCGAGCGGGTCGCGATCCTGTTCTGGGCGTCGTGGTGCGACTCACCCTGTCTCGACGCGCTCGAGGACGTCGCCTCCGTCGCCGCATTCACAGAGGACGTGGTATTCGTCACCGTCCTCCTTCAGGATCGGCCCGATGATGCTCGTGCGGTGCTTCTCGATCAAGGGATCCAAATAGCCACCATCGACCCGAGGGCCCTCTCCGGGGAATGGGGAGACGGCGTACCGGCTCTCGTCCTCGTTGAACAAGACGGCACCGTGGCAGTATCGCACTTGGGATACCGTCCGGTCGATACCGTGGAGGGAGTCCTACGCCAGGCAGGCTGGTAGGTACGATTCAACCACGCATAATGAAGCACACCCCGCCCTGATACGCACCCCAAAACCGCTCCATAACCGGCAATCCCGAGCGGCCTGAGCGGTCCTCGTGGCGTGGATTGAATCCCTCAATCCAGTTGAGAAGCCCCACATACGTTCCGACGTATTCGGGCCGCGCTTCATCCCCCCGCCTTGGTCGCCGAGCGACGCCGGGCGGCTGTGTCGGTTAGCCTCGCCTGGTGGGGAGGTGATGGAATGACAAAGCGCAGACCACGGCTGACGACGCCGTACGTACGCCGAAACGGTGTCCTCGAAGCCGCTACCTGGGACGAGGCATTGGACGCGGCGGCAGCCGGCCTCGGCGCCAGCCGCGGAGCCGCCTACGGCATGTTCAGCTGTTCGAAGGCGACCAACGAAGTGAATTATCTGGCACAGAAGTTCTCCCGGGTCGTTATGGGCAGCAACAACATCGACAGCTGTAATCGCACTTGACACGCTCCTAGCGTCGCCGGTCTGGCGGCAGTACTCGGAGTCGGAGGCGGCACCTCGTCGTATGAAGAGATCGAGACAACGGATCTGATCCTGTTGTGGGGATCGAATGCGCGCGAAGCCCACCCGATCTTCTTCCATCACCTTCTCAAGGGTGTGCGCAACGGCGCCAAGATGTATGCGATCGATCCGCGGCGTACCACCTCGGCGCAGTGGGCCGACGTGTGGTTGGGCATTGACGTCGGTTCAGATATCGCCCTGGCCAACGCCATCGGCCGCGAGATCATCAGTGCCGGACTGGCGAACGACGAATTCATCTCCCATGCCACCAGCGGTTTCGACGCCTATGCGGCGGCGGTCGACGAGTGGTCGCTTGAGCGGGCTGAGCAGCTCACCGGTGTCCCGGCCCAGGTAATCCGAGAATTGGCTCATGACCTGGCAGCCGCCGAGACCGCCCAAATCTGCTGGACACTCGGCATCACCGAACACCACAACGCCACCGACAACGTCCTCGCCCTCATCAACCTGGCGCTCCTGACCGGGCACCTGGGCCGTTACGGCTCGGGACTGGTTCCCATTCGCGGCCAGAACAACGTCCAGGGTGGCGGTGACATGGGCGCCCTTCCCAACAAGCTGCCCGGATTCCAGGACCTTGCCGATGATGAAATCCGGGCAAGGTTCGAGGCGAAATGGGAGGCCGCGGTGCCGCCGGTGCCCGGCCACCACCTCTCGCTGATGTTCGACGCCATGGAGCGGGGCGAGCTCCGATCGCTGTTCGTCCTCGGGGAGAATCCCGCTCAGTCCGAAGCCGACGTGGCCCGTACCCGCCGCTTGCTGGCCGAGCTCGATTTCCTGCTGGTGCAAGACATCTTCATGACCAGGACCGCCGAGATGGCCGACGTGGTGTTACCGGCGGCAGTCGGCTGGGCCGAGACCGAGGGCACAGTCACGTCTTCGGAGCGGAGGGTGCAGCGGGTGCGCCGAGCCCTCGAGCCACCCGGCGAGGCACGCGACGACCTCGAGATCCTCACGATGCTGGCGAACCGCCTCGGTCACGACTGGGGGAATCCGGGCGCCGAATTGCTCTGGGACGAGCTGCGGGAGCTGTCTCCGGTGCACGCGGGCATGTCGTACGGGCGGCTCAACGATCTGGGCGGCATCCAATGGCCGTGCGTGGATGAGAATGACCCGGGAACTCTGTTCCTCCACGGCGACCTGTGGGAGGATCCGCTGCCGCGAGATCGGGTGCCGTTCATATCGACCGAGTGGGCGCCTCCGGTTGACGAGCTGACCGAGGAGTTCCCCACCCGTCTGACGACGGGACGCCGGCTCGACTCCTACAACACCGGTGTGCAGACGGGCGGATATCCATCTCCGCTCCGCCAAAGGGGGTGCATCGAGATCTCTCCCGAAGACGGCGCCGCCTTTGGACTCGCCGAGGGTGATCAGGTGTCCGTCCGTTCGCGGCGCGGATCACTCGAGGTCCCGGTGTTTTTCGATCCGAGCTTGCGGCCGGGGCTGGCGTTCATGTCTATTCATCAGCCAGACGAAGCGGACGTCAACCTGTTGACCATCGATGCGTGGGATCCCAAGTCGGGGACGGCCGAGTTCAAGGCGACGGCGGTCAGCATCCAACCCATCGAGTCGACGGCCTGACCTCATGGACCTGCACCTCATGTCAGCAGAGGCGGACAACGCCGAACGGGCCGCAGTCGACCGGTTGTTGGGAGCCCCGGATTCCGGCTGGGTCGGAGGCGACCGATCTGCGGCCGACCACCACGTCGCCCACGGCGGCTATCGCCACGCCGTCGGCGTTCGTCACTTCCTGCTGCCGGCCCTTCAGGCCGTGCAGGGCGCCATCGGATGGGTGAGTCCCGGCGCGCTCAACTACATATCGGAGAGGCTGTCGGTGCCGCCGGCGGAGGCCTATGCGGTGGCGACGTTCTACGCGCTGCTCGCGACCGAGGAACGCCCGCAGCGGGTGGCTCACGTGTGTGAGGACGTCTCGTGCCGGATCCGGGGCGGCCGGGAGCTATTCGAGGAGCTGAGCGGGCGGGACGATGTCGTGACGAGCCCTTGTCTCGGGCAATGCGACCGGTCCCCGGCAGTTCTGGTGCAACGAGCCGGGGAGTACGACGCCAGCCTGTGGTACTCCACCCCCGAGATGGTGATCGACGTGCTCGAAGGTGCCCGGCCGATCGACCCCAATCCGGGCCACTACGGGATCCCGCAAACCGAGGCGGGCTCGGATGGGTTGCGCCTGCTGCACCGCGTGGGAGCAATCGACCCGTACAGCCTCGACGACTACCGGGCGGCCGATGGATACGCCGCTCTTGGCAAGGCGCTGCAGATGACGCCGGCACAGCTGATCGAAGAAGTCAAGCGATCCGGGATTCGGGGACGGGGCGGTGCCGCCTTCCCGATGGGCACGAAGTGGGAGGCCGTCGTCGCCCACGGGCCCGATCGCGTGCTTGTGTGCAACGCCGACGAGGCCGAGCCGGGAACGTTCAAAGATCGCGGCGTTATGGAAGGCGACCCGTTCTCGCTGGTCGAAGCCATGACGATTGCCGGGTACGCCATTGGCGCCCGCCGCAGTTACCTATACATCCGGGGCGAGTATCCGCGGGCGGCCCGCCACGTGCGGTGCGCCATCGAGGTCGCCAAGAAGGCCGGGCTGCTCGGGGAAGACATTCTCGGATCGGGGTTCGATTTCGACATCGAGATCCGCATGGGTGGCGGCGCCTACATCTGTGGCGAGGAAACCGCCCTCTTCAACTCCATTGAAGGGTTCCGCGGCGAGCCCCGCCAGAAGCCACCGTATCCGGCGGAAGCCGGCCTGTTCGGCATCCCTACGGCCATCAACAACGTCGAAACGCTCATCAACCTGCCGTTGATCGTCCTCGAGGGCGGCGAGGCTTACGCGGCTCGCGGCACCCCGGAGTCGACCGGGATCAAACTGTTCTGTCTG
>CAXMQV010000044.1:0-1552 GCA_964195905.1 uncultured Gammaproteobacteria bacterium
CCATCTTTCGCAGAAGAGGAATTTGCCCAACTACACCGCGTACGCCGCCTTCCGCAAGCTCATGAAGCGCGAGGAGGTCGATCCCCGTGGTTCAGCCGTCACGTACTGGCGTGACACCAACATCGTGCTGAACTTTCACGGCGGCCGGTGTAGCAACTGCGGCACCTTCATGTACCCCATTCCCCGGGTGTGCGGCGAGTGCGGGACCAAGGATCAGATCGACGAGATCAAGCTGGCCCGGACCGGTACCGTCTACACCTATACACTCGACCATCTCGAGGAGGGCCGGTATGTCAACACGCCCGTGCCCCGATTGGTGCTGGACCTGGAGGGTGGAGGCCGCGTCTTCCTTTCGATGACCGACGGCGACCCGCAAGACGTCAAGATCGGCATGTCAGCCGAGCTCACCCTCCGTCGGTTGCACGAAGGGTCGAGCTTCCACAACTACTACTGGAAGTGCCGGCCCGTGCCGGGTTGCTAGGAGAATCCCATGGGAAGCATGAAGGACAAGACAGCCATCATAGGCGTTGGCTGCACCAAATTCGGCGAGCTCTGGGAAAAGGACGCCGAAGACCTCATCGTCGACGCCGCGTTCGAGGCGATGGAGGATGCCGGCGTCACCCCGGACGACATCGAAGCAACCTGGGTTGGCAATCTGTATGACTTCACTGGCCTGAGCGGCGGTGTCGCCGCCGAACCGCTCAAGCTCTTTGGTAAGCCGACTACACGGGTGGAGAACTTCTGTGCTTCAGGCATGGATGCCTTCCGCAACGCCTGCTTTGCGGTCGCATCAGGAGCGTACGACGTGGTGCTCGCTTGCGGAGTCGAGAAGCTCATGGACGTCGGCGGCTCCGGCTTGCCCGTGGACCAGGGGCACCCGGTGCTGCGCGGCTCCAGCGCCCCGGGCATGTTCGCTCTGGCGGCGACGCGATCCTTCCACGAGCACGGCTGGGACAGAGAGGATCTGGCCCGTGTAGCGGTCAAGAACCACAAGAACGGCGCCCTTCACCCCAAGGCCCACTTTCGGCGGCCCATCACCATGGAGATGGCGCTAGAAGCGCCGATGATCGCCTGGCCTCTCGGACGCTTCGACGCTTGTGGCATGTCGGACGGGGCGGCCGCGGTTGTGATCACCCGGCCTGAGATCGCCAAGAAGAGCAAGCACAAGCACGACTACGCCCTGACCAAGGCGAACGCACTGACCATGCACGCGTTTTTGCCGATGTATCGGGCTGCCTTCGACTGGTTGGGGTTCCCGGCGACGGAGGAAGCGGCGAGGCAGGCGTACGAGATGGCGGGGATCAAGAACCCTGCGGAGGAGATCGACCTTGCTGAGGTGCACGATTGCTTCACCATCACCGAGCTCCTCAACATTCAGGACCTCGGGTTGTGCGAGCGAGGCGAGGCCGCGAAGTTCGTGCGGGACGGTCACACGGATGTCGACGGTAAGATGCCGGTCAATCCGAGCGGTGGTCTCAAGTGCTTCGGCCATCCGGTCGGCGCTACCGGTTGCCGCATGCTCGTCGAAGTGACCAAGCAGATCCAGGGCCGC
>CAXMQV010000045.1:0-1990 GCA_964195905.1 uncultured Gammaproteobacteria bacterium
ATGGAGCTCGAATCCGGCACGCCAGAAGCGAAGGCACTCATTGATTTCGTTCACAGCGAATTCGGCTGGACGCCGCGCGCCGATGCCGGGCTCGGCCTCAAGCCGATATCGGCTACCGGGTCCAAGCGCCTCATCCGGGCCGCCCTCAACTATGCACTCGACAACAACCGCAAGTCAGTTACGTTCGTGCACAAGGGCAACATCATGAAATACACCGAGGGTGCCTTCCGTGAATGGGGCTACGAGGTCGTCCGCGATGAGTTCTCCGATCGAGCCGTCGGATGGGACGACTGCGGCGGCGACCCGGGCGACAAGATGCTGGTGAAGGACGTCATTGCAGACGCCTTCCTCCAGCAGATTCTCACCCGTCCGGCCGAGTACGACGTCATTGCCACCATGAACCTGAACGGTGACTTCATCTCGGATGCGCTGGCCGCCCAGGTAGGTGGAATCGGCATCGCTCCCGGCGCCAATATCAACTATGAAAACGGCATCGCCATCTTCGAAGCCACCCACGGGACGGCGCCCAAGTACGCCGGCCAGGACAAGGTGAACCCTGGATCGGTGATTCTCTCCGGAGCCCTCATGTTCAACTACATGGGCTGGCCCGAAGTCGGGGAAGCGATCGTCCGCGGCATTGAAGCATCAGTGGCCGACAAGATCGTTACGTACGACTTCGAGCGACTCATGGAAGGCGCCACCAAGGTCAAGACGTCGGAATTCGCCGACGCCATGATCGAACGGATGTAGGCGACGGCCGAGCCAACGGCCAACCGCCCACCGACATGGTCCGATCCAGACCCGGTGGGCGGTGGGCTGTGGGCGGTCGGCTTTAGGAAGAGGGCCGTTCGGCGGCTGAAATGGCCTTTCTGGCCCCTGTCGAGGCCTCCCGGCGCAGCGCTACCCTGAGTCTTGTTCTGAGCACAGGAGGCGCCATGAGCAAGGTCACCGTCGTTGGGGCCGGCAAGTACGGATCAACCACCGCCATGCGGCTCGCCGAGGCCGACCTCGTCGACGAAGTCGTTATGACCGACATCGTCGAGGGCTTGCCGCAGGGTCTGGCACTCGATATCAATCAATCGCGTCCCCTGCTCAGGTATCGAACCATCATCACCGGTAGCAACGACTACGCCGCCACTGCCGGCAGCGACGTCGTTGTGATCACCGCCGGATTGCCCCGCAAGCCGGGAATGAGCCGTATGGATCTTCTCGAAGTGAATGCCAAGATCGTCAAGGACGTCACCTCCCAGATCGCCCAGTACTCGCCGGACGCTGTCATCATCAACGTCACGAACCCGCTCGATCACATGACCACCCTGGCGGCCGAGGTATCCGGATTCGCCAAGGAGCGAGTCATGGGCCAGGCCGGGATGCTCGACTCAGCCCGATTCGCTCACTTTATTGCCGAGGTTACGGGCTCCGACATCCTCGAAGTGGAAGCCCTGACACTCGGCAGCCACGGTGAGACGATGGTGCCGGTCCCCTCCCAGACGAAGGTGGGAGGCAAGCTCCTCGCCGACCTGCTCGACGCCGACGCCATCGAGTCACTGGTGGACCGTACCCGCAAGGGTGGGGGAGAGGTGGTAGCCCTTCTCAAGACCGGAAGCGCCTACTTCGCCCCTTCGGCGGCTGCTGCCAAGATGGTGGAGGCCGTCATCGGCGATACCGGTGCCATCATGCCCGTGTGCGCCTGGATGACCGGCGAATACGGGATATCTGACGTGTACCTGGGCGTATCGGCTCGTCTCGGCAAAGAGGGCGTGAAGGAAGTCGTCCAGCTCCCGCTCACCGACACCGAAGCCACCGCCCTCACCGAAGCCGCCACCGCGGTCAAAGAGAAGGTAGACGAGCTGCATCAGCTCGACCTGGGTTAGACAGTTGACAGTTAGGGAGGTCGACCGCCCACCGAGGTTGGTCATTGAGCGGAGCGGTGTATTGCGCAACACGAAGCGTGCGAAGCCATGCAGCCCTCTTGCCGGTGACTGGTGAC
>CAXMQV010000046.1:0-3729 GCA_964195905.1 uncultured Gammaproteobacteria bacterium
GTCACCAGCATGTTCACCAAGCTGGGCGAGAACCTCACCGAGGTCGCCCAGGCCGATGCCGTGGTCGAGCACTACCTCGGCGCCTTCGACCGGATTGCCGCCCTTGGGGTCGATACCGAGATCTCTGTCAAACCGACGCAGCTCGGTCTCGACCTCGACCTCGAGCACGCCGCCCGCGGCCTGGAGACCCTGGCCGCCAAGGCGGAGGAGATGGGCAACTGGTTGTGGGTCGATATGGAATCCAGCGAGTACGTGCAACCGACCATCGATCTGTACAAGCGGGTCAAGGACAAGCATTTCCCGGTCGGGATCTGTCTCCAGTCATATCTGCATCGCACTCCGCAGGACATCAAGGATCTGATTCCTTTGCAGCCGGGGATTCGACTGGTGAAGGGTGCCTACAAGGAGCCGGCGTCGCTGGCGATCACCAAGCGGGCCGAGAACGACGAGGCGTTCTTCCGTCAGGGTGCAGAACTGCTGACCGCCGATGGGGTGCGGCTTGCTCTGGCGACCCACGATGTGACTCTGCTCGACCGGCTCGAGGTGGTGGCCCGGGCCGCCGGCCGTGCCAAGAACTCCTACGAGATCCAGATGCTCTTCGGTATCCGGATGGAGGATCAATACCGCTACGCCGCCGAGGGCTATCGGATGCGGGATCTCACCGCCTACGGCGAGCAGTGGTACCCGTGGTACGTACGGCGCCTGGCCGAGCGGCCCGCCAACCTAGCCTTCGTCGCAAGGAACGTTTTCGCCCGGAACTAGAGCCAGAGCTGCGGCCGAGCGTTCTCCAGCGGTCGTAGGCTTGGTGAGCGCGATTGGAGACCCATGCATTACTCAGCCAAGACTGATCCCAACACCGGCGAGCGTTATCTGGCGGTGGCCGTACGAGGCCAGGATCTTCTCAAGGATCCGCTGCTCAACAAGGGCACCGCCTTCACCGAGGAAGAGCGAGACGCTTTCGGATTGCGCGGCCTTCTTCCCGATCACGTCAGCACGATCGACAGCCAGCTGGCACGCGCCAGAGGCCAGCTTGATCTGAAACCGGATCCCCTACAGAAGAACATCTACCTGAGCGGCCTGCAGGACCGCAACGAGACGCTGTTCTATCGATTCCTCGTCGAGAACCTGGAAGAGGCGGTGCCGCTCGTCTACACGCCCGTGGTTGCCGAGGCCTGTCGCCACTGGAGCCGGCTGTACCGACGGGCCCGTGGAGTCTTCATCACCCCCAAGGACCGGGGCCGAATCTCCACGTTGCTCCGCTCCCGGCCGACTCGCGAACCGGGGATCATCGTCGTCACCGATAACGAACGTATCCTCGGAATCGGGGACCAGGGTGCCGGGGGCATGGGCATCCCGATCGGCAAACTGGCCCTCTATACCGCCGGAGCCGGCATCCACCCGGCCAACACGTTCCCGATTTCCCTCGACGTCGGCACCAACAACGAGGAGTTGCTCAACGATCCGCTCTATCTCGGGCTCCATGAGCCGCGGTTGCGGGGCGATGACTACTGGTCTCTGATCGGTGAGTTCGTGGAAGCCATTGCCGAAGTGTTTCCGCACAGCATGTTGCAGTGGGAGGACTTCGGGAACAAGACGAGCTTCCGCAATCTGGACCGCTACCGGGACCACCTCGCCTCCTTTAATGACGACATCGAAGGGACCGCCGCCACGGTCGTCGCCGGCTTGCTGGTGGCGATGCGCGAGCTGGGAACCGCCTGGTCCGATCAGAAGATCGTGATTGCCGGGGCGGGATCGGCAGGCATCGGGCTGGCCCGCACGATCACCGCCGCCATGCGAGGGGCCGGGATGAGCGAGGCCGATGCCAAGTCACGCATCTTCCTGACCGACAGCAAGAGCCTGGTGAATGAGGAGCGCACCGATATCACCGATGAGAAACGCGATTGGGCAGTTGAGCAGGAGCGCATGGCCGACTGGGGCGTGACGGGTTCTCCGGTGCTCGCCGAGGTGGTTCGCAACGTTCATCCCACCGTTCTCATCGGTCTTTCCGGACAGGCCGGTCTCTTCAACAAGGAGATGATTCGGGAGGTAGCCGATGCCGTCGAGCGGCCGCTCATCATGCCGATGTCGAATCCGACCAACTGCACCGAAGTTCTTCCGGTCGATGCCCTCGACTGGACCGAGGGGCGGGCGATCGTTGCCACCGGGAGCCCGTTTGATCCGGTCGTGCGCAATGGCCGCACCCACCAGATCGGTCAGGCCAACAACATGTACATCTTCCCGGCGATGGGTCTCGGCACCCTGGCGGTCCAGGCGCGCCGGGTAACCGATGGCATGTTCCTGGCTGCCGCCCATGCGCTGGCCGACGCCGTCGATCCGGCCCTGTCGGCGGAGGGAGCACTGTTCCCGCGCATCACCGATGTTCGCGCCGTCTCGCGCACCCTGGCCGTCGCAGTGGGGGAGCAGGCGATCGCTGAAGGCGTCGCCGATGAGCGGGAGGACGTTGGCGCACTGGTCGATGACCTGATCTGGTGGCCGGAGTACATCCCGTTCCGTCCCGCCCAGGACTAGTCGAACTCGCCTTCCGGGGCCGCCTTTGGAATGAACTTCTCCTGCGGTGGAGGGGGAGGAGTGGTGGCCGCAACGGGCTCGTTGGCGACCTCGTGAAGCCACACCGTCCGCTGCGGGAATGGGATCTCAATCCCGACCTCGTCGAACCGTTCCTTGAGCCGCCGACGAATCTCCCGTGACGTCGCCCACTGCTCACCCGGCTCGACTTTGACCGCCAGTCGGATGGCAATGGCGTCCGAGCCGAAGCTCTCGACGCCCCAAATCTCGGGCTCCTCCACAATGGTGGCGTTCGGCATGGCGTCGTGCCACACGGAGTCGGCCACCTCCTTGATCACCGCCATGGCGTGATTCACGCTCGTGTCGTAGGCCACCTCGATATCGAGCACCGCTCGCGCCCACTCCTGCGACTTGTTGGCGACGCGGGCGATCTCGCCATTGGGCACATGCCAGAGGGTGCCCTGGACGTCGCGGATCTGGGTGGTCCGAAGGCTGACGCCTTCCACCACACCGGCAGCCGCTCCAACGTCGATGATGTCGCCGACACCGAACTGATCTTCGATGAGCATGAAGATGCCTGACAGGAAGTCCTTCACCAGGCTCTGGGCGCCGAAGCCGAAAGCAATGCCGACGATGCCGGCGCTGGCGATGAGCGGGCCGAGATTGACCCCGAACTCGCTGAGGGACATGAAGGCGGCGACGGTGTAGATGACCAGCCCGGCGATGGATTTGAGCACCGTTCCCAGAGTCTCGGTGCGTCTTCGGGCCCGCTCGGCCTGGATGGCGGACCGTTCGGCCCGGCGAACGGAGAGCTCGCGCAGAGCCTCGAGCCGGCCGGGAGCACCTTCATGTTCCCCGGGGGCCGATCCGATATGTCCTTCCTTCTCGTTCTGGTTCTCGACGAGTTGCCGGATTCCCCGGCCGATGAGCCGACGCACGATACGGTTGACGATCCAGGCGGCCAGGAGGATCAGGACCACCTTGGCGGGGCCTACGAGGAAGTCGGCAACCTCGGCCACCCTCTCGCTTTCGGTGAAGTCGAACACCAGCTCACAGAAGAAGCCAGGATCGGCACCACATGCGTCGGCGAGTTCAGCGGGCGATTGAAGAAAGATCATGCCAGGCACGATAGAAACACGGCCGCAGCTTTCCGCGGATTACCCCTGAACCAAGTGTTCAGATCCTGTCAATCAGACTGTTGAC
>CAXMQV010000047.1:0-2933 GCA_964195905.1 uncultured Gammaproteobacteria bacterium
GTGATGAAGAGTTGCACGGTGATCCTCAGGTGGTTCGAAGAGAATGATGGGGCCGGCGGTCGACTGGGAGGTTTGCCCTAGTGGGGTTGACCCCATCGCGCTCGGACAGGATCGGATCGGTGATCCCCCAGTCGATACCGATTCCCGGATCGTTCCACGCCACGCCGAGTTCATCGGCAGGGTTGTAGTAGCCGTCGACGAGATATGTGAGCGTGCAATCCGACAATGCGGCAAAGCCGTGAGCCACCCCCGGCGGGATGTAGACGCCGGCGTGAGAGTGAGTGCCGTCGGCCTGCGTACCGAGATCGATCGTCCAGGAGTTGCCATCGGTCGGACCACCGTCGCGCAGGTCGAAAAGTACGACGCGCAGGGAACCGTAGGGGACATACCAATAGTCGCTCTGGTGCAGGTGATAATGCAGACCCACGATCGTGCCGGCCAGACGGTCGCCCCTGTTTCCCTGGATCATCTCACGTTGACCGGGAAACCAGGAGCGGCGATAGGTCTCGATGAACGAGCCTCGCTCATCGGTGTGGACAACTGGCTCAACCACAAACGCGCCTGAGATGTCGTCGAGTGGGGTGACGGTGGCCATCAGCAGCTCCGGGGGTTATTCGATTTCGACGTGACAGTGATCGCCGATCATCAGTCTCGTGGATCTCGGCATGGCGTGTCCTCGAGACACCGAGGTGTCGCGGCCCACGAGGGAGTCGGTGAGTCGGGGGATGTCTGACACTGTGCTCCGCCTGAGCACAACGGTGTTGTCGACGTCACTGCGGATTATGTGGCAGTCGGTCGCAATCGAACTGTAGGGACCGACATGGCTGTCCTCGATCACCGTTCCCGCGCCGATGATGGCGGGACCGCGGACGGTGGAGTTGATCAGTTTGGCGCCAGGCTCAAGCACGACACGCCCATCAATCGTGGACGAGGCATCGAGCTCACCCTCCACGAGGCGCTCGAGGGAGTCCAGGACCAGGCGGTTGCACTCGAGGAGCGGATCCTTCTTGCCGGTATCGATCCACCATCCGGTCAGCACTTCGTGATCGATCCTGTGCCCGGACATCAAGAGGGCCTGGATGGCATCGGTGATTTCGAGCTCGCCACGAGCCGACGGCTCGATGCTGGCAACCGCTTCGTGAATCGACGAGTCAAAGAGGTAGACGCCGACGAGGGCCAGGTTTGACGGCGGATCGGCCGGCTTCTCGACGAGCCCGACCACATTGCCATCGGCATCGATGTCAGCCACTCCGAACGATGACGGGTCGTCTACTTCGGCGAGAAGAATTTGAGCTGACGGCGGGGGCTGCGCAGGAGCCCCGAGTTCGGGTGCGAGTGCTGCCCGGCGAGACAACTCGAATCCGTGGACGAACTCCGCCAACCCCTGTTCGAGCATGTTGTCGCCCAGGTACATGACGAAGTCGTCGTCACCCAAGAATGGCTGGGCGATCTGCACGCATTGGGCGAGCCCTCCGGGCTCGTCCTGAACGATCCAAGTGACTGTGACGCCGAAGCCAGAGCCGTCACCTACCGCCTCGCGGATCTCGTCCCCTGTGGTCGGGGAAATGATGATCCCGATGTCGGTCACCCCAGCCTCAGCCATGTCGTCGATCCCGTAGAACAGGATCGGCCGGTTGGCGATTGGCACGAGCTGCTTGGCGCTCGTGTGGGTAATAGGGCGAAGGCGTGTGCCGGCGCCGCCGCTGAGAATTAGGCCCTTCATCAGTTTGAGAGGCTAGCGGCCCCGAGGCCGGCTTCGAATGATCTCACGACGACACGGTGAGCCGGCCCGATGCGGCATGGAGGGCGTATTCGTAGCGGAGCAGGAAGCCCGTGGCCATCGCTCCCGCGGTGACCGCCGCGACCAGGGCCACCTCGACTTGCAGGAACGCATCATCGGCGAACTGGAGTGCGATGGGGAAGACGACGACACCGACGAACCAGCCCACCACGGCCAGCCGGGTGTGATCGAGAGCGACGAGTCCCAGCGACAGCGACAACATGACCATCAGGCCGCCGCCACTACCCGAAAGCAGGGCCATGTCGCGAGCGCCCAGATCGTCGCCGAACAAGGTGTTGACGAGCCAGGGTCCGAGGAGCCCGCCTGCCACCACCGACATCGCAGCTACCGCCGACACCGCGGCCACGAGACGAAGTTGGAGGTCTCGAAATTCCTGGAGGTCGTCTCTTCCGGCCAGCGCGGCAAGATTCGGCAACAGGGAGGCCTTCACGGCCTGGAAGAAGAACAGTGGAATTCGCGAGATGATGAGCCCGTTGAGGAACACTCCGGGTGCCTCGTCGCCGAGGTCGTGGCCGACGATCGACAGGGCCACGGGTCCGACATTCAGCAGGAATGCCTCCGACAGCGAGGTCGCGAGCAGCAACCCTAGTGCGGGAGTCAGCTCGTTGAGATGGGCGGGCGGACCTGGGCGGACGAAGGGCCGCACCGAAGCCACGCTCACCCCGGCGGCCACCGCGAAAGCAGCGGCCACTGCGACCCCGTAGGCGCCCACCGTCTTCACCCCGATCGCAGCGAGAACCGCTGCGATGAGTATCCGGGTCAGGCCTTCCGCGGCAAAGTAGCCGCCGTAGTGGCTGAACAGATGGCGGCCGGACAAGATCCCCCGGGCGAGCTCGGCCAGGGCAAACGCAGCCAGGGCCAGCAGCAACGCCAAAAGCAGATCGACGCGCTGATCGAGCAGCTTGTCGAGGCCCAGCGGCCACGCCACGAGCACGCCGACGAACACCACCGCCAATCCTGCGGCGCCGACTCGGGCGGCCTCTCGAAGGACGGGTGCGCTACCTTCGCCTCGACTGCCGCGTTCCGCGGTGGCCCGAGCCACTTCCTGCTCGAGAGGCTGGAAGAGTCCGGGGCCGAGAATGTAGACCAGGCCCCAGAGGACCGCGAGGCCCCCGTACGATTCATCACCGAG
>CAXMQV010000048.1:0-43748 GCA_964195905.1 uncultured Gammaproteobacteria bacterium
CCCACGACTGCGTAGGCAACGGTGGAGTTGTCGGCGATCCAGTCCACCACTCCCGAGCTTTCGGTGGTGCGGTAGTCGATGACTTCGATGCCCGGCCCTACCTCGTGGGGGCCTCGCTCGAGCTCGGCCACCGTCGTGGCCCGATCGATCGTCTCGCCGATTCGGACCACGAGCTCCGCCTCCACCATCGGGGCAACCATGGTGGCGAGGGAGAGATCGGATCCCGACGGGATGACCATGTCGTCGAGCAGGGTTCCCACGATGGGGATGGCAGGCGGCGCGGCCGTGGTGAGGCCCATCTTCCAACCCGCCCTCCGGCGCCCACCCTTGACGCGTCTTCCGATTATCAGCTCCTGGATGGCGTAGGCCTCGTCGGTAGTCATTGCCGGCTCGAGTTTCGACGGTGCCGGCACAGTGGTGGCACCAACCCACGCCTCGTCGAGCGCACTGGCCAGTTCGCCGAGGCGCTCAGCGTTCATGCCGACGTCCCGATGCCTGCGACCGATTCGCGCTCGATGATTGAGCCCGTGAGTCGCGCATCGGCAGGGTCCCCGCCGCCGACGGCCGCCAGCAAGAGGGCTCCACCCTGTTGACCGAGCTCGTAGGTGGGGATTTGCATTGTGGTGAGGGGGACCGGGCCGTATTCGGCAATGGCGATGTTGTCGAGCCCTGCGACCGAGATGTCATCGGGCACGGCGATCCCCGCAGACAGGAGCCGGCGAGTTGCTCCGATGGCCATGAGGTCGTTGGCGGCCAGGACCGCCGTCACGTCGACCCGTTCGAGGAGCTCAGCCATGGCGTCTCCGCCCCCCTTGGCGGTGAAACGCCCGTTGGCTGTGTACTCCGGCCCGGCGCTGAGCCCGAACTTGGCAACCGCGTCATTGAAACCCGCCAGCCTGACATGCGACACTTCGATATCTGGAGGACCGCCTATGTAACCGATGCGCCGGTGCCCTCGATTGGCGAGATAGCCGACCATGTCTGCGGCCGCCCGGCGGTTGTCGAACAGGACCCGGGGGCCTTCGAGGAGGTGATCGGACAGCAGGACGATCACGCCTCCCCGTGCCCGAAAACTGGCCGCAAGTTTCCGCAGGGTGTTTGCGTAGTCCGGGTCGGTGAGAGAGCTGGCGGCGAAGACGATGGCGTCAACCTGGTGGGCGTCGAAGGCTCGAACGTAGTTCAGCTCTTTTTCGGGATCACGGTCCGAATTGGCGACGAAGAGTTGGTAATCCTCGGCATGGATGCGGTCTTCGAGCCCTTTCACGATGTCTCCGAAGTAGGGGTCGGAGATGTCGTGCACGATGACACCCACGGTATGGGATCTGGCCGTGACGAGCGCACGGGCCAGCCGGTTTGGCACGAACGAGAGGCTATCGGCGGCGGCGAGGACTAGCTCTCGCGTCCTCTCGCTGACAGGATGGCTCGATCCGGACATCACCCGTGATGCCGTGGCGACCGACACTCCCGCCAGTTGGGCGACATGACGGAGCGAGTATGGTGCCTTGCCTTCAGCGGGCGGAGACCCGGGCTGTTTCGGTACCATGGAATCAGGCTACCTCTCCCATGTAAACGATTGCCATGGGAACCAGTGCTGGTTACGGCCCGAAAACGGGGCTCGAGATAGGAGGAATCATGGGAGGAACGGATGTGGCCTACCGCTCGGCCACCGACCTTGCCGGCGACATTGCCGAGCGGCGGGTATCGCCCGTCGAAGTGATGGAGGAGACGCTCCGACTGATCGAGGAGCGAGAGCCGAGCCTCAACGCCATCGTCTTCCGGGGGTTCGAGGAGGCCCTCGAGTCGGCCCGATTGGCTGAGGCAGCGCTGGCCCGGGGTGAACCCGGAGGCCCCCTGCGGGGAGTGCCAGTCCTTATGAAAGACTTGTTCGATTTCAAGCCGGGCTGGCCCGCCACCTTCGGTGGCATCCCGGCAATGGCCGACTTCTCGATCGATGGGTACTGCGTATGGGCAGAGCGCATGGAGGCGGCCGGCGCCATCATCGTGGGGAAGGGCAACAGTCCGGCGATGGGCTTCAGGGGGGCCTGCGACAACTACCTCTTCGGACCGACCTCCAACCCGTTCGACACACGGCTCAACACGGGTGGTTCGTCGGGCGGATCGGCCGCCTCGGTTGCCGACGGTCTGGTCCCGATCGCCGAGGGTACGGACGGTGGCGGATCGATTCGCATTCCGGCGGCATGGTGTGGGGTGGTTGGCTATCAGCCTTCGGCAGGGCGGGTTCCCTCGGTCCTCAGGCCAAACGGGTTCTCGGGTGTCTCCCCGTTTGTCTACGAGGGACCGATCACGCGGAACGTGGCGGACGCGGCTCTCGCCATGAGTGCGCTCGCCGGTCCTCACCCGGGCGATCCCTTCAGTGCGCTCGACACACCAGACTTCTCGGCGAGCCTCGAGCAGGGCATCGAGGGCTGGACGATCGCCTATTCACCTGACCTCGGTGTGTATCCAGTTCAGCCCGAGGTGGCTGGCGTGGTCGAGGAGGCCGTCCTGGCCTTCGAGGAGGCAGGAGCCCGGGTTGTCGAGGTAGACATCGACCTTGACCTGGATCAGCGGGATCTGGCCGACCTGTGGTGTCGCCTGATCATGCCGCTCAGTCTCGACGCATTCGCCAACCTGGCAGCAGGCGGGCTCGACATCCTTGGAGAGCACCGCTCCGACCTTCCTCCCGAATTCCTCCGCTGGGCCGATCACGTGGCATCGATGTCGGCGATGGAGTACTTCGACGACAACTCCATGCGCACCCGGGTGTACGACGCTCTCCAGGCGGTTTTGGGCGATCACCAGGTCCTGGTCTCGCCGACACTGGCATGTATGCCGGTGGAGAACCTTACGACGGGTGAAACCCGCGGACCCACCGTCATCGAGGGGGTGGAGGTCGACCCGCTGATCGGGTGGTGCATGACGTACTTCACCAATTTCACCGGTTCTCCGGCAGTTTCGCTGCCCGCCGGGTTGGCTGACGGCCTGCCGGTGGGTATGCAGGTCATCGGCAGACGCGGGGCCGATGTCGACGTGTTTGCTGCCAGCGCGGCATTCGAGCGGGTTCGACCCTGGGACCACATCTACGACATTCCCGCCAACCGTCCTCTCACGAGCTGAGCCCCATCGGGGGATGTCGCTCGCGAGCCTCTTGTTAGCGGGACCGGGCGAACGGGGACCCATCGCTTGAGGTCAGGACGGCGAGATGATGCGGGTGTACAGCGCCGCCACGAACACGATGATCGATCCAAAGAGGATCTGGCGCACAGCCTCCGGGTAGCCCAACGATGAGAGGATCGAGGTGATGACGGTCAGAATGAGCGCGCCGATGATCGTGCCCCCGTAAGCGCCGCGACCGCCCAATATCGAGGTCCCGCCGACGACTGCGGCCGCCACAGACGGGAGCACTGCCGAGTCGGCGAGGGTGACGCTGGCAACGTTGGTGAGCCCGGATAGAAGGAACCCGGCGATGCCGGCGAGGACCGCTGAGATTATGTAGAGCACAATCAGCACTTGCCATGATCGGACGCCCGATAGGCGGGATGCCACCGGATTGTCTCCGATGGCGTAGAGAAGGCGCCCGTAGCCGGTTTTGTTCAGGGCGAAGATGATCAGCACCGCCAGCGGGACGAACACCACCAGGCTGACGGGCACCACGTCGGAGAACATGTCGGCGCCCACCGTGCGGAACTGGCTGGGCACCCCCGCTCCCGTCTGTACCTTCCGAACCTGCCAGGCGTTCGCAGAGCCCAGGACCACCAGGCTCATGCCCAAGGTCATGATGAGCGGGTGCACGCCCAAGACGCCGACACCGAATCCGGTGACCAGGCCGACAACGGCTGCGACCAACAGTGTGATGACGATGGCACCGACGAGCCCGTAGTCGCCCACCAGCGTTGCTACCAGGAACCCCGACATCGAGGCAATGGCCCCGACGGAGAGATCGATGCCTCCCGTCAGCATCGTGATGGTCTGGCAGCCCGCCAGAATTGCCAGCGGAATTGACGCCCGGATCATTACCCCGCTCCAATTCAGGCTGACGATCCCGGGACGGATCACCTCGCTCAACACCACGAGGATGGCGAGCATGCCTAACAGCGGGATGAGCTTCCGTTCGCGAACGAGGGAGCGCAACCCGGCGGCCGACAGTGAACTCGCTTGCGGAACCGGGGGGTTGGTCACGCTCATGTCTTCCTACGCAATTGGATGACGCTGCCGACCATCACGACTCCGACGAGAATGAGACCCTCCACCACCGTCGCCACGTTGGTGTCGATGTTGAGAAAAGTCAGGTCTTGCCGGATGAGAGAGAGGATCACGACGGCGACCATGGGCCCGAACACACCGCCGCGACCGCCTGCCAGGCTGACGCCGCCCAGTACGACGGCCGCCACGCTCGGGAGCGTGTACGGCCCTGGTACGGGGATTCCGATGCTGGTGCTGGCGGTGAGGCTCAGACCGCCCAGCGCCGAGAAGAGACCGGCCAGCGTGTACGAGTAGATCTTGGTGCGTGCCACCGACACACCGCTTCGATATGCCGCCAGCGGATCGCTCCCGATTGCATACAGCGACAGGCCAAGCCGTGATCGACTGATCGGGATCCAGATTACGGCGACGATGACAATCAGCACCACGGCCGCTTTGGGGACCCAGTCGGTCAGTAGCGACCCGCGGGTCAGCCCGCGGAGCCACTCCGCCGAGCCACCGCCTGGCGTCTTGAGCACTAACAGGGCGCAGCCGGCCCATACGAAGAGCATTGCCAGTGTCACGACGATGTCAGGCACTCGCGTCAGGACGATCAGGCCGCCATTTATGGCGCCGAGCACGCAACCCAGCAGGAGCACGCCCACTACCACAAGGATGGCGAACTCTCCGCTCCGGCCATCCATGAGGCTGGCCGCGACGACGCTAGTGAGTGCCATCATCGAGCCGATCGACAGGTCGATGCCACGGCCGATGACGGCGAACGCCTGGGCAACCGTCGCAAACGTCAGCGGCAGCACCGAGATGGCCAGCCCCCGTACGCCGTTTGGGCCGTATGAGGGCTGGATGATCTTGGTGTACGCGAATAGTGCGACCAGGATCGCGAGAAGGGCAAGAGTCCAGGTATTGCGGCGCATCGCAGCTACCAGCATCGCGGTCGGGCGAGTCATCCTCTTCTCCAGGGTGGTGGCTGTCGCGCTCACTGGCCACCCGTTTCTGTGGGGTCCTGGGCGCTCTTCGTCTCGTCATCGACCTGCGCGGCAATCACTTCTTCCGGTAGAAGCGCGTCCGAGCGGAGATTATGAGCGGCCCGCAGCAGGGTTGCCTCGTCGCCATCTGCCGCGTCGATCTCTGCGACGACCTCGCCACCAAAGATGACGATCGCTCGGTCACAGGCCAGCTGGATTTCATTGAGCTCTGACGTATAGAGGAGGACTGCAGCGCCGGCCTCTGCCAGATCCCTCAGGAGCG
Source organism: uncultured Gammaproteobacteria bacterium (assembly GCA_964195905.1). Lineage (GTDB taxonomy): Bacteria > Actinomycetota > Acidimicrobiia > Spongiisociales > SHLN01 > SHLN01. The sequence continues at coordinate 5,452 of CAXMQV010000048.1, forward strand.
GATAGATTTGGTGCTTGGTGCCGATATCGATTCCACGGGTAGGGTCGAAGCACAGCATCGTCTGGACTCCACCGGCAACCCAGCGGGCGATAGTCACCTTCTGCTGGTTCCCGCCGGAGAGCATGCGCACTTCGTTTTGGGCCCGGGTGTCGATCTGCAAGGTCCCAATGGCCTTGTCGACCTTGGGCTTCTCCGTTTTGCTTCGGATCAGGCCCCACCGTCGCACTCGGGCGCTGAACGGCAGCGCAATGTTCTCGCGCACCGACCGTTGGCCTAGCAGGGCCTCAGCACGGTCGGCAGGAACGAAGACGAGTCCGGCCCTGATTGCGTCCGCTGGATGTCGAAAAGACACCTCTCGGCCGTCAACGTGAACCTCTCCGCTGGTGGGGCGCTCTGACCCTGACAGGATGCCGAATAGCTCATCCTGGCCTTGTCCCTCGAGAGCAACCACTCCCAGTACCTCGCCGGGGTGGAGGTCGAAGGAGACGTTATGGAGACGCCTGCCCGACGCCAGGCTACGCACTTCCAAACGGGGCCGCGTAGCCTCCTGGCGCGGCGCCGCAGTTGTCCGACTCCCGCTCGCGAGCACCTCCACCACTGCCTCTCCGAGCATGAGCTCAACGATGCGATCCGCCGAGCCTTCGGTCACATCGACCACTCCAACCGTCTCGCCTTCCCGCAGCACAGTGGCTCGATCGCAAACGGATTGGATCTCGATCATGCGGTGAGAGATGAAGATGATGCTGCCTTCTCCACCGCGCCGGTTCTTGACCACCTCGAGGACGCGCTCGGTCAGATTGGCAGGCAGGGCGGCAGTCATCTCGTCGAGCATCAAGACGTCGGGCTCAATGGCGAGAGCGCGCGCCAGGTCGATGATTCTGAGCGAAGCGAGGGGCAAGCTTCGAGCCAGTGCCGACAGATTGACTTCTTCGAGACCCAGCTCCTGAATCCAATGGCGGAAGGGCTCGAGCGGCGTCTCGGTCAGGCGCAAATTGGAGCTGATGTCAAGATCGGGGATGAGGGCCGGCTCCTGATACACCGAAACCAGGCCACCCCGGCGAGCCTCGGCCGGAGAATGAGCGGTTCGATGTGTGCCTCGCACCGAGATCACACCTCCATCCGGGCGAACGGCTCCGGTCAGCACCTTTACCAGGGTGCTCTTGCCCGCACCGTTGGCCCCCGTCAGCGCGTGAACCTCACCCGGTCGAACCCGCAACTCGGCTGATTTCAGGGCAACAACTGCGCCGTACCGCTTCGATACGTCGGTCGCCTCGAGAAGATATTCAGCTGTGTCGGCTGTCATGGCCGCGCAGTTTACGGTGGGGACGAAGCTGATGCGCCGTTGGCCACGGCGCATCAGCTTCGTCAACTACCTGGCGAGGTCTACCCGCCCGGGCCCACGCAGGCCACTGCCTGCTCAGGTGTGTAGGTCGTGTAACCCGGGACCTCGAGGCCGAGCGGCCACAGCGGGTCGAGCCCTTCGACCACCCACGCCTGGAGCGCACTCTTGCCACTGTCGCTGGTGTTCTCGGCCAGAACCGGCACCAATAGGACCGTGTTCGGCTGGGGGGCATCTGCCGCAGTATCGATGGTCTCACCGTTGAGAATGTCAAGTGCCAAAGCGACGCCTGCGCCACCAACGGCCGCGGTGTTGGTCACCGCTGCGCCCTCGAGCCCGGGGTAACCGGTTTCGTCGAGAAGCTGTGTCACGAAGGCGCCGACGTCGGCATCGACAACCGGCACGAAGTCCTTATTGGCGGCCTTGATCGCATCGATTGTTTGGGAGGCCATGCCAGAGGACCAGATACCGGCGATTTCGTCGTACTGGCCACTGGCGATGAAGTCGTTCGCCAACTGGGTGGCGGTGGCGGGATCCCAACCGGTGTGCTCACCGTCGATGCTCGGCACTACTTCGATTCCTGGGTATTCCTCGAGCGCCGCCAGGAAGCCAGTGTGTCGGTCGGTGTCGGCCGGATGGCCGGCGAACCCGCGCGAGTAGTACACCTTGCCCTCGCCGCCGATGTAGTCGAACAGCCACGCCGCGCCCACGCGGGCGTACTCGACCTGGTTGTTGTACAGGTTGTACGTGTCGGGGTTCGTCACGAAGGCATCCACCGAGATTGTGCGGATGCCAGCGTCGTTTGCTTCTTCGAGCGCCGAGTTGAGCGCATCTGGATCGTTCGGGTTGAAGACGATTGCGTCCACGTCGGCGGCGATCAGGGTGCGGATATCCGCCAATTGACCCGCTGCATCTGTGTTGCGATGAATCGTGGTGAGCTCGGAGACCTGGCCGGACGCCAGTGCCTCGGCCTTGGCCGTGCACACCTGCTCCTCACGGAAGCCGTTGCCCACTCCTCCACCGTTCGAGTATCCGATTTTGTACGAATCGCTGCCGGCGTCGTCGTCGCCGCATGCTGCGGCGACCATTGCCAGCGCGAGCAGCATCGCTAGCCATTTGAATCTGGTCATTTCGAGAATCCTCCTGAGTTTTGTGAGGGGATCGCCGGCACATTCCTCTCGGCGCGGCCTCTCTTCCGACGACATTACCAACATCTCAGCGATGGTGTCATATCGTCGAATCGGACGAGGTAGGGTCGAATGGCAAACGTTCTCTTCGCTTGACCATCCGCGATGGCGATGGCGCTTGCGTAGCCTCCGGGTTGAGTGGATTGGAGTCTCATGCGTTACAACGAGATCAAGGCCGGAGTGGTGGGAATTGGCTTCATCGGCGTGGCCCACATCGAGGCACTTCGTCGTCTCGGTGTCGAAGTGGTGGGCGTCGTCGGGTCGACGCCGGAACGAGCCAGGGCCAAGGCCGAGGAGATCGGTCTCGGCAGGGTGTACGACAGCGTCGAGGAAATGGCGGCCGCTGCGGACATCGACGTGGTCCACATTGCCAGCCCCAACTACGCCCATGCCGAACAGGTGCGGACGGTTCTCGACGCCGGCAAGCACGTCGTGTGCGAGAAGCCGCTGGCGCTCAATTCAGAGGACACGGCAGACCTGGTGGCCCGGGCGGACGCTTCCGGACTGGTGAACGCGGTGTGTTTCAACATCCGCTTCTACCCGGCAAACCATCAGGCGATGGCGATGCTGACCTCCGGCGACATCGGGGAGCCACGATTCATCACCGGCTCCTATCACCAGGACTGGTTGCTCCTCGAAACCGATTGGAACTGGCGTCTCCAACCAGGAGAGGCCGGAACGCTCAGGGCGGTGGCCGACATCGGGTCACACTGGCTCGACCTGACCCGGTTCATCTCGGGGCGCCGCGTGGTCGAGGTGATGGCAGACCTCCACACGCTCGTGCCGGTGCGGCGCCATCCGGCCGGTCCGGTCGAGACCTTCTCTACTGTCTCCGATGACGTTGAGCTGGTGGAGGAGGAGATGGGCAGCGATGACGCCGCCGGCATCCTCCTCCGGTTCGAGGATGGCGCCAGGGGGGCGGTCACCATCTCTCAGGTTTCGGCCGGACAGAAGAACTCTCTCCGGTACGAGATCGCAGGCAGCAGGTCGGCCCTGCGCTGGTTCTCGGCCGAACCGGACGACCTGTTCATCGGACATCGTGGACGCCCCAACGAAATACTGAGTAGGGATCCCGGTCTCTATGCGCCGGAGGCCGCCAAGCTGGTGGCATATCCCGGCGGCCACGTCGAGGGGTTCCCCGACACCTTCCGGGCGCTCTTCTCCCAGGTATACGCCGACGTGGCCAGAGGCGCACCGGCCGACAGTCCGGCGTATCCAACATTCGCAGACGGGCACGACGCCGTGCTGGTCACCGACGCAATCGCAGAAAGCCACGACACCCAACGATGGACAGCCATACAACGATGAGGAGAGAAGGATGAAGCTAGGGCTTTTGACCGCCCCGTTCCCAGAGACACCGCTCGACGAGGTCGCCGACTGGACCGCCGACAACGGATTTACAGCCATCGAGATCGCCTGCTGGCCGGCCTCGAGCGGCGACACCCGCCGATATGCGGGGACCAGCCATATCGATGTCGATGGCATTTCCGACGCCGAGGCTTCCGAGATCGTCGGCAGCATGACCTCGCGGGGCCTCGAGATCTCTGGTCTTGGCTACTACCCGAATCCACTTCATCCGGACGCCGACCACAGCCGAATGGTGATCGACCATTTGAAGAAGGTGATCACCGCGGCCGGAAAGATGGAGGTCGGCATTGTCAACACCTTCATTGGAGCCGACCAGGCCAAGACCCAGGACGAGAACTGGGAAGAGGCCACCAGGGTGTGGCCCGAGATCATCTCGCACGCCGAGGACAACGGGGTCCGAATCGCCATCGAGAACTGCCCGATGATCTTCTCCAAGGACGAGTGGCCCTCGGGTCACAACCTGGCATACAACCCGAAGATCTGGCGCCGGATGTTCGAACAGTTCGGGGAGACGATCGGGCTCAACTTCGACCCGTCGCACCTGGTGTGGCTGATGATCGACATCGAGAACGCCATCGAGGAGTTCGGAAGCCGGTTCTATCACTTCCAGGCCAAGGACGTAATGATCGACCACGGCGGGCTCTATGAGAACGGCACTCTGTCGTCGGGTATCGGGTGGCAAATCCCGCGTCTGCCCGGCCTGGGTCACGTGGACTGGGCTCAAGTCTTCTCGGGCTTGTATCGGGCGGGCTACGACGGTCCCATCATCATCGAGCACGAAGACCGCGACTTCGAGGCGACCGACGAGCTGGTGAAACGAGGCTTCCTCCTCGCCAGGGATGTGCTCAGCCCATTCGTTCACTGATCGAGACCTCGCCCAACTACAGTTCCCGAATCGGGCCAGGGCCAAGATTCGGCAGCAGGCGCCGCGCGCATCGCCTCTCATGATCGAGGAGATATCCATGGGCCAAGACAGCAAGATCCTCAAGCAGTTCCTGGGTGATGAAGACTTCCCGATCGAGTGGGCCAATGAGGACGAGAAAGGCCTGTTCTGGTTCTACGACGACCTGCACTGCCCGCAGCCGATCTCTCCAATGTTCTTCGACATCGGGGGCTGGTGGCTGACATGTGACCACATGTTCCGTAGGTTCGGGACTCCCTTTGCCTCGGACTGGATCGCCAAGAAGATCAACGGATACCTGTACACCGCCGCCATCCCGGCCGAGCCCGGGACCACTGTCGAGGGTGTCGAGCTCGGAAACCGATATGCGCCACGGACTCCTGTCGACGACCCCGGGTACTCAGAAAAGATCGGGTCCTATCTCGATGCGGTGCTTCCGACCTATGGCGCTCACTTCGCAGATTGGTGGGCCGACCGCCTCGTGCCAGAGATGATCGGGAACTTCGAATACCTCGAGGAGAAGATCGAGCGCTGGCAGGAGATCCCGCTGATGGAGTGGGCGACGATCCTCGAGGACGCGTTAGATATCCACGACCGGCATTGGAAGATCCACTGGATGCTCAACTTCTCCCAGCTGTCGGCCACTCTCGCTCTGCAGGCCGCCGTCGACGAGCTGAAGGAGGATGTCGATCCGACACTGCTTGGGCGGTTGCAGAACTCGGCCAGTGACCGCAATTGGGATTCGATCGAGGCACTCTGGAGGATGAAGGGTGAGGTCCAGGAGGACGATGACCTCGCCGCCATCTTCTCGGCGGCGACGGGTGGCGACATCCTCGCCTCCCTGCAGGACAGCGAGCGAGGCCGGAGTTTCATCGATGGGCGGCTTCGGCCCTACCAACAAGAGTTCGGTTGGCATGCTGTCTGGAGCCACGAGTTCGTGTTTCCGACCCGATACGAGCAGCCGGAGCCGATCCTCGAGGTCATCAAGGGGTATGTCGATACGGACTACGACTATCCGGCGGCTATCAACGAGCTGAAGGCGGATCTCGAAGCGGCTGCCGCGGAGCTGCTGGCCGGGCTCGAGGGTGAAGCGCTCGAGCGAATGAAGCTGGCGCACGAGACCAACGCCCGGATGGCGCCGCTCACCCCGGACCATCATTTCTACATCGACCAGGGCACAAACGCTCATGTTCGCCTGGTCCTCATCTGCATAGGTCGACACCTGGTCTCCAAGGGTGCGATCGGAGACGCCAACGACGTGATGTTCTTGAAATACAACGAGCTTCGCTATCTGATGGCCGACCCAGAGGGGTCCGAAGTCCGCGAGTTGATTTCGGATCGAAGAGACGAGCGGGAGGACGCATACGAGATATGGCCGCGCGATTGGGTCGGGACCGCCACTGAGCAAGCACTCGCCTTCCCGTACCTGCCGAACTGGGGGTTCCCCGAGCGCTTTTATCGCGAGCACGCGGCAGCCGACGACCGGGTCGAGGGACTCGCCGCCTCGGCGGGCGTCATCGAGGGTGTGGCCAGACTCGTCCTCAGCTCGGAACAGTTCGATCAGGTCGAGAAGGGAGAGATCCTCGTCTGTCAGATGACGAATCCAGCCTGGGTGACCCTGTTCACGAAGATCAGCGGATTGGTTGCCGACGCGGGAGGGGCGGCGTCTCATCCGGCGGTCCTGGCGCGCGAGTTTGGGATTCCGGCGGTGATCGGAACGTCGGTGGCCACCCAGAAGATCAAGACCGGTGATCGGCTCCGCGTCAATGGTTCGACCGGGGTCGTGGACATTCTTCCTGAGGGCTATGAGGTGCGCCAAGCACCGGCATCCGATCTGCTGACCTCATGAGGCCGGGTTCGCGGAGTGATTGACTACCTCGTCTGGCTTGATGACCCCGAATGTCGTCGGACCGAGATTGCCGGGGGCAAGGGAGCCAGCCTGAGCAGGATGCGAGCCGCCGGCATGGAGGTGCCGGCGGGATTCGTCGTGACAGCGGCGGCCCTCAGTGATTCGCTCACCAAACACAGCGTGCTCCAGGACGTCATTGATCTTGCCGGGTCGTTCGAGTCCGGTCCCGAGGGCGCCCGCGTCGCGCGGGAGATCCAGGGCATCGTGCTCGGGGCTTCACCATCGGAGGAGTTGACCGGGCACATCGCCGGTGCCTATGCGAGTCTGGGAAACGACGTCTTCGTCGCGGTCAGGTCGAGCGCTTTGGCCGAAGACGGGGAAACGGCCAGCTTCGCCGGTCAGCAGGAGACCTTTCTGAATGTTGTCGGCTCCGGCGAGGTCCTCGGAAGGATCGTCGAGTGCTGGGCGTCGTTCTTCTCCGAGAGAGCTCTCTTCTATCGTCAGAGCAAGGGATCGCTCTCCGACGTCGGCATGGCGGTGGTGGTTCAGCGCCAGATCGCCTCGGACAAGGCTGGAGTCATGTTCACCACCGACCCGATTAGACAGCGCACCGACCAGATGGTCATCGAGGCGGTGTTCGGCCTGGGGGAAGCCCTCGTTTCCGGGTTGACGACCCCCGACAACTACGTGGCCAAGCGGGACGGCGCACTGAAGAGAGTGCGGGTTGGCCGACAGGACCACATGATCGTTCGGCGCGCCGAGGGCGGGACGATGACGGTCGATCTCGACGATGAAACGGCCGCGTCCCGGATACTTGACGACGACGAGATCGCCCGCCTCGTTGCAGTGGGGCTCCAACTCGAGGCGGCGTTCGGGTCGCCCCAGGACATCGAATGGGCCTTCGAAGCCGATGAATTGTTCGTCCTTCAATCACGTCCGATCACCGCGTGATGGCCTGATGACCAACTTCGACTACCACCGACCCCACAGTCTCGTCGAGGCGTCCGAATTGCTCAGTCGTGACGATGCGGTGGCATTGGCGGGCGGCACCGATTTGCTGGTGGCCATTCGCAACCACAGGTCGCATCCCGCCGTGGTGGTCGATCTGAAATCCGTCGGCGAGATCAGCGGCGAGGTCGATATCGAGGGAGACCTGCTCCGGATCGGTGGACGGGTCGTGTTGAACCGGTTGATCCGCCACGAGCACGTGAGCCGGCATTTTCCGGCCCTGGTCGAGGCGGCTTCGGTCGTCGGTTCTATTCAGATCCGTAACCGGGCAACTCTGGTCGGGAATATCTGCAACGCCTCGCCGGCCGCCGACACCGCTCCGGCGCTCCTGGCCTACTCGGCCACGGTGACCATCTCAGGGACCGCAGGGAATCGGAGCATTCCTCTCGAGGATTTCTTCCTCGGCCCGGGATCGACGGTACTGGCCCGGGGCGAGATCGTTACGTCGGTTGACCTTCCGATTCCGACCACAAGAACCGGGTCGGCCTTTCGGCGGGTGACCCGCCGAAAGGGCGTCGATCTGGCATCGGTGAATCTCGCCTGCGTAGTGGAGCCTTCGGGGGTGACCCGTTTCGGCTTCGGGGCCGTCGGCCCAACGCCGTTGCTGGCCGAGTCGACACTCGAGGATCTCTCCACAGAGGACGGGTGGTCCCGGCTCCTGGCCGTGACCAGTCCGATCTCCGACGTGCGAGCCGGAGCCGACTACCGCCGGGCCATGCTTCAGGTGCACTCCAGGAGGGCCCTTCGGTCGGCGGTCGATGAGTTGGGGGCCGCGACGTGAGCGCCCGCGAGCGGCCCATCAGATTGACGGTCAACGGCACCGACAGGACCGTGGTCGTCGCTCCGTCGATGACCCTGCTGGAGGTGGTCCGTACCGGACTCCAACTCACCGGGTCCAAGGAGTGCTGCGCGGAGGGAGAGTGCGGAGCGTGCACGATGATCCTCGACGGCGAGTCGGTTAATTCCTGCCTGGTCCTGGCCGTTGAGGCCGACGGGAGCGTGGTCACCACGGTCGAAGGTCTCGGAGCCGCCGGCACGACGCCCCTCCAGGAGGCCTTCCTAGCGGCCGGGGCCGTCCAGTGTGGATTCTGCATCCCGGGGATGATGGTGGCGGCATCTGCGCTGCTGGAGCGCGTTCCGCAGCCGAGCGAGAGCGAGGTCCGGGAAGGGTTGTCGGGCAATCTGTGCCGATGCGGCGGGTACCCGCGCATCTGTGCAGCTGTGGTGGAGGCCGCGAGAGCGGGAGGGCCAGATGCTTGATCGTGGAGTCGGGGGGTCCGCCCCGAGGGCCGGGGGATTGGATCGGGTGACCGGCGCACAGCGGTTCACTGCCGACATAGCCATCGACGACGTATTGCACGTCGCCCTTGTCAAACTCGACTGCGGCCGAGCGGTCATCGAGGGCATCGACACATCCACCGCAGAGGACGTCGAGGGTGTGGTTCGCGTCTTCACTGCTGAGGACTTTCCGCACCCGATGCCGCGCTTCGGGCCGCGTTTCGCCGATCGTCCGGTGATCGCATCCGGCGAGACGAAGTATCACGGCGACCCGGTGGCCGTCGTGGTCGGCGTGAGCAAAGAGTCGGCAGCAAAGGGGGCGGCTGCGGTTCGGGTGCAGCACGTCGAAGTCCCCGGGGTCTACTCAATCGACGACGCCCTCGGCCCGGATTCACCGTTGGTGGTCGAGAAGGACTTGCGCCCCGCCGACGACCCCTTGCGTGAGACCAATGTGAGGGAGCAATGGGAATGGGGCTGGGGCGATGTTGACTCGACCGACGCAGACCTCGTCATTGAGGAAACATACGACTTTCCCATGGTCACCCACTTCTCGATTGAGCCGCACGCGTTCATCGCCGCGCCAGAAGATGGAGGAGTGGCGGTTTGGAGCTCGATCCAGCATCCCTATCTACTGCAGAGGACGCTCGCGCAACTGCTCGACCTCCCGATCTCGAAAGTACGCATCCGGGCCCCGGACCCGGGCGGCGGATTCGGTGGCAAGGGATTTCCCAAGTACGAGCCGCTCGTGGCAATGATGGCTCTGGCGTTGGACCGCCCCGTTCGACTGGTGCTCACGCTCGAGGAGACCTTCCAGGCGGTCCGGCGCACGAATGCCCGGATCCATCTCCGCACGGGTTTCGCCCGGGACGGCGAGCTCCTGTTCCTCGATGCCGTCGACGACTTCCTTATGGGCGCCTATGCCGACATCGCACCGCGCGTGATCGGCAAGAGCACCTATTTTGCCGCCGGCCCCTACAAGGTCGGGGCGGTGCGGGCGCTCGCTCGCGGCCTGATGTCACACACGACCCCGAGCACGGCGTTCCGGGGCTTCGGGGCGCCGCAGATCGCATGGGCTCTCGAGTCGCAGATGGACGCGGCCGCTCGGGCCCTTGAGGTCGATCCGGTTGACATCAGGTTGCGAAACCTCGCCGCACCAGGGGAGGAGATCGTGCCGGGAGATCGCCCGGCCGACGGAGACTGGCGGGAGTCGCTCCGGATCGCAGCCGGGAAGGTGGGTTGGGGGGAGCCCTTGCCGGTCGGTCACGGGAGAGGGATCGCGGTTGGTTTGAAGGCCTCGGCTACCGCCGGGGCGTCCTATTGCATCCTGCGAATCCTGCATGACGGGAGTGTCTCGCTGATCGCGGGCACCTCAGACATGGGTCAGGGCGCCAGGACCATCCTCACCCAACTCGTGACGGAGCATCTCGGGGTACCGATGGAGCAAGTGGCACTCGTGATGGGCGACACCGCGGTGGTGCCCTTCGACTACTCCACATCGGCGAGTCGATCGACGGTATTCATGGGTAGCGCCGTCGTCGACGCTTGTCGGAGAGCGATCGCAGACCTGATCGATCTGGCGGCCGGTCACTACGGCGTTCCGGTTGCGAGCATCGCGTTCACCCCCGGTCAAGTGTTGGTGGGCGCCACGACCAAGACGATTCCCGAGGTCCTGGCGGATGTATTTGGCGCCGTGCCCGGTGAGATCATCACATCCGGTTCCCAACGAGGAGAAGGAGTGCCCGGTCACCCGCTGGGGGGACCGGCTGCTTTCTATGAGTTCTCCTGCACGGCATCCGAGGTGGCAGTCGATCTGGAGACCGGCGACTTCGAGCTCGTGAAGCACGTCACCGTCGCCGACGTCGGCAAGGCGATCAATCGACAGCACGTCGAGATGCAAGACGAAGGGGCGGCCATCATGGGACTCGGCCACACCTTGATGGAGCATTTGCTCCTCGACGACCGGGGGCGAATCCGAAACCTCGGCGCGCTCGACTACCGGATACCTACGTTCAAGGACCTCCCAAGCTCGATGGAGTCGGTGCTCGTCGAGAACGGCGATGGTCCGGGCCCCGGGGGCTCAAAAGGCAGTGGCGAGGGAGGCTTGCTGGCCACGTCGCCCGCCATTGCCGCTGCCGTCAGCCAGGCGACCGGAGTGGTGATCAGGGACCTTCCGCTCACTCCCGAGCGGGTCTGGCGGGCGATGCAGGACGACACGAGAGAATCTCCGGAGAAGGAAGGCACGAAGCGTGAAGACAACTGAGATATTCGGCCTGGAGGGGCGGGTTGCCGTCGTTCCCGGTGGGGGAGGGGCGATCGGGTCCGCCATTGCGCAGGGGCTGGCCGGTGCCGGCGCCGCAGTGGCGCTGGTGGGGAGGTCGCAAGAGGCGATTGATCAGGCGGCCAGCCGGGTCATCGAATCCGGGGGCAGAGCGCTGGCGATCTCGGCCGACCTGACGGACCCGGATCAGGCCCAACGTTCCATCGACGAGACCGTGGCCGAGTTCGGCCGGATCGACATCATCCTCAACGCCATCGGTGGTGGCGCAGGCGAGGTGCTCTATGCCGCTGAGGAGTATCCCGGCGAGGCCTGGGACTGGATCATGGAGCTGAACATACGCAGCACCCTCTTACCGACACAGGCGGCGGTGCGCCAGATGATCACCCAGGGCGAAGGCGGCCGGGTGCTCAACATCTCCTCGGTTCGCGGACAGCTAGGCATCAACGCCGGTTTCTCCGCCTACGTGGCGGCGAAGGGCGCCATCGACTCACTCACCAGGCAATGGGCCACCGAGTGGGCCAAGCATGGAATCACGGTGAATGCCATCTCTCCGACGTTCGTCGACACGCCCCAGGTCGCAGCTCTCCTCGGAGACCCGGAGTTCAAAGCCGGTCTCGTCTCGAGGATCCCGCTCGGGCGGGTCGGGACCACCGACGATCTCCTGGGTCCGGCACTCCTATTCTGTTCCAGCGCATCCTCGTTTGTCACCGGCCAGATCCTGACCATCGACGGCGGGCTCACCGCCACGCAATGACCTATCGGAAAGGAACTGATCATGGAGAACGTCACGAACAACGTGTTCGTCGAGACCGGCCTGCGTGGCTGCAATCCCGGCTATGTCGTCACAAGCGCCGGGGTGGTGGTTGTTGACACGCCGCAACTGCCGACGCGGGCCGTGGATATGCGGCACCAGGCGGAAGCCCACGGCGAGATCCGGTATTTGGTCAATACCGAGCACCACGTCGATCACATATTCGGCAACTACTACTTCAAGGGCGCCGGGACCGTTGTCAATCACCGCGGTGTCTACGAGAACTTCATGGTCGTTACGCCGGACCTCGATCCGTTTGCGTACGCGGCCGAGGCCGTTCCGACGGATGATCCGGAGGGTCAGAGGATCTTTCCCGAGCGAGACGAGTACTACGAGGACCCGAACAAAGGCTCGATAGTTTTCGATGGGAACCTGACGCTGCATGTTGGCGGTCACACGTTCGAGTTGATTCACACTCCTGGACACACCCCGGGGCAGTTGGCGGTCTATGTGCCGGAAGAGGGGATCGTTTTCACCGGCGACACCATCTTCAGTGAATGCCAAACCTGGCTCATGACCTCAGATGTTGACCAGTGGCTGGAGGCCCTCGAAACCATCAGGCGGTTGGACGTGGACTACATCCTCCCCGGCCACGGCCCGGTCACCAGGAAGGGCTATCTCGACACCCAGCGGGACAACCTCCTCGACTGGCAGGCGGCCGTCGCTGATGCCGTCTCGAAGGGGTGGACCCGGGAGGAGACCGTCGAGCGGGTGAGCTTTGCAGATCGCTACCCGGTCGACATCGGTCAGGGCTACATGATGGATCACATCCAGACCCTCAACGCCGCCTCCCTCTATGACAAGATGACGGCGGCGAGTTCCTAGTGCTTCTCTACCTCCTCCGACACGGCGAAGTCACTTCACATCGGGGTGATGTGCCGATAACCGCGAGTGCCGAACGGGAGGCTTTCGAGGTGGGGCAGGGTCTCGGTAGCCGTGAGCGCCGTCCCATCGAGGTTCTCAGCGGTGACACCCGTCGGGCGATGGACACTGCGACGCACCTGGCACGGGGTGTGGTCGACGCCGGTGGGCAGGTCGTCGGCCCGGAGGTCGCATTCGCGCTCCGCAACCCCGATCTCTACCTTGCCGGAGCCAGGATCAACATGGTGAGCAGTCCCGATGCGCTCGCCGATCAGATCGACGGGCTGTCCGCACAAGACGTCGCATCGCTCGACTTCTTCCCGGAATTCATTGCGTCGCCTGATCGCATCGGGTGGTGGCTGGCCCACGAATCGCCCCCCGGAGAGGACGCGAGATCCGTCGCGGCCCGGGTCAGGTCCTTCGCAGCGAGTCTGGCGGACCCAATTCCGGGCCGGCCCGACGTTGTTGTGGCGGTGACGCACTCGCCCCTCCTGCGAGCCGTGGGGCTCGACTTCCTGGGCCGTGACATCGGTGAGCCGCCGTGGGTCGCTGGCCTCGTCGCATCGGTTGGGAACGACGGGAGAATGTCTGTTGACTTGTTCGGTGTAGAGAAATGAGGCGGCTGCCGGATCACGTGTGCGTCATCACGGGCGCCACCGGCATTGCCGCGGCGACAGCTCATCGGCTGGCCGCGGAGGGCGCATCGGTGTTCACGATCTCAGTCAATGAGGCCGAATGCGAGGCTTTGCACGCCGAACTTGCCGGGGCGGGCGCCGAACACGGTTGGGCAGCGGCCGATTTGACCGACGAGGACGCCACAGTGGACGCCTTCCAAGCCTGCATCGACCGGTTCGGAACGATCGACGGCCTGTTTGCAGTCGCCGGCGGCAGCGGACGGAGATTCGGCGACGGCCCCGTCCATACGATCTCGCTCGAGGGGTGGCAGGCGACGCTCGACCTCAACCTGACCACATCGTTTTTGTCCATCCGGGAGGCGATCAAGCACATGCTGGCGAAACCGATGCCGGGGGGGTCGGTGGTCATCACCTCGAGCGTTCTGGCCGAACATCCGTCGCCGGAGCGGTTTTCTACTCAGGCGTACGCCACCGCCAAAGGTGCCCAGCTCGCACTGGTGCAAGCAGCGGCCGCTCGCTACGCACCCAACCACATTCGGGTCAATGCCATCAAGCCTGGCCTGGTGCAAACGCCAATGTCGGTTCGCGCCCAGGAAGACGACGAGATCCTGGCCTATCTCGCCAACAAACAGCCGCTCGTCGGCGGCGTCATCCCGGCTGAGGACATCGCCAGCGCAGCCCTTTTCTTGTTGTCTGACGAGTCCCGATACGTTACCGGCCAGTCTTTCGCTGTTGATGGTGGGTGGAGTGTGACCGAGGCGTCGTCATGACCCGGCCGGCGCTTCCGGACGCCATCACCGGGCAGAAGATCATCGCCATCGCCCGGCGCCTTTCACCCGAGCAGATGGACATATTGGCCGGAGCAATGCTGGCCGGAGGGATTGGGGTGCTGGAGGTGACTCTCGATGCTGACGACGCGGTCTCGGCCATCGCCGCACTCGACGGGTCAGGGCTCCTGGTCGGCGCCGGGACCGTGATGTCGGTCCAGCAGGCTTCCATAGCTGCCGAAGCCGGAGCCGCCTTCATCGTCTCGCCCCACACCGACGACTCGATAGTTACCTGGGCGGTTGAGAACGCTATGCCCGTCATGGCCGGTGCGCTTACCCCCACCGAAATCGCCCGCGCCTGGGATCTGGGATGCAGCGCAGTGAAGCTCTTCCCCGCCTCGGTGAGCGGGCCCGAATTCCTTCGCACGCTTCGAGGCCCATTCAGCCAGGTCGACTTCGTGCCGACAGGGGGCGTCGATGGCGCAAACGCCGCCGACTATCTGGCGGCAGGAGCGGTGGCCGTCGGCGTTGGCTCCTGGCTAACGGGTTCGCCAGAGCCCACAGTGATTGAGGAGCGAGCGGCGCTGCTGGCCGGCCTTACGGGCGGTCGGTGACTTCGGGGTTGGTCCGCCGGATCCGGGCACTCGGAAAGTCGCCGGCCAGGAACCGGTGATCCTTGTTGGGAGAATCCACCGCCGCCAGAGCGGCGCCGACCGCTCCGGCCGCCGTTCCTAGCTCGGCGGCCACAATCGTGATCTGTTCGGGTGGTACCAGA
The DNA here is from genome assembly GCA_964195905.1 of uncultured Gammaproteobacteria bacterium. Classification (GTDB taxonomy): domain Bacteria; phylum Actinomycetota; class Acidimicrobiia; order Spongiisociales; family SHLN01; genus SHLN01. The sequence goes on from CAXMQV010000048.1 coordinate 20,509, forward strand.
GTTACCCGCGCCCGGACCGCCTGACGGATCGGCTCGAGCACTGCATCACCGGCGTCGGCGACGCCTCCGCCGATCACGATGCGATCCGGTCCGATCACCGTGACAATGTTTGCGAGACCGATCGCCAGGTAGGTAGCTGCCTGGCGAAACGCCGACACGCAAGCCGGATCGCCGGTGGCAACCCCGGCGAGCACTTCCTCCATGGTGTCGCGGCCGGCAGCGGCGGCGATGACGGGCGCCCGGGTGACCGCTTCGAGGCAGCCCTGGTTGCCACACCCGCAGATCGGGCCATCGGGTGCCACAGTCTGGTGGCCGAGCTCGCCACCGATTCCGTACGCTCCGAAGTGCAGTTCACCGTTGATGAAGAGACCGCCACCAACGCCGGTGCCCAACGTCACGCACGCGACGGTTGCGCATCCGCGCCCGGCTCCGACAGTGGCTTCGGCCAAGGTGAAAGCGCGGGCGTCGTTGATGAGTGTGGCGGGGAGGCCCAGACCCTCGGCAATGGTCGCCCGCAACGGGAACCCCTCCCAGGCGCCGGGGAGGTTGGTGAAGAAGACGATTTCGCCGCTGTCGAAGTCAAAGAGGCCGGGAACGCCGATTCCCACTCCGGCAAACGGGCCATGTGCTCGGGCGATTTCTGCTCCCAGGGCGATCATGCCCTCGGCAACGGCGGAGGGACCCCGGTCCGCCCCGGTTGGCCGGGTCTCTGTTGCCCGGACGATTGGAATCATCCCCGGCTGCACGTCGATGACTGCTGCTTTGACGTTTGTGCCGCCGAGATCGAGTCCGAGGTACTGCACCTGAGGTCACCTCCGTGGATTGGGTAGCAAGGGATCGAAACGTAGTCGCTCACCCGATTGCGGTCCACTCCTAGCATGACAGAGCAATCCGCTCGAGCGGCCCGCCCGGGCCGGCTCGTCCGCTCCGAGACGAGGGAGGTCGCAGATGGGTGCCGCAGGTCGATGGATAGGTGAGGCGCGCCAATTACTCGATCGCCTCGAAGCCACTCAGACCGACCACCTGGCCGATGCCGCGGCTATCTGCGCCGACGCGATTGCCTCCGGCGGGCTGGTGCATCTCTTTGGGGCCGGGCACTCGCGCATCCCTGTCGAAGAGATGTTTCCTCGCTATGGCTCCTACCCCGGATTCCATCCCATCGCCGAGCTGTCGATGACCTTTCACACCCAGATCGTGGGCGCTAATGGGCAGCGTCAGGCTATGTTCATCGAACGGGTCGAGGGACTGGCGGAGGTGATCCTCTCGAATTTCACCTTCGGAACACACGACGCGTTCATGGTCTTCAGCGTCAGTGGGCGCAGCGCCGTGCCGATCGAGATCGCCATTGGTGCCCGTCGCCGTGGGATGCCGGTGATCGCAGTCACGTCCGTGGCGGAGTCGACGGCGGCTCCCTCGCCGCACCCCTCCGGCACCCGGTTGCTCGACCACGGTGATGTTGTGATTGACCTGGGTACGCCGCCGGGAGATGCCCTGGTCGGCCTCGAAGGGCTCGATACCAGGGTCGGCCCCGGCTCGACTTTCGTCCTGGCAGCCGTCGCCAACGAGATCAAGGTCCAGACCGCAGCATTGCTCGTCGCCCGCGACGCTATGCCCGCAGTCATCACGAGCTCATCGGTGGTGGGGGAAGAGGGCTCGACCGCCCTCTTCGACGCCGCCTACGCAGACCATGCTGCCCGGTTCGCCAGGGCAATAGATCCCGACCGGAGCTAGTGGCAGTCTTGGCGAAATCGCCCCCCGGCATGAGCCTCCCGAGTCTGGGCCGATACGACGTTGTCGTGGTTGGCTCCGGCTCGGCCGGATCCCCAGCGGCCATCGCGGCAGCCCGGACCGGGGCGAACGTGCTGCTGATCGAGAAGCTCCCATTCCTGGGCGGGGTGTCGACCGCCGTCCTCGATACGTTCTACGGCTTCTATACACCCGGTTCTCGCCCCGAAAAGGTGGTGGGCGGCATCGGTGATGATGTCATTGCCGGGCTGCGCCGGCGGGGTGACGTGCTTGAACGGCCGAATACCTATGGAGCCGGCACCGGTGTCACCTATCTGGCCGAGCACTTGAAGGTCGTGTGGGAAGACCTGGTGACCGGCGCCGGTGTGCGGGTGCTGCTGCACGCGTTCTTGCAGGAAGCCAGCGTCGACGATGGGCGCGTGACAGCGCTCGTGGTTGCGACGAAGGCGGGCCTGCACCGGGTGGAGGCCGATGCCTTCGTCGACGCTTCTGGTGACGCCGACCTCTGCCACTTCGCCGGATTCGACTACGAATTGGCTGGAGCCCTCAACCCGGCTCAGACCCTCACCACCACGTTTCGGATGGTGAATGTCGACCATGTCCGGCGAGGTGAGATTGGCAAGGACGAGCTGCATTCACTGATGACTGATGCGGCCGAGGCAGGGGAATACGAGCTGCCCCGGCGGGAGGGGAGCGACCACATCACCCCGGTGGAGGGGATGACCGCGACCGTCATGACCCGCATTGACCAGGTGAGACCGACCGGGGACGGGACGTTCCGCAACGCCACCGACCCCGATGTGCTGACCGCCGCCGAGATCGAGGGACGCCGCCAGGCCCTCGAATACGTCCGCTTCCTCATCGATCGGGTTCCCGGATACGAGAAAGCCCGCCTGGTGGCGCTGTCCAGCCAGATTGGATTGCGCGAGACTCGCCGTGTGTACGGCGACTACCGCATCACCCGCGACGACGTCCTTTCGGCCCGGCAGTTCGACGACCAGATCGGCCTGTGTGGAGCTCCCATCGAGGACCACGGCGCCGGCACCGGCACCAAATGGGAGTACCTCCCCGACGGGACCGCCGTCGGTATCCCGCTGCGGACGCTCGTTCCGAGAGATGGCAGCAACGTCCTAATGGCCGGCCGGTGCTTCTCCGCCGAGCACGATGCCCAGGCCTCCATCCGGTCGATGGCCCAGTGCATGGCGATGGGGCAGGCCGCTGGCACTGTTGCCGCGTTGGCCATCGAGAAGGGCGGAGCGGTGCGAGACGTCGACAGCGGTGCCTTGCTCGAGCGGCTTCGTGCTGATGGAGCGGTTCTGTCGCTTGAGGAGGCCGGGGCGTGATAGTCCGCACGGTGCTCGGAGATGTTGCCGCCGATGAGCTCGGCGTCACCTATCTGCACGAGCACCTCATCATCGACAGTCCTCTGGTGGCCGATCGGTTGCCTCACATTCACCTTCCATCGGTGGACGATGCCGTGGCCGAGGTGATGCAGTGCGTGGCGGCGGGGGTGGGCGCCATGGTGGACGCCATGCCGTGTGCCTCGGGCCGCCAGGTGTTGCGGTTGGCAACGGTTTCTGAACGCAGCGGCCTACACATCATTGCGACCACCGGGCTGCACACCGAGAAGTACTACCCGGGGCAGAGATGGGCGCTCGAAGCATCCGCCGAAGTGCTGGCTGAGCTCTTTGTCGCCGACATCGAGACCGGCATCGACCGTTTTGACTACACGGGGCCCGTGGTCGAACGCACGGACCACCGGGCCGGCATCCTCAAGATCGTCACCAGCGGTTCGACGATCACCGCTCGCGACCGCCGCCTGTTCGAGGCCGCCGCCCTCACTCACCAGCGGACCGGGATACCCATCCTGACCCACTGCGAAGACGGAGTGGGAGCTCCCGAGCAACTCGACCTCCTGGCCAAGCTCGGCGTCCCCCTGAATCGAGTGGTTCTGTCACACACCGACAAGCTCGCCGATGCTGGCCTTCACAAGGAGTTGCTCTCGTCGGGGGTAAACCTCGAATACGACCAGGCATTGCGCCAGGCCACCGACGTGGTGCCCGTCACTGCCGGACTTCTGGCCGAGATGATTGCCGCCGGGTTTCTCAGCCAGCTCATGCTCGGTACCGACGGCGCTCGCCGAAGCCTGTGGGCCACGCTCGGGGGCACCCCTGGCTTAGCCTGGCTGCTCACCGGGTTCACGGCGATCCTGGAATCTCACGGCATCGATGCCGAAGCCCGTCATCAGCTGCTGGTGGCGAACCCGGCCCGGTTCCTGTCAATGGAGGCGACGTGACCACGACCATTCCCGATCGAGCAACCGGCCTCGGCAAACTAGGCCCCGGTCCAGACGGGCTCGGCTTGTGGGAGCAAACCGTTCGAGCGCCGGCCGGCGGCGAAGTCGTGCTGGAAGTCATCGCCACCGGGATCTGTGGGACCGACCTCCACATCGCCGATGACGAGTTCCCGTCAGAGCCACCGGTGACGATGGGCCATGAGGTCACCGGGCACGTGGCGGCGCTGGGCGCGGCGGTCGACCCGGCCTGGTTGGGTCGGCGGGTTGCCTGCGAGACGTATTACTCCTACTGCGAGAAGTGTGAGCACTGCCGGTCGGGATACCCGAACCTGTGTGAACAACGGCGGTCCATCGGGTCGCGGGAGAACGGCGGGTTCACACGCTGGATGACCATTCCCGTCCGCAATCTCCATCCGCTGCCGGATCATGTTGGGCGCCACGCCGGAGCGCTGACCGAGCCGCTGGCCTGCGTGGCCAATTGTCTGTTCGACCCGGCGGTAGTCAATGCCGGAGATCACGTGCTCGTCATCGGCCCCGGCACCATGGGATTGCTCACCGCCCAGGCGGCCCGGGCGGCCGGTGGTGAGGTTTTGCTGGTCGGCCTGGAGCGCGACCGTGAGCGGTTGGAGGTGGCGGCCTCGCTTGGATTGGCGACCCGGGTGCTGGCGGCGGAGGAGTCGCTGGGGATAGAGCCGCCGGAAGTCGTGTGCGAATGCTCGGGGGCGGCGGCTGGGGCAATGCTCGGGCTCGAAGCTATCGCCAAGCACGGCCACTACGTGCAGATTGGCATCTTCGGTAAACCCGTGACCGTCCCGCTCGACACCGTCCTGTTCAAGGAACTGACCGTCACATCCGGTAACGCCAGCACCCCGGCTTCGTGGCGCCGGGCCATGCGGCTCATCGAGGAGAGGGCGGTCGAGCTCGATCCCCTCGTCACCGAAGTGGTTCCATTGGCAGAGTGGAAGCGGGTTTTTGCCGCCACCCGGGCCGGATCCGGCATGAAGTACGTACTCGATCCGCGACTCGAGGAGGACAGATGACGACAACGGTGCAACTAGTGGGGCCGAGTGCGGTCGTGACGGGTGTTTCCTCCGGCATCGGACGGGCGGTGGCGGTGGCTCTGGCAGGGGCCGGAGCGAATGTCGCCGGTGCCTATCTGGGCGATCCCGATGGCGCCGCGATGGTCGAACGCCAGATTCGAGAGACAGGGCGAGAGGCGTTCATCGTCGAGTCCGATACCGGGGATTCGGCCACCGCCGACATGCTGGCCGCCGAGGCGAATGCCCGCTGGGGGAGCCTGGACATCTGGGTGAATAATGCTGCTCGCCTCATGGTCAAACCACTCGTCGACACGACGGACGAGGATTGGCATGGTTTGCTGGCTGCCAACTTGCACGGCTACTTCTACGGGTGCCGGGCGGCAGCAGCGGTCATGTACCCCCAGCGCCGGGGGCGGATCATCAACGTGTCATCGGCGGCCGACATCATGACGGTGGCCAACCTGACCGCCTATGTCACCGCAAAGGGGGGCATTGTCGGGCTGACGAAGACACTGGCGTTGGAGGCGGCCGAGCACGGTGTGACGGTCAACGCGGTCGCTCCCGGGGCAATCGACACGCCGCTCAATATCAAGGCATACACACCCGAGGTGCGGGCCGCCTACGAACATCGGATCCCTCTGGGACGGATCGGTTCTGAGGCCGAGATCGCCGACGCGGTGGTCTTTGTCGCTTCAACGGCATCGCGGTACATGACCGGCCACGAGATGGTTGTCGACGGCGGACTGGTCATCAACGGCACCGTCGGCCACAGTCTCGACGAGTCGTGAAGAAGGCCGAAGTCCTCGTCGAGGGGCTTGACCATCCCGAAGGCGTTGCCTACGACCACGTCAACGGTGTGCTCTACGCCGGCGGCGAAGCAGGACAGCTGTACGAGGTCGATATCACTCAGCGGACAGTTCGCCAGGTCGCTCAAACCGACGGTTTCGCCCTGGGGCTGACGGTCGATGGTGTTGGCCGGGTGGTGGTGTGTGACGGGGATGATGGAGCGCTGTGGGTCGTAGCCAATGGTGAGGCAATTCGCTACCTGTCACGAGTGGGAGACCGTTACCTCATGATGCCCAACTACGCTGCGTTTGGGCCAGATGGGACGCTCTACTTCACGGACTCGGGTGCCTGGAATCAGGACATTGGTGCCGTGCTGGCGTTGGCGCCCGACGGTGAGGGGCGCGTCCTAGACGCTTCTCTCGCACGGTTTCCCAACGGATGTGCCGTGACGCCAAACGGCTCGGAGTTGTGGGTTATCCAATCCGAAGGTGAGGATGTCAGTCGCATCGATCTCCGGTCCGGGGGCGCCCCCGAAACGGTCATACGGCTTCCCGGCACCGTTCCCGACGGGATCGCGCTGACCGAAGACGGCGGGGCTGTCATCTCCTGCTACCGACCCGATCGCATCTACTACCTGGCCTCCGACGGTGACCTATCGATCCTGGCCGAGGATCCGCAGGGGACGCTGCTGGCGGCTCCCACCAATGTCTGTTTCGCCGGGGAAGGGCGCGACCAGCTCATTTCTGCCAACCTCGGCCGCTGGCACCTCACCCTCGTCGAATCCGAACTCATCGGGGTCCGCCCCCACGCTCCAACGACGTGGGCGTTCGACCACTAGGCGCGAAAGGCAAAGACCGGCCTACAAGAACGACGCGGCGTCGTCGTCGGCGAACACGGTCACGTTGGGGTGGGTGCGCAAGAAAGTGGCTGGCACGTCGGGGCCTATGTCGTTGGTCATGGTCCGCGCCAGAATCTCAGCTTTGTGCGCCCCGGTGACGAGCAGCCAGATCTCGTCGGACGCCAGCAGGGTGTCGACGCCGAGGGTGATTCCCCAGGTCGCGGGCCTGTCAGAGCCATACGTCGTCGTGTGGTTTCCGGTTTCAGGAGTTAACTGCACTACCCGGGTGAGGCTGTCGAGCTCGGAGCCTGGTTCGTTGAGACCGAGGTGGCCGTTCCCGCCCAATCCGAGCATGGTGAGGTCCAGTCCGCCGTCGCGCACGAGGCCCTCATAGCGGCGGCTCTCACTCTCCAGATCAGTCGCTTCAACATCGATCGCATGAACAGCGGCCGGCGGCACCCGGAGCAGGTCGAGGAGATCCCGACGGATCATCTCATCGCACCGGCCGGCGGAGCCGGAAGGAAGCCCGAACTCGTCGAGCACGAAGATGGTCGATTCGCCCAAATCACCCCCCGATTCGGCGAAGCTCCGATACATCGGCCGGGGTGTAGAGCCGGTCGGGAGGCAGGCCCGGGCCGCGGGTGCTCGGGTCAGGAACTCAACCCAGCGGCCGGCGACGGCATAAGGCCAATCGGCGCTGGCGACGATCTCGAGGTTCAGATCAGCCTCCGATGACGAGGTCGAAGATCGATCCGTCGTCCTTGTGGCTGAGCATGAGCTTGATTCGGCCGTCGGGGAGCGTCTCCTCTTTCACGATGGCGTGGCCATCGTGATAGGAAACTGCTTTGGCGATCCGTTCGGTTGTCCCACCTCTCCAGTCAACCTCGACCGGCTCCCATTGGCGGCTCTCCGCCGAGCGGTACGCCGCGTCCATGATCGCATTGACCAGGTACCCGTCGTAGAAGGTCTCCTGGGGCTCGGTGCCCGCGTCCATCGAATCGAACATGTCGGTGAACATGTCTACATACCCGAGCTCGGATACCTCGTCACCGACCGGGAAAAGCCATCCCTCGTTGGACTCCAGCTTCTCGGCCACGTATCCGTCGCCGCCGCCCGAGGTGTACATCTCGAAGCCGGTCCGGAGGAAGTGGTTCATCCAGATGGTCCCTTCCGTCCCGGCTACTTCGTCGCGTAGGTCCATGCCGCCCCGGAATGACCAGCTGACCTCGAATTGGCCGAGCGCTCCGGATTCGAAGCGAATGAGAGCCACCGCGTTGTCTTCGGCCTTGATGGGATGGACGAGCGTGTCGGCCCAGCACATGACCTCGACCGGCCGGTTCCCCTTGCCGACGAACTTTCGAATGATCTCGATGCAATGACAGCCCAGGTCGACGATGGCGCCACCGCCTGCCTTGTCTTTGTCCCAGAACCAGGCACTGTGCGGCCCGGGGTGGGTCTCCCGCGAGCGCACCCAGGTGACATCGCCGATGGCACCGCTCTGGACGGCCGCCACTGCCTTGAGGCTCTTGGGGGTGTAGCAGAGGTCTTCGAGATAGCCGGCGAAGATCCCCGCCTTCTCGACCTTGTCGAGAATCCGCTTCGCCTCCTCTCCATTGCGAGCGAGTGGCTTGGTGCACAGGACGGCCTTGCCAGCATCGGCGATCATGGAAATGGTTTCCTCGTGGAGGAAGTTGGGGAGTGCGACGATCACCGTGTCGGTATCCGGGTGCTCGATCGCCTCCTGCAGGGAGGTGGTGTGGTTGGGGATGTTCCAGCGCTCGGCGAACGCCTCGCCCCGTTCTGGCGATCGGGAGTAGACGACATCGACCCGATCGCGGTTGCGCTGGCCGTGCAGGGTCATGGTGTAGAAGTCCGCGATCAAACCGGTTCCGAGCATCGTGACGGCATGAGCCTGCATGCGGTATCCCTCCTGGTAGTCCTTCCAAAGATAGTCCGGCCACCCGAAAGGCTCAGCGGGGAGGGAACACCTCGGTGCCGCCGATGAGGGTGCGTTCCACCGTGAGTTCATCGGAGAGGACAACGATGTCGGCAGCGGAGCCGACGGTCAGCCGGCCCAGGTCGGCCCGTCCCACCGCCCGGGCGGGGGCAGCGGTTGCAGCGTCGATCGCGGTTGGGAGGTCCACGCCGATATCGACGAGATTGCGGACCGCCGCATCCATGGTCAGCACGCTCCCGGCCAGAGTTCCGTCCGCGAGGCGGGCGCTCCCGTTGGCCACGGTCACCGCCCGATCGCCGAGCGGGTAAGTCCCTTCGGATCGGCCGGCGGCGGCGATGGCATCGGTGATAAGCGCTACCCGGGCCGGGGCCGCCATGACCAGTTGCACGGTTTCATCGGCCAGGTGGAATCCATCGACGATGATCGACACCGTGACGTCGGATCGGCTCAGCGCCGCCCCGGCGATTCCCGGATCACGGTGGCCGAACGGCCGCTGGGCGTTGAAAAGATGGGTAACTGCCGTGGCCCCGGCATCGAAGGCGGCGTGGGCCTCCGGGGCGGTGGCGTTGCTATGCCCGCACGAAACCACGACACCCTTCCTTACAAGGCGCTCGATGAGGGAGATGGCGCCCGGTCTTTCCGGTGCCACCGTCATCGTCGTCACCGGTCCGGCCGCGAGGAAGCGATCGGCCATGGCAACGTCCGGGTCGGCCATGGAGGCCGAGTCGTGCGCCCCCGCCCGCAGGGGCGATAGGAATGGGCCTTCCAGGTGCATGCCGATGATGCGGGGACCGGGATCGGTGGTATGGACCGCGGCCAATGTTCCGAGGGCGGCGATGACATGGGTCTCTGGCAACGTGATGAGCGTCGGTTGGTAGGCGACGACGCCGGTTGCAGCCAGAGCGGCGCCGACGATCGGGTAGTCCTCCACGGCGGCAGCCGTGAAGTCGACGCCGGCAAACCCGTTGACCTGAATGTCGATGAACCCGGGTACCGCGATTCCGTCGGCCCCGGCCGGGGTCACACCGATCGCCGTCACCAGGCCCGCTTCGACTTCGATGTCACCGTCGACGATTTCTCCGTCGACGACGGCCCGGGCCACGCCGAGTCGCACCGCCGGCTACCTCACGTCCGGATTCGGGAGCATGAAGTCCTCGCGGATAATCCGGATGAGCTCATGATGAGATGCGATGAACCCGCGGAGGGTCCGCACGGTCGCCCCGTATGTATCGAATTGGTCTATGCGCATGCCGTCCTCGTCGTAGGCCATGCGGAAATCGGGGATCCGGTCGTACAGCTCTTTCACGATCTCGGGAGCCACCGGATCGTCGATCCGCTCCCGCACCTCAACCTCTGAGTCGTTGAAGAGCTTTTGCCACGCCGCGGGGATGGTGAGCACGACGTCGCCGCCGATCAACTCCGACCAATGCAAATGATGCCGGTATGCGGCCGCCAATAGACGCGGGCGGTAGCCCCGCTCCTGGTAAAGGCTATATGCCCGCTTGAAGACGGCGATTCCGGCCCACGGGAGGTATGTCGGGTTGACCGTGATGCCGTCTCGCTTGGTGACGACCTGCATCCAGTCGTCGGTGCGCCCGACCATGATGGTCGTGACCGGTGTCATGTCCTCTGTGGGGAGGCCGTCAGCATGCCGGCGAGTGAGGCCGCGCTCCATCGCCTCGCCGATGGCGACCGCCTGTGGTACCGAGAAACTGACCGTCGCGTTGATGTTCACTCCCCGGTAGATCGCTTCCTCAATGGCGATGATGCCCTGGCTGGTGGCGGGGAGCTTCACCTGTATGTTCGGTGCAAGGGAAGCGAAATGCTCGGCCTGGGAGACCATCCGCTCGACGTTGCGGTAGTTGGCCGGGTTGGTCTGAATGGACAGCCGGCCCTTCTTGCCGCCTTCCCGTTCGAACACCGGCAACAACAGCTCTGCTCCTTTCACCCCGATCTCCTCGAAGACCTTCCACATGATGTCTTCTTCGGTCCAGGATGGATTGTCTCGGATGATCTGATGGATCCGGTCCTCCCACAGGTGCCGCTCTTGGCGAAGCACCTGCTCGACGATGGTGGGGTTGCTGGTTGCTCCCACTGCTCCATGTTCGATGGCGTAGGTCAGCTCCTCAATCGAACACGAGTCGTTCCAGAAGTCGGTCGCAGTGCTGACCGTTGCTTGCAGCGGGCTCAACTCGGTGGGCTCGATTTCCGGCATCCTTTGGTCTCCATCTCCGCTACTCCGAATGCCGATGATATCGGCTCGATGTGTTCGCCCCGAGACGGCGCCCTAGGGGGAGGGCTCTCGCGAACTCGTAGCTTTCGCCATTTGGTGGCTCGAGAACGTCGCATGGCGGCTTCGATAGGGCCTTTCGCCTTTGGCTGAAATCCCCTTGAACCGGTATCAAGGGGTGGTCCGTTCCAAGGAGCGCAATGAGCCCTGCCGTACAGCTTGCTGGCCTGTCCCGATCGTTCGACGACTTCGTCGCCGTCGAGGGCATCGATCTATCTATCGAGGCCGGAGAGCTGTTTTCTCTGCTGGGACCGAATGGGGCAGGTAAAACCACCACGATCAAGATGCTGTGTTGCTTGCTGCGGCCGACCGGTGGTACCGCCACGATCCTGGGGCACGACATCCGGGAGGATCCGCTGTCGGTGAAGCAGGTCATCGCGGTGTCACCGCAGGAGACGGCGATCGCCGAACACCTCAACGCCCGCGAGAACCTGAGCTTGATGGCAGGACTGCATGGGATCGATAAGGCACGGTCAAAGGAGCGGTCCGAAGAGCTACTGGACATCATGGGCCTGACCGGGAGAGCAGGTGAACGGGTCAAGAAGTACTCAGGGGGTATGAAGCGGCGTCTGAGCATCGCCATGGCGCTTGTCTCGGATCCGCAGGTGCTGTTCCTCGACGAACCAACGATCGGTTTGGACCCGCAGTCGCGGCGGGGCATGTGGGAGCACCTCGCCGGGCTCAAGGGAGAGACCACGATTCTCCTAACAACCCACTACCTGGAGGAGGCCGATGCCCTCGCAGACAGGATCGCCGTGATCGACGAGGGCAGGGTCATCGCCCTCGGAACGCCCGACGAACTGAAAGCAGGTCTCAACGAGGCCCAGGTGACGGTCGTCGAGGCGGAGAACCTGACCAATGAGGCCCTCGCCGCCCTCAGGGCCATCTATCCGGAGGTACGGACAATCGAGGGTGGCGTCGAGATTGAGGCGGACGAAGTCAGTGTCTACGCGGTGGGGGATTGTCTCAGGCCCTTTGGCATCGAGATCCAATCCACCTACAAGCGAAAGGCGACCCTCGACGACGTGTTCCTGGAGCTCACCGGAAAGGAGCTCCGCGAATGAGATATGCCGAACTCGCCAAACGGAACTTCAAAGACGTGTGGCGCGACCCGTTGTCGCTGGGACTCACGATTGGTCTCCCGGTGCTCATGCTGGTGGTCCTGCTGGCTCTGGGAGGGGTGGACGAGTTTTTCGAGGCCACCTCGCTGGCGCCCGGCGTCACGCTCTTCGGGTTCGTCATGTTGATGTTCAGCGCCGCCATGACGATCTCCCAGGACCGCGAGACCGCCCTGTTCTCGCGGCTGTTGACGGCCCCTCTCCGCCCGAAGGATTTCGTTGCCGGCTACTCACTGCCGTACCTGCCGGTCGCCGCCATCCAGGCGGTGGTGATTTTCGCGATCGGCGTTTTCTTTGGCCTCGAGGTGGCAGGAAGCATTGTTCTCGTGATCCTCGTGCTCCTGCTGGTGGCGATTCTGTTCATCGCTCTGGGGATGATCACCGGGGCCCTCTTCACCTACAAGCAAGTGCCCTTCGTCTACATGGTGATCCTGCTGCTGGCGATCTTCGGAGGCGCCTGGGTGGACATCGAGGCAATCGGCGGCGCCTTCAAGACGGTCGGAGATTTCTTCCCGTTCGCTCATGCGCTCGACGCCGTCCGCGATGTCATGTTGGACGGAGCCGGGTTCAGCGATATCGCCGCCGACCTGTACTGGGTTCTCGGGTACACGGTCGTCGTTGTTGGTTTGGCTGTGGCTGCTTTCCGGCACCGGATGCTCGAATAGGGGAGAGCCCACGCGGACTCCGAGGCCTAGGGAGGGACGCCACTCGTGGTGTAGGTGTGTCCCAATTTGGTGATCCAGCGATGGTCGCCATTGGGGAGTGGTTGGTGGACCCATCCGGCATTGTGCCGGATGCCGTGGTCGTGGCGACAGAGCGGGGCGAGGTTGGGAGTCAGGGTCGGACCGCCCTCGCCGTAGGGCGTTCGATGGTCGAGGTCGCAATCGGTAGCGGGCATGCGACATCCAGGGAAGATGCAGGTTGGGTGGTGGGCTTCGACCTCACGCTGTTGGTCGGCGGTAGGCCTTCGGCGGGTGATCCCATTGTGAATCACTCGACCGGTATCCGGATCGGTCGCCTTGAACCGCCACTCACCCTTGGCCTGGTGATCGGCGACCTGACGAGCGATGTCGGCGATGACCGGTCCGTATCCGGCCAGCTCTCCCGGGTGGTCGGCGAGTCGGGCGAGGGTGTCGAGATCGACGTGAATGTCGACTACGCCCCCCTTGCCGTTCTGGTTGACACCCTGGAGGAGATCGAGGAATACGTCTGTGCGTAGCTGGTCCATGGTCCGCCTCTCGCTCGAGCCGCGGAGACTCCTGGCGAGCTGGTTGATTCGACGCATGATGGCGGCAACCCGCTGGGGAGGCAGGTCGAAAGCCATCAGGTGGCTGGTTCCGGCAGGGGTCGGCTCGGAAACCACTCGGCGAAAGGAGACAGAAGCCCGGTAGCGGTCGGCCGCGTGGTCGGGATCGATCTCGACGCAGACGCGACGGATGCGGGCCGCCAGCTCGCCGGTGGTGAGCCGGGGAGCGTGCTCGAGGATCTCGTCGACGACCTGTCGTGCGCGGGCGACGGACAGATGGGAGGTGCCGTGCGTGATTGTCCGGGCCCGGCGCACGTCGATTTCTCCGGCGGCGAGCAGCTTCCAGACGCGGGGGAGCCGCTGGCGGAGGTCGAGAGCGAAGGCGAGTTCGGTGTCGGCGGCCCGACGTGTTAACCGCAACGCCACCCGTATCTCGGCGGCGGCAGCCTCGGTGGCGAGCTGGGGGTCGTCGTCGATCTCGTGGATCGAGTCAGAAACTGCGGCCATGTCGTGATAGAGGCGGGCGGTGAAGTACGACGCCATCCGCTGGTGAGCTCGCAGCACGACCACCCGGTCGTGCCCGGAGAGATTGTCTTCGGCAACTGCGCACAGGATGGCTGCGAGCGCAGGACCGGGTTCCATCTGGTCCAATCCCGGGGGAAGTGTTGAGGATCCTTCGCTATCGAACATATGTTCGTATGGTATCAGGGGGGTGTGACACGAACTCCCGCCCTTTAGGGTGGTGGCGATGTCCGAAGACCCAGTACTCGTTATCGGAGCCAGCCGGGGTATCGGTGCCGAACTGGTTCGCCAGTACCTGACGGCGGGCCACACCGTCCATGCGACGGTGCGCGATCTCTCCGACCCTGGAGAATTGGCCGGGCTCGGTGGCGACCTGACCCTCCATCGGCTCGATGTACTCAATCCCGGCCATACGATCGAACTGGCGCGGTCTGTTGGTGACGTGGCGGTGATCATCCACAACGCCGGCATCAAGCACGGCACCCCCGAGGAAGTGATGGAGGTGAATGCGGCAGCTCCAATCCGTGTCGTCGAAGCCCTTCTCGAAGCCGGCACCCTCCGGTCAGACGGAGTTATCGCGATCATGACCTCCCAGGTGGGGGCTCGAAAAGGCCAGACCGGCAGTCTTGGCGATTACGGCGATTCGAAAGAGGCGCTCAACCTCGAATTCCGGCGCCGCGCCGACGACTGGCGCCGGCGAGGCGCCCTGGCAATCGTCGTGCATCCGGGTTGGGTGAGAACCGACATGGGTGGGCCCTCGGCGCCCTTGAGCGTGGAAGAGAGCGCCACGGGGGTCCGGGACCTCATCGCCGGGATTACTCCCGACCAGCATGGCCGGTTCTGGACATGGGACGGCCGGGAACACCCATGGTGAGCGCTCGTGAGTGAGGACGAACGGCAATCGTGGGACTCACGCTACGCAACCGGTGACTATCAGCCCCGCCCGGTGGCCGGGCCATTTCTGGAGGCCTGGATCGACCGGCTCCCCGTCGGTCGGGCGCTCGACATCGCCTGTGGGGCCGGGCGCCACTCCATCAGATTGGCCGAAGCCGGCCTCCAGGTCGATGCCGTCGACGTGTCTAGCGTTGCGATTGAGATGGCTCGCACCGAGGCGGAGCGCCGGGCTCTCGAGGTCAACTGGGTCGTTGCCGACCTCGATGATTACGAGCTGGTGCCGGCGGCCTATGACGTCATTGCCGTGATTCGCTATGTGAATCGGTCACTGTGGCCCCGATTGATCGATGCGCTCGCCCCGGGCGGCTGGCTGCTCGTCGAGCATCACATGAAGACGACCGCCGACGTGGATGGTCCCGGGTCACCCGAGTTCAAGCTGGATCCCCAGGAGTTGTTGTCCGCGTTCGGGACGCTTCGGATCCTCTTCTACGAGGAAACGCTCACCGACGGCGATCGACCCGGTCGTCGCCATGCTCTGGCCAGGTTGGTGGCCGCCAAAGACGGTCCCGGCTGGTGATCAGGCGGTCGAAGCCGTTGAGGAACGGCGGGAGCGGTCGAGGATCGATTGGACCGTTAACACCAGGAAGAACAACACGATGGGAACGAGCGCCATGGTGGCCGATCCCGACGTGTTGGCGTGGAAGCTGATCACGAGGCCGGCCACAACCGACAACACGCCGATGGCAGCGGCGGTGGCCATCATGGCAGGCACCCTGCGCACGAGCAGTGCCGCCGTGGCCGGGGGACCGACCAGCATTCCGAACACGAGGAGTGTCCCAACCGTCTGGAACGATCCGACGATGGTCAGGGTGATGAGCCCGAGCATCACGGCATGGGCCAGGCGAGGGCGAAGCCCGAGAACCTGGGCTTTCTCTTCATTGAACGACAGCACCAGAAACTGGCGGTGCAGCGCCACGGATGCCACGAGGGTGATGGCCGCCACCCCGGCGAGCACCTTGACATCGTTGCCGGTAACCCCGAGGGCGTCTCCGAAGAGGATGCTGGTCAGCGATCCCGAGTAGGAAGCGGTCCTGGAGATGAGAATCACGCCGAGGGCCAGCATTCCAACGAAGAGCAACCCGATGCCTGTGTCCTCCGAGAAGGCCGTTTGGCGGTGAACGAGGTTGATGCCGAGAATCATGACCGCGGCGGCGAGGCCGGCTCCGACCAGGACGTTGAAGTCGAGCAGCACCGCCAATGCGATGCCGGGAATGACCCCGTGAACGAGCGCGTCGCCGAGGAACGTCATGCCCCGGATCACCACCCAGGTTCCCACCAGGGCCAGGGCGATTGCCGCCAGCGATCCCCCCACCAGCGCCCGTTGCTGAAAGGCAAGTTCGAAGGGTGTGGTCAGCCAGTCCATGACACCCGGACGGTAGTGGGAGTGGTTCGGCCGATGGGGGAGCCGGGCGGAGAAGTCATCGGAGAGCCGCTGCGATGCGGTCGGCGTTCGTGCGCAGCATGCCGATCAAGGTATCGGCGCCTGAACCGGGCTCGCCAAGCGAGCCGGTGTACAGCTCGACCACTGCGACTCCCTGGCCTGCTTCGGCGGCAATGGCCTCGGCCAGGGTGGCTGGCTCGGTGGTCTCGGCGAAGATCGCCCGCACTCCAAGCCGATCGATCGCTTCGACGAGGGCCGCCAGTTCCGCCGAGCTTGGCTCGGCCAGGGTGGTGCCGGAGGGAACGACGGTGCCGACTACCTGAAAGCCGTAGCGGTCTGCGAAGTATCCGAGGGCGTCGTGGTTGGTGACGAGGATTCGATTGCCCTCGGGTATGGCAGCCAATGTCGTCGAGATCTCGGCGTCGGCCGCTCGCAACGCCGTGCCGTACGAATCGGCGCGCGCTTCCCATTCGAGGGCCGGGTCGATCGCTGCCAATCTCGACGCAATTTCGCGGGCGGCGTCGGCGACCCGGATCGGATCGAACCACACGTGCGGGTCCCGGTCGTCACCGCCGCCGAACGGAATCGTGGGGAGGAGCGGGGCGACTTCGAGCACGTTGGCGCCATCATCCGCCAGGCTCTCGAGCACGTTGCTCAGCCCCTCTTCGAGTCCGAAGCCAATCGCCACCACGAGGTCGGCGTTTCGGATCGCCGCCACCTGCTGGGATGACGCCTGATAGTCATGGGGATCGGCGCCGAGAGGGACGAGTACTTCGACCGAAGCGTCCTCCCCGACAATGTTCTGGGCGACGTCGCCGAGGATGGTGGTGGTGGCGACCACCCGCAGGCCCGCCTCGTCGCTATCGCCTGTGCAGGCGCCGACTAGCAGGGCGATCCCGAGGGGGAGTGTGAGGATCGCGGTCGACCGACGAATCCGGGTGCTGGCTTCCATAGTCATCTAATCTATAATGAGAATCGTTCTTATAAAGGATACCAGCCAATGACCCTCGATCGCCAGATCGAACAGCGACTCGGTGATCACGATGTCCGGTACACGCGGGGCCGACGAGTCGTGGTGTCGGCGCTGGCGGCATCAGATGGACCGAGGTCGGCCGCGGAGTTGCACGGTGATATCGGGCCGGACATGCCTCTCTCATCGCTCTACCGGTCTCTGGCCGTTCTCGAGGAAACCGGCGTGGTCATCCCGCATCACGGTGCCAGGAGCCTGACTCGCTACGAACTGGCCGAATGGCTGGCCGGGCACCATCACCACCTCGTTTGCGTTGACTGCGGATCGGTGGAGGACATCGACATACCGAAGGAGCATGAAGCCCGGGTGAGATCGCTCGTCGACCAGCTTTCCGGCCTCGCTTCTTTCACGCCGCTCAACCATGCGCTCGAGATTGAGGGACGGTGCTCGAAGTGCACCTGAGCAGCGCGGCGGTGCGCGCCACCGGCCTCGTGCTCGGCTACGGATCCACCGTTGCCTTGAACCGCTCGACTTTTGAGATCCCGGCCGCCCAGGTGACGGCCATCATCGGGCCGAACGGCTCAGGGAAGTCAACCGTTCTGAACGCGATCGCCGGCCTGCTCGAACCCACGGCCGGGTCGATCGACGTTCCCGCCCGGGCCAACGGGTCGCACCGGATCGCCTATGTGCTCCAGACCACCAAGGTCAACGAGGCCCTCCCGATTTCGGTGAGAGAGGTGGTGGCGATGGGCCGTTACGCCTCGGCGGGTGGGTACCGGCGTCTCGGGGCACAGGACCGGGAAGCCGTCGCGGTCGCCATGAAGCGAACCGGTATCCGAGGGCTGGCCGGGAAACGGCTCCAGCACCTATCGGGTGGGCAACGCCAGCGGGTGTTCGTTGCACAGGGTCTCGCCCAGGACCACGATCTCCTGCTGCTCGATGAGCCCCTGACCGGAATCGATCTTCCAACCGCACAAGCCATCGACGCCGTCATCCATGATGAGCTGACACGAGGCTGCACGGTTGTCATGACAACCCACGACCTCTCCGAAGCCCGGATCGCCGATTACGTGCTGCTCCTGTCGGGGCGGGTAGTAGCGGCCGGCCCCCCCGAGGAGGTCTTGACCTCTGAGAATCTGGCCGCCGCCTACGGGCCCTCTCTAATGCACGTTGAAGAGGGCCGGATATTCCTCGACGACCCTGCCCACCAACCGGTGCCGGGGCGCCACCTCCACCGTGAGCGCATCATCCATCCCGAGGCCTCGCCCGGCGAGCACCTTGAATAGCTCTCTTGGCTGCCTGGTTCGCCCGGCTGCCGGGTTCGCCCGGCGACCACCTCGAATAGCCAACTCGCCTTGGCTGCCGGGTTCGCCCGGCGATCACCTTGAATAGCGCTCTCTTGGCTGCCGGGTTCGCCCGGCGATCACCTTGAATAGCTAGCCGCCGGGCAGGAAAGAAACGAGCCCGAAGGCGTCCATCAGGGCGGCAATCTCCGGGAGGCTCAAGCAGGTAGCCAGCGTTTGGGTGAGCGGGCCGATGTTCTCGACCATGGCCTGGTCGGGTCCGTCGGCGACGATTGCCCGGACGAGCGTTTCGAAGAGTCCGCTCCGCTCGACCTCCTCCGTGAGACACGACACCGACTCCGGAGCGATCTCCACCCCCAGCAGGTTGGCATCCGCGAGCAAGGACCCGACATCGATGCACGCCTTGAGGTCATCGAGGAGCGCCTGTTGGCCGGTCGCGTCCAGCAGGGTGCCGTCAAAGGTTCCCTGCTCAGGTGCCCCTGCCGCGACGAGATCCTCGGCCCCCACCGCCGCCACGGCCGCCTCGGCAATGCAGCGCAGCTGGGCCTCGGGCCGGGGCACGCGGGCCTGAGCACTGAGCGCGGCCACGATCTCGTTGATGAGCTCTGTCTCAGTCGAGGACGAACCGGTGGTGTTAAGCGTGACCGGGTCAGAGAATGACTCCGTGTCGCCGTCGTCTCCACACCCTGCCGCCAGCAGGGCGATTGCGACGAGGATGCACGTCAACCTGGTGGCTCGTACCAAAATACATGGCCGGCCGTCGCGGAATCGTCCCATGGCTACCTCCCAGCAGAGTGCTCGTACTTGAATTCTGCGAGCTAGAGGTTGGGGGCCGCTAGAGGCATTCGGCCTTGCGTGTCCGCGAATTTCTGGGAACGAACCGTCGCCGTCAGGGGCATTAGTCCCTGTCGGGCGAAATCGAGCGGGCATAGGATCGGAGCAGGGCGACTCGGCCCGCCAGGAGGTACCGTATGACTGCCGTCGAACATCATCCGCCTGACTGCCTGACGATTCGCGATGGGCGGCTCTTCATCGAAGAAGCCGACACAGTTGAGCTGGCGGAGCGATTCGGGACTCCGATCTTCGTGTTCTCCCACGCTCAGCTGGCAGAGAACTACCGCCGATTTCTTGCCGCGTTCTCAGAGGGCTGGTCGCACGGGCCGGTCGATGTCATGCCCGCGATGAAGGCCAACACGCTGCTGGCGACGCGCCAGCTGCTGACCAACCTGGGGGCCGGCGCCGACATCTACTCGGGCGCAGAGCTCGATGGAGTTCTCCGGACCGGCGTGAATCCTGAGCGGGTGTCGGTCAACGGCGGAGGAAAGGACAAGGGCCACCTGCGACGGTGCATCGAAGCCGGCGTCCGAATCACTGTTGAAGACGTCCGGGAGATCGATTGGATTCAGGAGGTGGCCGCCGATCTCGGAATGGTGGCCAAGATCCGGTTCCGGGTTAAGCCGGCTATTCCCAATCTGTGGCGCCGTAACGACTTCACCCAGCTGTGGGTGCCGATCGACCTCGGCTACCAGGTGTACAAGTCCGGGGTGCCGCCCGAGTATCTGGCGGACATGGGCCGCCGGGTGTTCGACATGCCAAACGTAGAACTGGTTGGCTTGCATTTCCACGCCGGCCGCCACCATCCGAGCCTGTGGTTCTGGGAGGGGCTCATGGTGCGGTTCGCCCGCCTGGTCGGAGAGTTATCCAGGGAATGGGGCGGCTGGAAGCCTCAGGAACTCGACATCGGGGGCGGCATGGCCAGCCGGCGGGATCCGCTGAACAAGGAGTTCAGCCGTGGGGAGTTCATTCTGACCGCCGTTGGCTACCCGTTTCTGGTCGGCCTGCGCGGCCTGGGGGAGCGGCTCTACCACTCGCTGCTTGCCAAGATCCTCGATGCCCTGACCGAGCACCCCGAACCTAAACCGGTGCCGACCATCGAGCAGTATGCAGAGACGATTACCCGGACGCTGAGCCGGGAACTCGTCGCACAGGGGATTGACCTCGACGGGGTTCGGCTCCAGACCGAGCCGGGTCGGAGCCTGTATGGAGATACCGCGGTTCATCTCACCCGGGTAAAGGTTGTGAAGAGCCAGACCGAGCCGATTCCGTACACCTGGGTCCTCACCGACACCACGTATTTCTTCCTGGCCGCCGGGGTGTTCGAGCACAACCGTCACCCGTTCCTGGTGGCCGACCAGGCCGACGCCCCGCCCACTATGAAGGCAGACATCGTCGGTCACTCGTGCTTCGCAGATCAGATCGTGCTCGGCGCCCATCTGCCAAAGGTCGAAGCCGGCGATGTTCTCGCCATCCTCGAGGCAGGGGCCTACCAGGAATCCTCGGCGTCCAACTTCAACAGCTTGGCGCGGCCCGCCACCATCCTCGTACGGGGTGATCGGGCCGAGGTGATCAAGCGAGCCGAGGGTCTCGATGACGTGTACGGCCGCGATGTGATCCCATCGGACCTGCTGCCTGAGGTGCAGACATGACCGATGACGTCGGCATCTGGGTCATCGCCGGACTCATGTTCGTTACGGCGGCCGGTATCGCCGGCTTCTGGCTGACCTGGTTCCGCCAGGATCACGACGAGGACTGGCTGCCGGACGGGTATGTCGACCATGAGGCTCCATTCGTCTTCAGCGACTCTGCCCTGGCGGTCTTGTTGGTGGTCTCGGCCATCCTGTTGGTGCTTGAGGAGCCGGTGGGGGAACGGTTGGCTTTGGTGGCAGCCGGGATGCTGGCGTTTCTCGGCATTCTCGACGCCGCCTATTTCACCCGGACCGGGCTATTCGTCCGCCAGCGCGACGGGATCGCCAATTTCGGCGTCGTGGCGGGTGTTCTGCTGATGTCGGCCATCCTCCTGGTGCGGTTCGTATGAGGCGAATGCGGTTCGGCGACAAACACGTGATCATCACCGGAGGCTCGAGCGGGATCGGGCGCGCCACGGCTCGCCTCCTGGTGGCAGCCGGTGCCAGGGTCTCGGTGATCGCTCTTGACGACGAGTACTTGGAGGAGTTGCGCCGGGACCCCATCGCCGGCGCGCACCCGGTCCACCTCGAAGCCGCCGACGTCGCCGACCGGCCGCGATTGGAGTCGGCGATCGAACGTTGCGTTTCTATGCATGGGCCATGTGATGTGCTCCTCACGTGTGCGGGAATTGTCCATCCCGGATACTTCGAGGACCTCCCGGTGGAGGAATTCGAACGGGAGATGGCCGTTGACTATTTCGGCACGCTCTACGCCATTAAGGCTGTGGTCGGGTCGATGATCGAACGGGGCGAGGGCACCATCGTGTGCATCTCGTCAACCGCCGGCTTGCTCGGGGTATTCGGCTACTCGGCCTACGGTCCGGCCAAGTTCGCCGTGCGAGGGCTGTGCGACATCATTCGCTACGAGCTCAAACCACACGGGATCCACGTCGCCTGCGTGTTCCCATCCGATGTCGACACGCCCCAGCTGGCCTATGAGGAGCCTCTCAAGCCACCCGAGCTGCGGGCGGTCTCCGGAACGATCAAGCCGATCCCTCCCAGCCAGGTTGCGGCCGCCATCGTCAAGGGCATCCGGTGGCAACGTCCCGTCATCTACGCGGAGTCGAAGACCAGAGCCGTGGCCCGCCTGGCGGGAACCGCCCCCGGCTTCACTCGCTTGTACCTGAACCGGGTGGTATCCAAAGCAGCTGGCGCCAGGCGGAGCCGCTAGAGGCCGACTCCCACAGTGCGCCATCCTCTGGCGGGAGGTGGGTACTCTCGCGACTCGTGAGCGATTCCACCCTCCGGTTCATCGTTGTTGCCGATTCGCATATCCGGCATCCCGGCGATGCCGTGGTCGACTACCCGTCAAATGCCCTGATGGTGGCTCGCAACGAATATGTGGTCGAGCTGTGCAACCAGATCGAGGCGGAATTCGTCGTGCACCTCGGCGACATCGTGCACCCGCTTCCGGTCGAGGAGGCCCACGAACCGGCAGTGCAGCTGGCGGCATCCGTCTACGCCGATCTGGTCCATCCGATCTTCTTCGTGCCCGGTAACCACGACATCGGCGACAAGCCGAAGGCCCTGGTTGGCGTTCCGCCGGTGGCCTCGGAGAACTACGCGGTCTTCGAGCAGTACTGGGGTCCCGCCTTCCAATCGTTCGATGTCGGGAATCATCACTTCGTGATCGTTGACACTCCGGTGCTCAACTCGGGTCTCGGCCGGGCGGAGGCACAGCGAGCCTGGCTCGAGGGCGACCTGGCCGGCGCCTCTGCCGCCGGCCGGCGCACATTCATGTTCACCCATTACCCGCCCTTCATTCGCGATCGGCTCGAGAGCGAGCACTACGACAACCTGGGCGAGCCGGCTCGCAGCTGGTTGCTCGATTTGATCGGCGACCACGTCGAAGCAGTGTTCTCCGGACATGTCCACAACTTCCTGTTTAACCACCACAACGGAGCCGATCTCTACGTCTTGCCGGCCACCGGTTTCGTGCGTCCCGACTATTCCGAGCTGGCCTCGGTTCCGCCTGAGCGGGAAAACGGCCGGGACGATCCGGCCAAGCTGGGGTTCTTCGTGGTGGAGGTCACACCCGACGGCCATGAGGTCCGGCCGTTTCGCACCCACGGCGCCATTCCAGCCGGCCCTCCACCGCCGCTGCCGCTCGACGTGTCGCTGGCACCGGATTGGGTGAGTCCGATCGGCGTGACGCTCCGGCATGATTGGATGGCGGCACGAGCGTTTCCAACTGCCGGGCTCGACGAGTTCCGGCGCAAGACGGTGCGCAACGACTCGACGCTCCTGGCCCTGTGGGAGGCTCGTAT
>CAXMQV010000049.1:0-24093 GCA_964195905.1 uncultured Gammaproteobacteria bacterium
GTTCGTCGGAGTCGTCCTCGTCTCAGGCTTGGGTAGAACCGATGCCTACGGCAGCGATCCGGCCCAGGGGATCCTGTTCGGAATCCTCACCGCCTTCCTGTACGCGGGGTTCATCTTCTTGCTTCGGGTCGCCAACCGCGATCACCTTGCACCCGCCGCAGGCCCCCTCCTCGATGCCACTGCCGGGACGGTCATCGGGGCAGGAGTTCTCGGTCTGTTCGACTCCTCGTTCAGCCTGACACCCTCCTGGCCGGCCCATGGGTGGCTTCTCGCCATCGCGCTCGTCTCCCAGGTCGCCGGCTGGCTCGCCATCTCCTACGCACTGCCGCGCTTGCCGGCTATCGATACGTCGATCATGCTGCTGCTCCAGCCGGCCTTGGCAGTGGTGTGGGCGCGAATCGTGCTCGCCGAACAGCCATCATCGGTCCAGTGGGTCGGGGTCCTGCTCGTCCTGGCCGGTGTGGGTCTCTTCGCGGCCCTCGGCGCCGGTCTCGGCTCACGACTGCGAAGCACCTGACGCCATCGCCAGGGCCGCCTGGTCAGGTCAAGCGGGGTAAATGGTCTCCAATTGAACGGAACAACTGCGAACGTGTCAGCACCACGTCGGCACCAAGCAGACCGGCCCGCGCCATGGCATCCTCGTCGACATGCGGGCCGAAGGCGATAGTCCTGACGCCGGCCGTCGCCAAAGCCTCGATCGCCCGGTCCGAGTCGGGATGGGTCAGATCGACAAAGGCCACGACCGGACGATGCTCCGGCTCGGGGATCCAGGGCTCAAGCTGCAATCCGGCGTCATGGACCGCCGCCTCGAACCGGCTCCGATCCATCAGATCGCCCGTCAGGAGCGCCACCCGGCGACCACGACCGGAAACAAGCGGAGCCAGGACTCGCGCTTTGGCAATTCCCCACGCCAAATGCGCCTCGAAAGCGGTTTCCCCGAGGGCGGCCGACGAGGCGGGGGCGATTCCATAGATATCTCCCGGCAAGGCGGCCACCGAAACGGGATCGCGCAGCGGCGCCTTCACCTCCATCTTCGCGAGTGCGGTGGTGGGACCCGCCACGGCTTCCTGGACGATTTCGAGCGGTGACCGACGCTGCTCCGGGTACGGCAACTCCAGCAGCACGGCGAGATTGCTATCGAGCCAGTACCCGGCCTCGGTCACGATCTGATCCGAAATGGCCGGCAGGCCCCGCTCCTCCAGAATTCCTTTTAGATACTGACCAAAGGCGCCGACGAAGGCCGAGTGCAAAGCAGAGCTAAACGCGTCCATTTTGCGAGCCTATCCGTGGGTTCTGCTCTATCACGCTCTAGGGTTTTGCGATCACGCAAAGGAGGGGGTGTGAGGCGCGCCGCGCTCGTCGCCCTGCTTGGCCTGGCCGCCAGCGCCTGCACAATCGACGTTGACATCGGAATCGCCCTCGACCGGAGTGGCTCCGGCTCGGTCTCGGTCTCTATCGAGGCCGATCAGGAGTTCCATGATCTCTTCGAGCTGACGGGCCGGGATTTCGAGGATCTCGTCGCGACCCGGGGATCGGAAGCCGGCCTTTCGTTCGCCGTCGAGAACGGCCCGACCAGCCGATACACGGCCCAGACCAACACCGTATCCGCCAGCACGGTCGAAGACATCCTCGAAGGACTGGCACCCGGCATCGGCTCGATCGCAATCACGGCTGAAGAGACGGGTGTGGAGATCGACGGGCTCCTGAATCCGTTGACGAGTCTTAGCGACATAGCCGTGTACTTCGAGAACTCCGATCCCGCCCAGTTCGCAGACGATGTGGCCGTCAACATAACGGTGACGATGCCCGGCGATCTAGAGACTTCGACCGCCACCAGCCGGCAAGGGGACCAGTTGACATGGGCACTCCCCTTCTCGGATTCCGGCACCCGCTTGCTGGCCAGATCGGTGCTCGAGAAGGAGCGCAGTGCAATCCCGTGGACCGCCATCATCGTCGGCGCAATTGTGCTGCTGGCGGCGGTCTTCCTCGTCTCCGTCCGCTCACGATTGGCCGAGACCGGGACTGCTTCGCCGATGAGGGTCGCTACCAGTCCCCCCCAACCGGCCACTCCTCCCGAGGACCAGGCCGTAGCCCCCGAAGCCACACCGCCCGAAGACCAACCGGTGGCACCACCCGACCAAAGCCTCGACCCCTAACCGACGGCGGCAACCCTTCCAGCGTTGCTTGCGATAACCGTTCGGGTTGCCGACGAGGGATGGGTAGCTGGTAGCTAGCCGCCAAACACCTGAACGACCATGAGTCCGAACGGCCCATTGAGCGCGGCGATTCCCACAGAGTCGAAGGCCGGATTGATCATGTTCTCGTAGTGCGTGGGGCTGCCGACCAGGCCATCGTTCGCCTCGCTGGCGTCGGCGGCCAAAGCCAGATTCTCTCCGGCGACGAGGTAGCTCGTTCCCGATCGAGCCAGTCGATCGCCCACACTGCCGGTAGTAGGTGAGACGTGCGAGAAGTAGCCGCCTCCGTACATGTCCTCGGCGTGGGCTAACGCCACCTCCGAGAGCTCCGGAGAGAACGTCACTTGCTCGACGCCTGCCCCGGTGCGCTCCTCATTCAAGCCATTGAGCAGGTCGAGCACCGCAGACGTGTCCGCTGTGACCGACGTCGGGTCGGCTGCTTCGAACTCAACCCGCTCGTCCCCCTCCACGATCGCCCGCCGCCCGTCGACGAGATCATCGAGGCTGAGCAGAACCCCGAGCACACGATCCCCAGAAACCTGGGCGAACACCGTCTGGGGGACCCCGCCGGGGTCGGTCAACGTGGCCGCCACCGATGATTCCTCGATCTGGCCGGCCACGGCAGCGGGCAGGCGAAATAGCGAGACTACCGAAAGGATCAGGGTCGCAAGAAAGGCGCCCCACGCAACCGCCAGGCCTGCCCCGGTGAGGCGATTCCCCAGCGCCAGGCCCGGCAGACTGGCGACTCGCTGCAGATAGTGAGCGAGGATGGCGGCAGCCCCACCAACCACGAGGAAGAGCAGCATCCCGCCGATCATTCGAGAAACGGTTGGCCCCGAGCCGATGGTCCCGGATACCACGGCGCCTGCCGCCGGACTCAATCGGAAGGCCACGGCGAGACCGAAGATCACCCCGAGGAGGTCCATGGCCTCACGTACGAAGCCCCGCGCCCATCCGCGCAGGAACAAGAACACGAAGAAGCTGCCGAGAAGGAAGTCGAGCACGGTTGAGTTTTCGGTCGGGGAAGTCACCCCGAGCCTAAACTCGATAAGAACGATTTTCGCGCTTTCTAAGGAGCCGGAGGTGTCTCCACAGGCGCTTCGGGCGGGCCCTCTTGGCCGTCGGAGTCACGGATCCTTGTCAGAACCGTCTCTCGGGTGGGGTCATCATCGATGAGGGCCTCACGAGCCTCATCCCAGGATTGGCCGAGCACCCTGGTCCGCCACAGATGCCCCGAGACGATCTTGATGACGGCGACCGTCGGTACTGCCATAAGCACTCCGAACAGGCCTCCAACCGCACCACCGGCGAACAGGGCCAGCAGCACGGTCGCCGGGTGAAGCCGGACCGTCGCTCGCAGCACGACCGGGCTCACCACATTGTTGTCGATCTGCTGGACGACCAGGGCTACCAGCGCTGCCCACAGCGCCTTGCTCGGATCCCCCGACGTGAGGCCGGCCAATGACCCGAGGGCGCCCGCTACCCAGGGCCCGACGAACGGAATGATGTTGAAGAACCCTGAAATCATTCCGATGAGGAGCCAGAAGGGCAGATCGATGATCCAGAACCCGATGCTGGTCATGACCCCGACGATGAAGGCCACAACCAGCTGTCCGCGGACGAAGCCTCCGACTGCTGTGGAAAGCTGCACGAACAGGTGAACGGCCTCGTCCCGCCAGTAGGTGGGCACCAGATTCCGAATTCGATCACTAACCGACGGAAGATCGAGTAGCAGGTAAAAGGCAATCACCGGCGCCACCAGGGCAACCAGCACGGCCTGGAATACATTCAGCGTCCAGTCGGCCACCGTTCCCAGCTGGCTGCGGATGATGTCCTGATTGGCGGGGTCGGAGAACCAATCCGAGACCTCCTGACCGGTCGGGAGTGAGACGTCGACGGAAAGACCCATGCGATCGGCCAGCGCTGAGATCTCCTCCTGGGCGTCTTCAACCAGTTCCGGGAATCGATCGGCGAGGTCCTGGCCCTGCTCGACAAGGATCGGCACAATGAAGAACGCCGCCGCGCTAAACACTCCGACCAGGAGGACGTAGGCGAGAACCGAACCGACGAGCCGAGGTACGTGCCGTCGCTCAAGCCAACTCACAACCGGGTTTAGCAAGTAGATGATGGCGATACCGAGCACCAGCGGCGGGAAGATGATGGCGATCTTCGATCCGACCAGGATGCCGACCCACAGGATGCCAAGGGCACCGAGCGCGCTCCAGGCAACGATGCCGAGGCGCTGGACGGAGCTGTAGACCGCTTCGCGATCCATGGCAGCTATCGACTCGGGTGGTCGCCGCCCTGGAAGCGCTCGATGACTCGGCGCTCCCGGCTCTCATCGCGCACACGACGGAGGCGGCGGACGGTAAGCGGGGCGTACGCAACCGCCTCGGGGTGATCGAGAACCCGGCGGAGGATCTGGTAATAGCGGGTGGCGCTCATTGTGAGGTAATCGCGAATAGCCCGGTCCTTGGGACCGGGATAGAGCCACCAGGAGCCCTCGAACTCGAGGACCGATTTCTCACGATCGGTAAGCATCGTTGAGAGGGTAAGCCAGTGCTCGCGCGGGTAGTGGGATTTGAAGCGATATTTCGCGCGCACCGCGCGATGCGAGCCCACCGCACACCGCCTACCGCCCACCCGGAAGAGCGGAGGGGTTCGCCGGTCACAGTCGCAGCCCCGAGCGCTGCACCCTCTATTCTTTGGCCGGTGACCGGTGACCGGCGACCGGTGACCGATTGCTGGCGTAGCTCAGTGGTAGAGCAGCTGCCTTGTAAGCAGCAGGTCGTGGGTTCGATCCCCACCGCCAGCTCGCCTGCCAATCGGCGGGGCCGGGTCACCCCGTTGTGCTGCCTTCCGCGCGAGCGGCGTTCGGCCGAACTCAAAGCGTCAGATCGGTGGCTGGCCCAACGAACCAGCCCGGGAAGCCGGTAGCCCATGCATGCGTACATTGAAATGCAGGCTCGCCACAGGGGAGCTGCAATGTCTCACTGGCATTATGTGGGGGTCGTGGTTCACACCACGAGTTGCTCCGCCGGCGACCCTTCCGGCGACGAGCAGAGAGGGGGCCATCGTGCGAGGAGTGGCCCTATCCGTCGGCCGTGCATCAGGAGAGAACCGGCCAGGAGGTGAGCGATGACGACACAAGAGAAGCGAGACCAGCAGGCACCAACCCGGCAGCGCCTGGTCTTCCCGCCGCCCACACCACACGATCGTAGAGCCGCCTTCCGCCGCGTCTTCCGGGGTCTCGGCAGTTCGGTGAGAGGAGTGGCTCTACCCGTCGGCGCCAACCAGTCGGTGCAGTGTCCCCAACGCGGGGAAATCCCGGTGGATATGTGCGCCGATTGTCCGCTGCTGATCAGCCTGAAGAGTCGGGGAGGAAAAACCAGGGTGCTGTGCTGTGTGCCGCGCGAGGCGTTCTCGGCCGCACTCAACCCCTCCGACCGGTACCTGTCCGGAAGGATGGGATTCCGGTAGTCGAGCGGGGGCCGGGAGATCGCTACCGTTCGGCGATGCTCCCCGTCGCCACCCAACTTCGCCGCACTCCCCGGCTTCTTCTTGGCCTCGTCCTGTTCGGCATCGGGATCGCCCTCATCGTGCTCGGCGACTACGGGCTTCCCGGCTGGGACGTATTCCACCAGGGCCTCTCGGAGAAGACCCCCATCAGCATCGGCACGGCCGTCATTCTGGTGGGGGCCGTCATCGTCTTCGTGCTCCTCTTCCTGAAGGAGCCGATCGGGCTGGGCACCATCGCAAACGTCCTTGTGATCGGGCTGGCCATGGATGCGACCCTCTTCGTCATTGACGACCCGACCAGTACCGGGGTTCGGGTGGCGCTCACGCTCGTTGGCCCGGTCGTGGTGGCGATTGGCTCCGGTCTCTACCTGGGAGTTCGCCTCGGCCCCGGTCCCCGCGATGGCCTGATGACCGCCCTGGCCCGTCGCGGCGTCACGCTCTGGAAGGCCCGCTTCGCCGTTGAAGCCGTCGCCCTCACGGCCGGCTATTTCATGGGTGGGACCGTCGGGTGGGGAACGATCTGGTTCCTCATCAGCATCGGCCCCGCAGTACAGATCGCCCTCCGGCTCCTATCGGTGCCGTACCTCGACGACGAGCCCCGGGTGCAGGGGAAGCAGTTGACCGTTGACGGTTGACGGCAACGACGGAGCGAGCACCGGAACGCGCTTTCACCCCACCCCTAGCCCTAGCCCCTCCCAAACAATCCACGGCTGTTGTCGTGGTCTCTGCGGTCCTGGCCTCGCCCGGCAGCGTTCTCGTAGTGAATTCGCCTCACGAAAAAGGTGAGACACCCCTCTTCTTCCTTCCCCTCGAGGGGAAGGTGTCACCGGCCCGCAAGGGCCGGTGACGGATGGGGGGAGACCCAGAAGCCAACAACCCATATAGCTTGAGAGTTCTATCCCTCCCCCACCCCGCCTCCTCCTTCGTCGGAGCCACCCCTCCCTCAATGGAGGGGAAGAAGAACCGGAAGGCACCTCGGAGGAGACGACCGTGGATTGAGGCAAAAGGAGGCGTACACGAAAGCACAGGAACGCGCTCTCACCGCACCCCCGGCCCCTCCTAAAGGGAGGGGTCTCGCATCCTTCTGACCTCGTACATCGCCAAAGCCGCCGACACTGAGGCGTTGAGTGATTCGACTCCGTCGGCCATCGGGATGTGGACGAGTTTGCTCACGCGTTCGCGGACGAGGTGGCTCAGGCCCCCGCCCTCGCCGCCGATCACGACCGCCACCGGCTCGGAGAAGAGTGGGCATCCGAACAAAGACTCATCGGCCGCCGCGTCGAGGCCGACGGTCCAGACTCCGAGCTCCTCGAGGCGGGAAACGGCGTCGGCGACTGAGTTGACGATCGCCACCGGCAGCTGCTCGAGGGCACCGGCCGCCGCCTTGAAGGCTGCGGCACCGAACGGCGCCGCCCGGCGGGCAGCCACCACCAGCCCGGTGGCAGAAGCAGCCAGGGCCGACCTCGCAACGGCTCCGAGATTGTGGGGGTCCTCGACATGATCGAGCACGACGAGCGACGAGCGCTGGGCTCGGGCAACCAGCGCTTTGAGGCCGTGGGGCTGGATCGGCTCGCAATCGGCAACAACGCCCTGGGGAGCCGTCGTCTCTGAGAGGCCCCGGACATCGCCTACTTCGGAAATCGGCACTCCGGAGGCAAGGTCGAGCAGCGAACCGAGGTTCCGTCCTCGCTCGACCGTGAGGCGGCGCACCCGTCCGGCCGCCAGAGCAGCCGCAACCGCGTGAATACCCTCGACCCTATTGCCGATGCCAGCGGGTGCCACCGGATGCGTCCTCCACTTGAATATCCAGCTCGGCAAGCCCGTCACGGATCTCGTCCGATCTGGCCCAGTCACTCTCTGCTCGTGCCATGGTCCGTTGGTCCACGAGCCGGTCAATCGTGGCAGCCGGATCACCGGCGCTCTCCACGCCGAACCGATCGGCCAGGGTGCTCAGGCCCCCCACCAGATCATCGAGGATCGCAGCAGGCTCTTCGAGTCCAAGGACTCCGACGATGTCGTCGAAGGCAGCCACTAGCGAGTCGACGCCTTCGCCGGCATCAAGACGGGTATTGCCCTCCCGGACCAGATCGAAGAGCACCGAGAGGCCCCCGGCAGTGTCGAAATCATCATCCATGAACTCGGAGAACCGGTCCATCACCTCCGGCGAGGCGACATCCTCGGGGGTAGCCGGGGCGCGGCGGCGGAACGCCCACAGCCGCTCGAGGGCGGCGACGGCATCCTCGATAGCCTCATCGGTGAAGTCGACCGGTCGACGGTAGTGAGTCCGCAGGTAGAACAACCGGATGGCGCGGGGCGGATACTTCTCGAGGGCACCGAGCAGGTCAACCACCAGACCGGTCGACTTGGCCATCTTCTCGCCGCCCAGGTTGACCATCCCGTTGTGGAGCCAATAGCGGGCAAAGGGAGCCCCATAGGCTGCCTCGGCCTGGGCGACCTCGTTCTCATGATGAGGGAACACGAGGTCGGTCCCGCCACCGTGAATGTCGAACCCATGGCCCAGGTACTTGCGGGCCATAGCCGAGCACTCGATGTGCCATCCGGGCCGGCCGCTCCCCCAGGGAGAATCCCAATGTGGTTCGCCTTCCTTGGCCGCCTTCCAGAGGGCGAAGTCGAGTGGATCCTGCTTTCCCACACCCGGCTCGATCCGGGTGCCAGAGATGAGGTCGTCGATCTTGCGGCCGGACAGCCGCCCGTAGCGGTCGAACGATCGAACGGAGAAATAGACGTCTCCGTTCGAGGAGGGATAGGCGTGGCCACCTGCCACGAGGTCTTCGATTAGCACGATCATCTCGGCGATGTGATCGGTCGCCTTTGGTTCGACGTCGGGCGGCCGCACGTTGAGGGACCGGTAGGCGGTCCGAAATTGCTCGGCGGTCTCGGTGGCGATGAGCTCCGGTGTCGTGCCCTGCTCGAGAGCGGCGGCAATGATCTTGTCCTCGACATCGGTCACGTTCACGACGTAGGTCACAACCAGGCCGCGCCATTCGAGGTAGCGGCGAATGACATCGAAGGCAACCGCGCTGCGGCCGTGCCCGACGTGAGGAGCGCTCTGCACCGTCGGCCCACACACATACATGGTGACCCGGCCGTCCTCACGGGGCATGAAGGCCTGCGACTCGCGGCCGAGGGAATTGAACACTCGCATGGGCGTCATGGTAGGTACCGTTACCGGAGATGCTGACCCTCCCCCCCGACTCCTTTCTCATCTTCGGCCACCGCGGTGCGGCCGCCCATGCCCGCGAGAACTCCCGGGCCGCATTCGAGTTGGCGGCCGCCCAGGGAGCGGACGGCGTGGAATTGGATGTGAGACGCACGGCGGATGGCGAACTTGTCGTTCAGCACGACTCAACCGTTGAGGGCCTCGGCCCGATCATCGAGCACACAGCCGCCGAGCTCCGGGGTCATATCCCGGATCTGCTCACCTTCGCCGGGGCAATGGAGGCGTCCCGGAGCCTCATCGCAAACATCGAGATCAAGAACTTCACGACGGATCCCGACTTCGATCCCGATGACACGGTGGCCGCCGAGGTGGTCTCCTGGGTGCACGAGAACGGATGGGACGACCGGGTGATCATCTCGTCGTTCAATCACGCCACCGTCGATCGGGTCCGCCACTTGAGCGGAAGCGTCGCCACCGGTCAGCTCATCCTCTCCGGCGCCGACGCCGCCGAGCAGCTTCTGGCTGCCCACGTGCGCGGGCACCAGGCACTTCACCCGCACATCAGCGCCCTCACCGACACGAACGAGTACGCCAAAGAACTGGTTGCAGTGGCCGCCGGGCTCGGGATGTGGATCCTGACGTGGCCGGTTGATGACCCCGCAACGATCAGGGCGCTCCGTGACGCCGGGGTGACGGGGGTCATCACAAACGATCCGGCTGGAGCGGTAGCTGCGATAGGCGCTTGATCAGCCGTTTCGGGATTGGGAGGTGCGCTCCACCCGGTCCCGAATGGACCTGAGCATCTTCTGCTCCATGAGGAACGCCCCGGGCTCGACCACGGCCATCATGAGCAGAGGAATGCCGAGGTTGGGCCGCCACCGGCTCACCAACCGGGTCTCACCGGTCGACTTCGGATAGAGCGCCAGACACCAACTCGTCGAACCGTCGTTCATCATGCTGACGATTGAGCGCGGTGGATCGACCGAGTTGACGGTCAGACCCATTCCGGGTGCCATGAGGATCTCATCACCGGGGGCGAGATCCTGATGCTCGGACATGATCTCACCTGCGCTCGGCTTGAAGTCATTGTCGATCCAGTCGTAGCTGTACCAGCCGGCCTTGCCCCACCCGAGTTGCACGAGCCATGGCCAGACCTCCTCGACGCCGGCGTCGATGGAGATCGCCCGGGTGGCGGCCCCGGTCTCGGCGCCGAGATCATCCCCCGGCATCGCCATGGCAACTTCCTCGTCGGTTGCCCCCCAGCGAAGGTGCCAGGGCTTGATGACCCACAGGTACAGACCCAGGATCACCACCAGCGAGGAAGCGAATACGACGATGCCAGACATGGCGCCGAGCCACCAGATGAGCCCGACCAGGACCGCGATCGCTGACCCGGCGATCAAGCTCACGATGACCATGATCATCAACTGAGTGCGCACTACCCCTCCATGATGGGCTCGTGCTCAGCGTCATGAGTTCTCGAGCGCCGGTCCAGGGTCGAACGGCCCGAGGATGGAGGGCGGCGCCGGGGCGCCCACGACGGCTAGGAAGCCGTCACCACCGCGGTGGCGGCAATGCCCTCGCCGGCACCGATAGCCCCCATGCCGTCGGTCGTGGTGGCCTTGACCGAAACCAGATCGGCGGCGAGGCCGAGCACACCGGCCAGCGCCTCGCGAATCGCCTGGCGATGGGGGGCCACCCGCACACTCTGGGCGATGACGGTGACGTCGAGGTAGACGACGTCGATGTCCGAGCACATGGCCACGACCCGGGCGAGCAGGTCCATGCTGTCGGCGTCCGTCCAGCGCGGGTCAGATGACGGGAAATGAGCCCCAAGGTCACCGAGCCCTGCTGCACCCAGCAAAGCGTCGGCCACCGCGTGCGCCACGAGATCTCCGTCAGAGGTCGCCAGGACGCCGCGCTCGGAATCCACCACGATGCCGGCCAGTCGGACGGGGGGATCGCCACCGAAGCGATGCGCATCGAAACCCCAGCTAACCCGCATGGATCGCCTCCACCAGCCGCAGATCAGCCGGGACAGTCACTTTCACATTCGTAATCTCGCCCTCGACGTACACGACGGTGCCATCGATCCCGGCGACGAGCTCGGCATCGTCGGCGACGTCACCTTCCACCGTGGCATGGGCCATCCGCAGAGTTTCAGCATGGAAACCCTGGGGTGTTTGGACGGTGATGAGATCATCGCGGGCGACGGCGGCCACGACTCGTTCCCCCTCGACACGCTTGGTGGCATCGCGCACGGCGGTGCCGGGGACCACACCTGCTACATCGCCCTGACGAAGGCGGGCCAGCACCCGCTCAACGAGGGCCGGAGTGGCGAGGGGCCGGGCGGCATCGTGTACGAGTATGTGCTCGACGCCTGCGGGGATCCCGGCCAGTCCCGCTGCCACCGAATCCCGTCGCCGCGGGCCGGGCGCAATTGCCCCCTCCATGGCGCCCACCACGATGACTTCAGACACGCCACCCTCGATCAGCGAGCGACGCGCCCATTCCCAGAGTGGTTCACCACCGAGCAGCTCGAATTGCTTCGGTCCGCCGAATCGGTCTCCGCGCCCACCGGCAACGACTATGCCCCAGGCGTCGCTCACGCCGCCAGGCGGCCGAACAGCATGCGCCCCATCTGGGTGCGGACGGCGTTCGAAACCTGAACCTCAACGGTCTCACCGACCGACGGTCCTGCTTGTTCGATTACCACCATCGTGCCGTCATCGAGATAGCCGACTCCCTGTCCCGGCTCGGAGCCTACCTTCTCGACGGCAACCTGAATCACGTCGCCGGCGCTTGCCTGGGGCCGCATCGACTCGGCGATGAGATGAGGGTTGAGCACGGTGATCCCGCGTACCCCGGCAGCCGCCGCCAGGTTGTGATCGGTCGTGACGAGGGTGGCCTCGCTTCGTTCGGCGATCGCGAGCAATTTGGCGTCGACCTCGGGAAATTCGGGCACATGCTCTTCCAGGATCGCAAGCTCGACACCAACTACGTCACGCAGGCTCTCCAGCACATCGAGGCCGCGACGGCCGCGGCGTCGCCGGTGAGGATCTCCGGAATCGGCAATGGCCTGCAACTCGTCGACGACAAAGGCGGGCACCCAGTGCCTCCCCCGGGCCAGGCCGCTCCGGGCGAGATCGAGGATGCGACCGTCGATGGCTGCCGACGAGTCCATCAAGAAGGACCTGGGGTCAGAATCGAGTCGATGGGTGGCAATCGGCTTGCGGATGCCGAGGCCGACCGAGGCAAGCAGTTCCTCGGCGCGGGCGGAAAAGACGGTGGCACTGAATGCCGTCACGAGCAGCACCACCAGCGAGGCGAGCGGCCATGCCACCTCGGGAGGCATCAGGAAGATGATCGGGAGCCCGAGCGTCAGACCGACGACGATCCCGAGGCCGATCCCAAAAGCTCCTGCGAACAGCTGCGGCCCGCTGAAGCGGGGCACAATCGCGGACGGAGCGACGTCGAGGGCGCGGCGCACAAGGCGGCCGAACGCCCCCCCGAACACGTAGCCGAGCCCGGCACCGATGGTGGCCCCCACCACGGAGGAACTTTCGCCAATTCGGCGGCCGACCATGAAACCCGCGGCGGTAGCCGTGAGGGTGACGAGCAGACGGGTGGCCTCAACCATCATTGAGGATCACCCCTCTTCCGGAACCTCCACTTTGGGGAGGGCGCGCAGAATGCGCTTCTCGGTCTCGTCCTCGTCGAGGTTGAGGGCGAAGCGCAGCTCGCTGTTGAGGATGAGGTGGGCTTTGGAGAGCATCCGCTTCAGAGCGGGAGAGATGCCCTTCAGCTGTTGGGCATAGGTCAGATCGCGCACAACCTCGGCAACCTGATAGATGTCGCCGCTGTTGATCTTTTCGGTGAGCACCTTGTACCAACGGCTCCAATTACTGCCTGCCTCTTGTGGCTCGTCCCTGAATACGGCGAATACCTTCTTGGCCGCGTTCTTGGAAATCACGGGGCGAACCCCGAGCTCCTCGGCACGGTCAACCGGCACTCGCACGATCAACTGATCGGTGGCTACTTCGAGAACGAAATAGTCCACCCGCTTACCATCGACCGGTTGCTTCTCCTTCTTGACGATGATTGCGGCACCGTGGTGTGGATAGACAACCTTGTCCTGCACCTTGAACTTCGACGGCTTTGGCGGTCGTGGCGCAGGGGCCGGTGCCGCCTTGGCGGCAGGCTTCCTGGCAGCGGGCTTCTTGACAGCGGGCTTCTTGACAGCGGGCTTCTTGACAGCGGGCTTCTTGACAGCGGGCTTCTTAGCGGCAGGTGTCTTAGCGGCCGGTTTCTTGACAGCAGGCTTCTTGACAACCGGCTTCTTGACAGCAGGCTTCTTGACAGCGGGCTTCTTGACAGCAGGCTTCTTAGCGGCAGGCGTCTTAGCGGCCGGTTTCTTGACAGCAGGCTTCTTGACAGCGGGCTTCTTGACGGAGGCCGACTTGGCGGCCGGTTTCTTGACAACCGGCTTCTTAGCAGCCGGCTTCTTGACGGAGGCCGACTTGGCGGCCGGTTTCTTGACAACCGGCTTCTTGACAGCGGGCTTCTTGACAGCGGGCTTCTTGACGGAGGCCGACTTGGCGGCCGGTTTCTTGGCAGCCGGCTTCTTGGCAGCCGGCTTCTTGACGGAGGCCGACTTGGCGGCCGGTTTCTTAGCAGCAGCCGACTTGGCGGCCGGTTTCTTAGCAGCCGGCTTGTTAGCGGCCGCTTTCTTCTGAGCGGGTTTCTTTGTGGTCATGAGTGCGGGATCATACTCCGCCTACTCGTCATGGCCGCGAACAACCAGACCGGCTTCCTGCTGCAGCTGATCGAAGTAACTCCGCAACTGATGAGCTCGAGCACGGCCAACGCCTTCGACCCTCCCGAAAGCCTCGGCCGAGGCACCCATCATTCTCGCCAGATTGCGGAAGTACTTGACGAGGGCGTCTTTGACACCGCTCGGCAGTCCGGGCACTCCATCGAGAATCCGGTACCCGGCGGTCTGAGCCCTTTCATCGAGGTCCTTGAATCCGAACACCTCAGCAATCGCCTCCGCATCGTGCACGTCGATGAGAGATAGCCCGCCGAGATCATCGAGCGTCCGTCGGCGTCGGCGCCGGGACGAATAGTCGGCTATCACCAGGTTGGCTAGCTCATCAACACCCTGCAAGAGGTCGACGGCCTGGAACCTGATCAGGGTGCCCTCATCGCCGAGAGCAACAGTGAGATCGTCGACCTCTGATCCGAGCCGATGGATGATCTCGGCTCGCTGGATGATTGAGACAACGGACCGGAACGTTGCGGCGCCCTCGATCTCCTGGCGGGTGAGGATCTCGACCGCCAGGTCGAGCCGACGACGGAACCGGTCGAGATTCTGCACCAATTGATTCGCCCGCGGCAGGACGGTAACGGGGCTCTCCAGCTCGTGGCGGCCCTCGGCAGTGAAGACGACGGCGATCTTGCGTCCTTCGCTCACCGACACCATCGGCGTGCCGGTCTGAATCGCCATCCGCTCGGCGGTGCGATGCCGGGTGCCGGTTTCTCGGGTAGGGATGGTGGCATCGGGTATGAGATGGACGTTGGCGCGGAGGATGCGCTCGGCACTCGCATCGAGGACTATGGCCCCGTCCATCTTGGCGAGTTCGGCAAGCCGCTGCTCGGTGAAGCCGGTGTCACGCAAGGCGAAACCGCCGCTGGAGAGCGCCTCTACGGCTCCTCCCCCACCCAGCACGACGAGCGCTCCCGAGCCGTGTTGAATGATCCGCTCGATCCCGTTGCGGAGCTCAGTGCCGGGCGCCAGTCGTCGCAACACCTCTAGGAGTGACGAAGGCATGTGGGTAACCATCGATTCCCGAGGCTACTACAGGGCCCTGCTTGCCTATTGGCACCCCGGCTGTAGCGAGAAGCGCCTCGATGCGGCCCCGCTCGGCCCCGGGGGCCACGATGCCGAGACCCGCCCGGGTGGCCTCCTCCTGGCGGTGATCGGACGCCGACACTGCCCTGACCTCGCCGGTCAATCCGACCTCCCCCCAGGCCGCCAGCCGACCGAGCGGCACGTCAAGAAGCGAGGAGACCAGTGCCAGCGCCACCGGGAGGTCGGCGGCCGGCTCACGGATCCGCAAACCGGCGGTCACGTTCACATACACGTCGAGACCGCCAAAGGAGGCACCGGCGTGGCGCTCCAGCACCGCCAGGATCTGATGAAGCCTGGCCACTTCAACCCCCTTCACGCTGCGTCTCGGTTGCGGGGTCGAGGCGGGTGCCACCAACGCCTGGATCTCAACGAGAATCGAGCGCCTGCCTTCCATCCCGGCAAAAGCAATGGTGCCGGCCACGTCGCCCCGCCATGAACCGAGCAACGGCTCGGTTACCTCCCGCATACCCGAGTCCGTCATCTGGAACAGTCCGACCTGATGGGTGGCCCCGAATCGATTCTTCTGGCTCCTGAGCACCCGCAAACCGAGCTCTGCCTCTCCTTCGAGCGAGAGAACGACATCGACAAGGTGCTCGAGCTGCTTCGGCCCCGCCAGCGAGCCATCCTTGGTTACATGCCCGACGAGAATCACGGCGGTCCCCGATTCCTTGCCGAAGCGCACCAGGCGGTGCGCCGACTCGCGCACTTGATTGACACCCCCGGACACGCCGTTGCTCTCGCCGACCGAAACCGTCTGAATGGAGTCGACGATCACCGCCGCCACACCGGCAGTCCCGGCCATTTCGATGATTGAGTCGACGTCGGATTCGGCCACCACCGACACGCCGCTGCAGCCGAGCCGGTCGGCCCGCATCGCCACCTGATCGACCGACTCTTCCGCCGTCGCCACCAGGACGTCATGGCCGCCGTTTGAGAACCCGGCAGCAAGCTGGAGCAGCAGAGTGGACTTCCCTATCCCGGGCTCGCCACCCAACAGGATGGACGAGCCCGGGACCATTCCGTTCCCCAACACCCGGTCAAATTCCGGCACCCCCGATGCAAGGCGCGTCTCTCCGCGACCCTTGACGCGGACCGGTGAGTTTCGGGCGTTTCGTCCCCTCGACTCCTCGAGCGGTTCGGGCGTCCGGCATTGCGGGCAAAAGCCCATCCACTTGCCCGAGGAAAACCCACAACCGTTGCATTTGTATGACATGGACACCACGGTACGGATCGGGTGTGACACGAACCGCGCCGTCCACGACGGGCCCGAGCGGTGTGCCCGCTTCCGTGCCAGAATGGAGGCCCCAGCCGCAAAACCGAGGAGCACTGGTGGGAGACACGCGGGAACCGTTTGACGATTTGTTTGAGCCGGTCGAGGGCGAGCCGGCACCTACCGCTGCCCCACAAGTCAAGATGGTGCCCTGCCCGTCCTGCGGAACGATGAACGCGGCCAACAGCCGCCACTGCATCTCCTGTGGCGCCCGGGTCGCACAAGGGCCGCTCCCGATGGCACCCCAGCCCCTCGTCCGCAGCACGGCAGGCTCGCGGGCCTTGATCGTGACCGCGGCCGTGATCGCCGTTGTGGTTGTCATAGCCCTCTTCTACAACGCCTTCGTCGGCGACGACGAGCCGACCGTAACCACTGCCGCCAATGGATCCGGGGCAACCACTACGACGGTGGCGGGCGATGGCGGTGTAACTCCGCTCGAGACCGTTGAGCTGACGGCAAACCGGGTCGTGCCATCGGCCCAGTTGTCCGGGTTCCCGGCCGACAATCTCATCGACAGCGACCCTCTCACCATGTGGCAGGTCGGACAGGAAGGGGTCGGCGCCACGCTGACGTTCTTCTTCCCCAACCCGGTCGCCCTCGAACGAATTGAGATCAAGAACATCGGCGACGAAACGAAATTCCGCCAGAACTTCCGGGTCCGGGGGTTGCGCATCCGACCGAACGACACCACCCGCGACACCGTGGTCGAACTTGCCAACACGCGAGACGTCCAGGCCATCGCTATCCAGACCGCGGGCACCACAACGGTGCGGGTCGAGGTCACCTCGACATTCCCAGCCGAAGCCGTCGGCGACGAGAACCCCTTCAAAGAACTGGCGATCGAGGACATCAAGTTCTTCGGGAGCGTCGTGTCTGGCGGTTAAGGCTGCAGGCTTAGCTCGTTAGTTGGCTGGTCGGCACCGAGGGAGGGCGGTTCCCGTGCCGCAACGAGACCCCTACTTGGAAGGCGAGTACGGCTGGCCCTCGGCCGCGGGTGCCACGGCTCTACCCAGGGCCCCGGCCACCACAACGAGCGTAACCAGGAATGGGAGCATCTGAAGGAACTCGCTCGGGATGCCGAAATCACCGATTTCGACGTCGAGGAACTGAAGTCGGGACCCGAGAGCACGAGCGAAACCGAACAACAACGCACCGGCAAACGCCCCCCACGGTGTCCACTTCCCGAAGATCATGGCGGCCAGCGCGATGAACCCGGCCGCATTCGTCATGTTGTCTTCGAATCCGGACTGGGCCTCCATAGAGAACCACGCCCCCGCCAACCCGGCGATGAATCCCCCCAGAATGACTGCCTGGTAGCGAATCTTCACCACGTTGATTCCCAGCGTCTCGGCGGCATGAGGGTTCTCCCCGCAGGACCGGACTCTGAGGCCCCAGGCGGTGCGGAACATCACTAGCCACGTCAGGAAGACCACTGCGTACATCATGAAGTGAAGGGGACGACCCTGGAATATCGTGTCTCCGACGATCGGGATCTCCTTTAGAATCGGGATCCCGAATTCGGCCGTGGCCACGCCCTTGCTATTGCCGCTCGGGACGATGACCTCCGAACGAAGGAACCCGGTCAAGCCAAGCGCGAACAGGTTGATGACCACCCCGGACACAATCTGGTTGATCTGGTATTTGATAGAGAGAACCGCATGGAGCGCCGCCAACAGTCCACCCGCCAGAATGGCGATGAGGATGGCGATCCAAAGCCAGCCGACACTGTTGGCCGAGCCGAGAAGAGCGTAGGTCATGAACCCGACCCCGGCCGCGCCCAACATCATGCCCTCGATGCCGATGTTGATAATGCCGGAGCGCTCGGACCACAGTCCGGTCATCGCTCCGAGGGCGATAGGTGTAGCCAGAACGAGCGACTCGTCGAGAAGGTTGGTCACGTTGGTAACCGGCGCGCTCGACAGTGCCAGGCTTATCCCGAGAATGAGGGGGATGGCCAGGATGGCGGCAACCAGCTGCGAGAGGAAGGAGATCCGTCGGTACTGAGCCGGCAGGAAACTGAGACCGGCCGCGGCTAGATAGACGATTCCGATCACAGCCACGAGCGTCGACGGACTGAATTCCCATTGCAGCGGGTCGGGAGGCGGCTCGAAAGCGAAGGCTCTGGTTTCGCTGGTCAGGGCGGGGGCGACGGCAGCCATAAGCACGACGCCGAGCACGCCGAAGATGATTCCAACGATGTGCTGGCGGCCAAAGCGCCGGGCCGACGCCATATCCTGTGCCACTTCTTCAACGGTTGCTGCGGTCATGGACCCGACCACCCGGTAGCAGCCGCCTCAATGTGGGGTCCCGCCTCGCCTCGCATCCGGAACAGATAACGCACGATGGCGTCGGCGGCCACGAACAGCAACACCATCGCTTGGATGATGCGGACCACGTCGATGGAGACATCGGCCTCCTGCTGCATGAGCGGAGCTCCCGCCAGCAGAGATCCCCACAAGATCGAAGCGGGGATGATGGCGATGGGGTTAGCCCGCGCTAGCAGTGCAATTGCGATGCCATCGAATCCTATGAAGGCGAAGGTCCCGGGTTGGAAGAACTGGTTGGTGCCAGACACCTCCGAGGCTGCTGCCAGGCCGGCGAATGCACCTGACAGCGCCATGGCCATCACGATGATTCGGTTCACATTGATTCCCGCGTAATGGGAGGCGTGGGGATTGAGTCCAACAGTGATGGTCTCAAAACCGAAGGTAGTGCGGCGTAGAACGAACCACAGCAGGAAGCAGACCGCGATCATGACGAAAATCCCCATGTGAAGGTTGGGGTTGCTGTCGGCCAGTTCGGGAAGGATGGCCGTGTCGGAAATCTGCTGGGTGCGGGGGACGCTGGCGGTGGTGTCTCGAAGAATCAACGGGTCTCGTGAGTTAACCAGCCAGCGAACGCCGAAGAGCGCAATGCTGTTGAGCATGATCGTGCTGATGACCTCGTGGGCACCGGTCCGGGCCCGCAATTCGCCCGGGATCCATCCCCACACAAAGCCACCTATCAGTCCGGCCAGCAGAACTATCGGGATTGCGAAAATGCCGGGAGTATCTGTCATCCACGCCCAGGTACCAACCCACGCCGCAGTTAGGCCACCAACCAGCAACTGACCCTCGGCACCGATATTGAACAAGCCGGCCTTGAAGGCGAATGCGAGAGCGAGGGCGGAACCGATGAAGGGCACCGACCTGGCAAGCGAGCCTGCGATCCGATCGGAGCTCCCGAACATGCCGCGAACGAGCGCCCAGTACGCGTCAAACGGATTAACACCGATGATGGCGATGAGAACGCCGCCGATGATGAACGACAGAATGATGGCATAGATCGGGACCAGCAGCGGCTGCAGGCTCCACGCATCGACTATTCGTTGTCGGAATCCCGCCAGCGAACGGTCGAGTCTGTTATTGCCGCTGCCGGTCATGATGCCTGCTCACTCTCGGGTGTCGCGCCGGTTGCCATCAGGTATCCGAGTTGTTCGCGGGTAGCCTCCTTACCCTCGAACGTTCCGACGAGCCGGCCGCGATACAGAACCCCGATTCGGTCTGAGAGCGAGAGAATCTCATCGAGCTCCGCCGAAACCAGCAGAACGGCCGCACCACGATCCCTAAGGGCAATGATCTGGTTGTGGATGAACTCGATGGAGCCTACGTCGAGCCCCCGGGTCGGCTGAGAAACGAACAGCACTTCGACTTCGCCGGTGAGCTCGCGGGCGACGATCACCTTCTGCTGGTTCCCCCCGGAAAGGGTGTTGACCGGCACCTGTACCGCAGGCGTCCGGACGTCGTACTGCTTGACCAACGATTCGGCTTCTTTGTGGATGGCGTGATGATCACGGATCCAACGCCGTGCAAACGACTCATGGTGATACCTGTTCAGCACCAGGTTGTCGGCGATTGTGTAGGACCCGACCAGGCCATGCTTATTACGGTCTTCAGGGATATGAGCCGTACCCAGCTCGGTGATCTTCCTCGGCGGCAGCTTCGTTGCGTTGATACCGAGGATCTCGACGGTGCCCCCTACGTTGTGCCGCATACCGGTGACGGCCTCCACCAGCTCACGTTGACCGTTGCCCTCGACACCGGCTATCCCGAAGATCTCTCCGGCACGAACCTCGACCGAGAACCCGTTGACCGTTTGAACACCGCGATCGTCCTCCACCGCCAGATTCTTGATCCGCAACACGGGTTCGCCCGGCTTGGCCTCGCCCTTTTCGACCTGGAACACGACGTCGCGTCCCACCATCAGATTGGCGAGTGACTGTTGAGTGGCGGTCTTCGGATCAGCGGTGCCGGCCACCTTCCCTCCTCGCAAGACGGTGATGCGGTCGGCGACCGCCAGTACCTCTCGCAGTTTGTGGGTGATAAAGATGATCGACTTGCCCTGATCGACCAGGCTCCGGACCACTCCGAAGAAGTCATCAACCTCACCCGGAGTCAGCACTGCCGTTGGCTCGTCGAGGATGAGGATGTCAGCCTCCCGGAACAACGCCTTCACCAACTCCACCCGCTGCTGCTCGCCTACCGAGAGATCGCCTACCTTGATATCCGGGTCGACGGCCAGGCCGTACTTCTCCTCGATTTCCCGGATACGGCGTCGGGCCTCTTTGAGGTCCAGGAACGGGCCATTAGTCAACTCGTCTCCGAGGATGACGTTCTCCGCCACCGTAAAGACGGGTATGAGCTGAAAGTGCTGATGAACCATCCCGATGCCATGGTCGATGGCATCGTGGACGCCTTCCATTTGAACCTGCTCGCCGCGGACCTTGATAGTTCCCTGGTCGGGCTGATAGAGCCCGAACACGACGTTCATGAGCGTGCTCTTGCCTGCCCCGTTCTCGCCGAGGAGGCAGTGAATCTCTCCCTGGTGGAGTGTGAAGTCAACGTCCTCGTTTGCAACCACTCCGGGGAACGTTTTGGTAACGCCGAACACTTCCAACACAGGCGTGCGCTCATCGGCAGTGCTCATGTCGGTCCCCTAGCCCGGAGTCGAGTCGAACCGAGACTAGGGCACGGCGTCAACCCGAAGCAACCCGTTCGCTCCACCGACGCGGCGGGGCCCGGCCTCTTTACGGAGACCGGGCCCCTTCTTCAGTTACTCAACGATGGCTGCTTTCTAGCTGTCGCAGAGCGAGCCCTCGCCGATAATTCCTCCGAGAATGCCGCAGACAC
Organism: uncultured Gammaproteobacteria bacterium; assembly: GCA_964195905.1. Lineage (GTDB taxonomy): Bacteria > Actinomycetota > Acidimicrobiia > Spongiisociales > SHLN01 > SHLN01. The sequence goes on from CAXMQV010000049.1 coordinate 21,245, forward strand.
CGGTCTCGATGCTGCCATCAGCCAGGCCGGCGCGTGTTGCCTCAACGACCTCAGCCACGGCGTCGGGAATGTCGGCGTCATGGAACGGGGCATAGGTGATGCCTAGGTTCTCGGCGGTCAGGAAGAAGAAGCCGCCCACGTACTCGTTCCTGATGGATGCCGCGATGTTGCGGAACACCGACAGGTCGACTCGCTTCATGGCCGAACTGGCCAGGAATTCCGAACCGGTGGATTCGCCACCCTTGTAGGTGGTGAAGTACTCATCCTGGTCGACACCGATCCCCCACAGGCCCCGGTCGGTGGCAGCTACCACTCCGCCTGAACCGGTCGGGCCGCCAGCGCCGAAGATGACGTCGGCTCCTTCACCTATGAACTGGGCTGCGTCAGAGGCACCCTTGGCGGGGTCATTGAAGCTCTCGTTGTAGATCGACAGCACCCGGACGTCCGGATCGACCGATTCTGCGCCCTTGATGTATCCGTTTACGTACTTCACCACCGGGGGCACGTCCTCGCGTCCTGCAACCACACCGACAACACCCGTCTCGGTTAGCGAGGCTGCCAAAACGCCGGCAATGAATCCACCTTCATGCTCGTTGAACTGCACTCCGATCATGTTGGTCGGATACTCGGGAAGGAACTGGTCGATACCGAGGAAATGGACATCGGGATTGTCCTTGGCGGCAGCTTCCGTGTCAGTCGTGATCAGGAATCCAACCGTCACGAGGAAGTTGGGATCACTCGACAGCGAAGTCGCGATGTTGGCGGCGTAATCGGCTTCTGAGAGTGTCTCGATGAAGCTGTGCTCGGTGATACCGAAGCACTCAACTGCCCCGAGCAAGCCCTCGTAGGCGAACTGGTTGAAGGTTCCGTCATCGACCTTGCCGATGTCGGTCACGAGACTCGCTCGATAACCGGCAGGGGCCTGCAGGCCATCGTACAACTTGCACTCATCCTCGAGTGAAATCAACGCAGCCGCGGTCGGGTCGACAGGAACTGTCGTTGCCGTCGTCGTGGTCGTGTCTCCCGGCGGTAGGGTCGTAGCCGGCGGTGCCGTCGTCGTCGTCGTAGCTGCCACAGTTGTGCTGGTGGTCGGATCAGCATCGCCGTCGCTGTCGCCGCATGCCGCCGCGACAAGCGCCAGAGCAGCTACGAGCACAACAAATTTTTTGGTGGTTCTCCTCATGGGGTTTGACTCCTTCTAAGTCACTCAATAAAGGCCAACATGCCTTGCCGCGAAGTCTAACGACTCACAATTTCCTCAGTCGAGTCGGATCCCGTCGGCGTGGTTGGGGACGGGCCGCTCAATCCTTCAGACCGCTACGACCTGGGTTCCCGTAATCGCCGAATCGAGTCAGGACATCGGCCATCTCGAGCTCGGTCAAGATCACCGGCGTCCCCACCTGCAGCGCGTTCAGATACATCTCGCACAGGGTTTCCACCTCGACCACCAGCTCAGCGGCTGCCTCGGGGGTCGCGCCAACTGCCACGATGCCGTGATTGGCCAACAAGCAGGCCGTGCGGTCCTCCAGGGCTGCCACAACGTTGTCCGACAGGCTCTGGGTGCCAAAGGTCGCATAGGGCGCACATCGGATGGTAGATCCGCCGGCGGCGGCGATCATGTAGTGAAACGCCGGGAGCTCGCGTCGTAGTGACGCGAGGGCGGTTGCGTAGACCGGGTGGGCGTGCACAATCGATTCCACTTCGGGCCGGGCAAGATAGATGTCGCGATGAAACCGCCATTCGCTGGACGGGCGAAGCCGCCCCTCCGCCACCCCCTCCAAGGATATCTCGACCAACTCACTGGGCGCCATAGTCGAATACGGCACACCGGAGGGCGTGATGAGAATTCGATCGGCGAAGCGGACACTGGCGTTGCCAGCCGTGCCCGGGTTCAGGGAGCGCTCATGTAGATCCCGGGCAATGGCTACTAGCCGCCCTCTCAGATCAAATCGGGAAATAGCGATGCCAAGCCCTCCTCGCTCGCCTGACATATCCCGCGCTCAGTGATCAGTCCCGTGACCAAACGGGCCGGGGTCACGTCAAAACCGAAGTTCGCTGCAGAGGCGCCCTCCGGAGCCAGATTCACAGTCAGTACGGCGCCGGAGTCGTCGCGCCCGGAGATATGGGTGACCTCGGCAGGCTCGCGTTCCTCGATGGGAATCTCGGCGAGCCCGTCCCGCTTGGTCCAGTCGATGGAGGGGGAAGGCAGTGCCACGTAGAAAGGCACGTCATTGTCATAGGCCGCCAGTGCCTTGAGGTACGTCCCTATCTTGTTTCCCACGTCTCCGGTCGCGGTCGTCCGGTCGGTGCCAACGAGGCAGAGGTCGACCATGCCGTGCTGCATGAGATGGCCACCGGCGTTGTCGACGATGAGCGAGTACGGAATCCGGTTCTTTCCCAGTTCCCAGGCGGTCAGACTGGCCCCCTGGTTCCGTGGACGGGTCTCGTCGACCCAGACGTGAACGGGAATTCCCGCCTCACGTGCCTTGTAGATCGGAGCCGTCGCGGTTCCCCAGTCGACAGTAGCCAGCCAGCCAGCGTTGCAATGGGTGAGCACGTTCACCATACCCTGCCTTCCCTTGTGCTCCCATATCTCCTTGATCAGGGCAAGCCCGTGATCTCCGATGGAAGAGCACATGTCAACGTCTTTGTCGCAGATGTCGCCGGCGAGGTCAAAAGCCACTGCCGCCCGACTGTCGGCGGGAAGGGGCCGGACCGTCTCGCTCACCTCGTCGAGTGCCCACCGTAGGTTCACGGCGGTGGGTCGCGTTCTGAGGAGCCGGGCCCGGCCCTCGGCAAGATTGTCGTCGGAGGGATCGGTCTGAAGTCCCAGTGCCATCCCGTAGGCA
>CAXMQV010000050.1:0-3579 GCA_964195905.1 uncultured Gammaproteobacteria bacterium
TGCTCGATCATCGTCTTGAGGACTTCGACGATCCGGACCGAGTAACCCCAGCCGTTGTCGAACCAGATGATGGACTTGATCATGGTGCCGTCGACCACCAGGGTCGCCAGACTGTCGAAGTTGCCCGATTGGGACGATCCGATGACGTCCGAAGACACGATCGGATCCTCGACGTATTCGATGACATCCGCGTAGTGGGCGGCCACTTCCTTGCGGACGGTCTCGTTCACTTCCTCGATCGTCGTCGGCGTTCTCACGAATGAAACGAGATCGATGGTCGATCCATCCGGCACCGGTACGTTGAGAGCCATGCCCGACAGCTTGCCGGCGTACTCGGGCATGACCGCCGAGATGATCTCGGGCGAGTTGGTCTCGGCCGGGATGATGTTCTCACCGGCGGCCCGGCTCGAGCGAAAGCTGGAGGTCGGGACATCGGCCAGGCGGGCCTGGTTGGTGAAGGCATGAACGGTCGTGAAATAGGCCCGATCCAGGCCCCACTTCTCGTCGATGATGCGAAGGATCGGGGCGAGGGCCCCGGACGTGTTTGACCCGAGCGAGATGACGTCAACCTCCGGGGTCAGGATCTCGTCGTTGATGCCGCGTAGCAGGATGGGCACATCATCGGGGTCCTCAGGGGTGGAGGCGAGGATGACCCGCTTGGCGCCGGCCGCGATGTGCTTGGCGCACGCTTCGTGGGTGCGGTACTTGCCGGTGGCCTGGATGACCACCTCGACACCGAGTTCGCCCCAGTTCACATCGCCCGGCTCTTTGGCGGAGATGAAAGGGATGCTCTTGCCGTCGACTACGAGGTTGGTCCCGACTAGCTCGACCGGCTTGGGGAAGCGGCCGTAGATCGAGTCGTACTTCAGTAGGTAGGTGAGGGCTGCGGGATCGGCCACATCGGCGATGGCGGCCACCTCAACATCCCCTGCCGCGTCGAGCAGGCGAAAGACGTTTCGGCCAATTCGCCCGAAGCCCATGAGGCCTACGCGCGTCATTAGTTCTCCTTGGATTGGTTCGTGGCAAGCCTACCGCCGGCTGGTGTCCGGCCCGACTGGCCCCGCGATAACGTTTGAGGACTGTGGCCGACTATCTCACCCTCGACGATATCGATGTTTCCGGTGCCCGGGTACTGCTCCGTTCCGACCTAAACGTCCCGCTCCGCGATGGAGCCGTGGCCGACGATTTTCGCATCCGATCCAGCCTCCCGACCATCCTCCGGCTGCGCCAAGCGGGGGCCATCGTGACGGTGGCCAGCCACCTCGGGCGCCCCAAGGGTTGGGACCCGGCCCTGTCGCTGGCCCCGATAGCCGCCAGGCTTGGCGAGTTGGGCGGGTTCCCCGTCACGCAGCTTCCTGCGGTGGTGGGTGCGGAGGTCGAGGCGGCTGTGGCGGCGGCGGCCCCGGGTGATGTGCTGCTGCTGGAGAACACCCGCTACGAGCCGGGTGAGACCAAGAACGATCCCGACCTGGCTGCCGGTCTCGGACGACTCGGCGATTTCTTTGTGCTCGACGCGTTCGGTACCGCCCATCGCGCCCACGCCTCGACGGTCGGCATCACCGAGCACGTGAAGTCGGTGGCGGGCCCGCTGCTGGCTACCGAGGTCGAGGCGCTCGACGCATTGTTGCGCAATCCGGCCCGGCCCTATGTTGTCGTGCTGGGGGGCGCCAAGGTCTCGGACAAACTCGGGGTCATGAAGGCGCTGCTCCCGCGGGTCGACGTCATGCTGGTGGGTGGCGGGATGTGCTTCACCCTGCTGGCTGCCGAGGGCTACGACGTCGGCGACTCGTTGTTGGAAGAAAACATGGTCGATGAAGTCCGAGACTTGCTCGCCTCCGAGTGGGGCTCGCGGGTCACGCTGCCCTCGGACATCGTGGTCGCCGAACGCTTCGCCGAGGACGCCCCCTCGCACGTGGTTCCGGCCACAGACATGCCAGCCAGCGACCTCGGGCTCGACATCGGGCCAGACACCGCCGCCTTGTTCTCATCGGTGATTGCCGGAGCCGGTTCGGTGTTCTGGAACGGGCCAATGGGGGTCTTCGAATGGGAGGCCTTTCGCTCGGGTACCGAGACGGTGGCCCGGGCATTTGCCGAGACCGGGGCCTTCACCGTGGCCGGTGGGGGAGACTCGGTGGCCGCTCTCCGGTCGTTCGGCCTCGATGATCAGATTTCGCACCTCAGCACCGGTGGCGGCGCCGGCCTCGAGTTCCTGGAAGGAGATCCGCTCCCGGGTCTCATCGCACTAGAGAGATGGACCCATGAGTCGTAAGAGCTTCATTTGTGGCAACTGGAAGATGAACGCCACCCACCTCGACGCAATCCAGATGGTCCAGAAGCTGAGCTATCGCCTGGAGCTGGCGGACTACGAGCGGGTGGACGTGGTCGTCGCACCACCGTTCACTTCGCTCCGGTCGGTCCAGACCGTGATCGAGGCCGATCACCTCGCCATCCAACTGGCCGCTCAGAATGTTCACTGGGAGGACTCCGGTGCCTTCACCGGTGAGATAGCGCCGTCGATGCTTGCCAAGCTCGGGGTCGATTCGGTCATTGTCGGTCATTCCGAGCGCCGCCAGCTCTTCGGTGAAACCGACGAGAACGTCAACCGGAAGGTCAAGGCGGTCATGGCCGCCGGGATGGTCCCGATCATGTGCCTCGGCGAGACGCTCGAAGAACGCGAGGCAGGCGAGACCGAGTCGAAGGTGGCCGGCCAACTCACGGCCGGGCTCAAGGGGCTGTCTCCAGAAGAGGCCACCGGGGTCATCATCGCCTACGAGCCCATCTGGGCAATCGGGACCGGCCGCACCGCCGAACCCGATGACGCAGGCGCCGTGTGCGAATTCCTCCGGCGCCGATTCGGTGACGAGTTTGGCGGATCGATGGCCGAGGAAGTTCGGATCATCTACGGCGGGTCGGTCAACCCCGGCAACATCGCCGCTCTCATGGCCAAGACCCACATCGACGGCGGCCTGGTCGGAGGCGCTTCGCTCGACCCCGACACCTTCGCCTCGATCGTGAGGTATTGGGTGTGAGTCGAGTTGGAAAGCAACTCGACTCAGTCACCGGTCACCGGTCGCCTGTCACCAGCAGCGAAAGGAACAGATGATGTCCACTCCGAAGCTCGTCCTCTTGCGCCACGGTCAGTCGACCTGGAACCTGGAGAATCGGTTCACGGGATGGACCGACGTTGGGCTGACGCCGCAGGGGGAGGAGGAGGCCCGGTCGGCGGGGCGGTTGCTGCGCGATGAGGGCTACTCGTTCGACATCGTGTTCACATCGCTTCAGAAGCGGGCCATCTTCACGGCCAATCTCACGCTCGAAGAGATGGAGCTGAGCTGGCTGCCGGTCGAACGCTCGTGGCGAATGAACGAGCGCCACTACGGCGCGCTGCAGGGACTCAACAAAAAGGAAACCTCCGACAAGCATGGGGCCGACCAGGTTCACGTGTGGCGCCGGAGCTATGACACGCCACCCCCACCCTTGGAGATCGACGACGAGCGCCATCCCCGCCACGACCCCCGGTATTCGATGCTCACTCCCGACGTCCTCCCGGGCACCGAGTGCCTGAAGGATGTGGTCGAG
>CAXMQV010000051.1:0-25094 GCA_964195905.1 uncultured Gammaproteobacteria bacterium
TGACGCAGGATTCGATCACCACTCACGAGCCCATCCCCGTGGCGGCGGCGCTCATGGCCTTCACGCTCATTACCCATGGCATCCCGGGCGAGGCCGATCTCATGCCACAGCGGGACTAGCCGCGCTCCCCTGCAGACGGTCCTGATGGGAACCGAAGAACCCCCCTACCCCAGCGGCTGTCGCCGCTGCGGTACTTTCCCCCCGGACAAGCCGGGGGGGACTGACAAACCAGGGCCAACGCGCTCGAGGCCCCCTGGCGGGGGCCCGAGTTGTGGTCGGTTGGTTTGCTACGAAACGGACTCTTCGATGCGCTCGGCCATGGGGACGGTGGCGGTTGCGAAACCGAACTCGCCGTCCTTGGCCTTGCTCGTCCAGATGAGGCCGAAGCCGGCCAACAGGGCGAACAGGCCGATGCCGGCCGTGATGCCTGCCAGGCCGAGGCCCATCTGCAGGGTCGAGTGCGTGACGGTTCCGACACCGAGCTCACCAATCAGACCGTGGGCAGTACCGCTCCATGCTTGTCCGCGGGCCAGGCCCTCGAGCGGGTGCATACGATCGAAGTCGGTCCAGTACTTCCCATCGACCTCCACTTGGTACTCGCCGGCGGGGAACGTTTCGCCGTTGTAGTCCTTGTCCTCGGTCAACACAACCGTCTGGGTCCCGTGCAGCGTGTGGTAGGTGATGGTTGCCATCTGGAACATGTACTCAGAAGCCGTGTTCACCAGCGGGTCTTCGGCGTTGAGATCGGACTCAACAACCGGGTAATCCCAGGCAACGGTGAGCAGCTCCATGATCGCTTCGGCACCTTCGGTGGTTCCGCGGTCGATGAGCTGACCGTCCTCGTTGTAGCTGAGCGTGACGTTCTGGGACTCGCTGAAAGCCTGCAGGGAGCCGTAGCCCTCCTGGACCTTGCCGTAGGCGACTCCGCCTGCGACGACGAAGACCATTCCGACCACTACGAGTACTATGCCGAGTGTCCTAAGTCGCTTGATCATTTTTCTCTCTCCTAGCTTTGACTCGTGAAGATTTTCACAAGCCTGGTTATGTGATATGTGAATGTTTTCACAATCGCGATAGTACCATCATTTCGTTTTTCGACGATCGTCGATAGGGCCGAAAGGCCCTGCCCAGGTGGGACGACCCGAACGCGCCGGAAACCCGCTATTCAAGGGGTTACGACGGCGGAGAGAACCTACCGGGAAGACGGCTCCGGGATCGGCTCGGTCGCCAAATCTTCGACCGCTTGTGCGAAAGCTCGGAGCACCGAGCGTCGCACGCAGTACCAGACCCTCGGACCGTCTTTGCGGGCGAACAGGATGTCGGCTTCTCGCAGAATCCTGAGGTGTTCGCTGACCGTCGATTGGGCCAGATCCGACTCGTCGGCGATCTCGCCTGCAACATGGGGAATGCACTGGTCGAACTGCTCGAGAATGCGCACCCGGGCGGGATGGCCAAGCGCCTTGGCTATGTGCGCCACGGTTTCCTCGGTCATCTGCGGGGGATCGGGCAGTCCTGCTTCACTGCAGGCAGGCGATGAGGCGTCATTCATATCAGGCTCCAGGGCAGGCTCGCGGTGCTGCCCAGTGAGGTTTTCACCCATCGTTGGCCGACGATAGGGGCCTTGGTCACAACCAGCGGCGGTTAGCGGTTGGCCGCCTTTGGCAGGTCGTCGTCGCCGACCAGTCGGAGCTCGCCGTACCCGACCGCCGGTTCCGGCGTATTCGGTAGGCGGGTGGGACCGGGCCGGGATTGGACAGAATTGATAGCCGCCAGATACACGACGAACATCCCATCGAACGCCAGGCTCAACAACAGAAGTGGGATCGAGCCGCTGGTGATAGCGGCAAACAGCGTGACGAGGGCAGCCCCGATGAGCCCGACCATGACGCGGCGTCGACGGGCCAGGACGCTCTGGCGCTTGAGCTCAACCGGATCGATCGACCCGGAGCGGAGCGAGGCGAGCTTGGCAATGCGTCTATCGAAGGATCTTGTGGAGGTCAGCGGGGCGTCGTGTCGGGAATCGAGGAACGATGGCAACAGGAGCGCGGCCCAGAGACCCCCGAGCACTATCAAAACAACTAACAGTTCCAAGCCCGATTCCCTTTACTCCAACGCCTTGTCAGATTAGTCCGCGAAATCCGCCGGCGACAACTAGCCAGCCGGGCGGTTTGTCGACCACCGACCGTGGCCGGAGCTAGTGATCGGTTCTCGTGTCATTGATGAGCGAAATCGCGTGCACGAGGACAGGCTTGATCGCCTCGAGTGACTCCTCGACACCGGACGTCGAACCAGGCAGATTCACAATGAGAGTCGACCCGGCGATTCCGGCCACGCCCCTCGACAGCATGGCGTTCGGATGCGTGGATGCCGCTCGGGCCGCTTCGAGCAAACCGGGGGCAGGCCGGTCGATGAGCTCAGCTGTTGCCTCCGGGGTCACGTCGCGCGGAGCGAATCCGGTCCCGCCGGTCGTGATGATCAGATTGACGCCAGAATCGATCCACTCACCCACAGCACCCTGGATTTGATCCTTCTCGTCGGGCACGACCCGCCAGTCGACGTCGAAGCCGAGTCCGGCCAGTATCGCAATCGCGGTCGGCCCCGAAACATCTTCCGCCTCCCCCCGGCTTACTCGATCACTCACAGTGAGCACGCCGGCTCTCATCTCTGCCACTGTCCCGACCTCCCGCCTGACTTCTCCAGCAATCGAACCGGCCCGATCTCCACTCCCCGCTCAAGGCCTTTCACCATGTCATAGATGCTAAGTGCCGCTATCGAGGCAGCCGTCAGCGCTTCCATTTCAACTCCCGTCGGTCCGGTCGTCCCGACCCGGGTGGTGACGCGTGCACCGGCGTCTGTCCGTTCGATGTCTACTTCGACGGTCGTAAGGGAGAGAGGGTGGCACAGCGGAATCAACTCCGACGTCTTCTTGGCGGCCTGGATCCCCGCGATGCGTGCCACCGCGATGGCGTCACCCTTCGGCAAGTCTCCGCCGAACAGAGCGGCGGCGGTTTCGGGCTCCATCCGCAAGGACGCTTCGGCGACCGCCCGGCGCACCGTGTCGGGTTTTCCACCGACATCGACCATGTGGGCATGACCGGCCGAATCGAGATGGGGAAGTTGACCCATGGCGCCTCCTCGGACCGAAGGGGGGATCAGAGCCCTTCGGCGAAATCCGTTACGAAGGCACGATAGCGAGCACCGAAGTCCGGATGAGCGGCGCCGAGAATGGTCGAGGCCTCCAGATACCCGCTCGGGGTACCCGAATCAAGCAAGTCTTCGGCCGTGACGTACCCGAGACAGCTCCCGGCCTCACCGACTGCGTCGATGGCATCGGTCAGTTGAATCTCGCCCCCGACGCCGGGCTCGACGTGGTCGAGCGCCTCAAAGATGTTCCCGGTGAAGAGATAGCGGCCGATGAGGCCGAGCTTGGAGGGCGCCGCCTCAACTCCGGGCTTCTCGATCGCCCCCAGGACCTCGACTACTTGCTCGCTCCGCCACTCCCCCGGAACGATGAATCCGTACCGGGCAAGGTACTCGGTCCCGAGCTCACGAAGGCACACGACCGATCCGGCATCGGCAGCCGCGGCCATGCCCGGAAGAACGTCTCCATCCGGGTACACGAGGTTGTCAACGAGAAGGGTGTAGAAGGGCTGGCTCCCGACTGCCGCCGCCGCCGTCCGAACCGCATCACCAAGGCCACGCGGCACATCCTGGATGATGGCATGAACGGCGACATCCTCGAGACCGGCAAGCGGTCCCTCTTCCTGAGAGTTGAAGTGACGGTCGATGAGAACACCGACCCCGGGGTCAACGATGACGAAGATCTCTCTGGCCCCGGCCCTGGCGGCTTCCTCGACCACCCACTGGATCGCCGGGCGATCGACGATGGGCAGCATTGCCTTGGGCAGGGCACGGGTAGCCGGACGCATCCGGGTGCCGCGCCCAGCGGCCGGTATGACTGCGACTTCAACTTCCACGTACGTACCCCTTCTGCCCGTTCGTCCTGTGGCGATGGGCCAGCCGGCCACCACCAATGATCACAATACAACGACTACCATTTCCTGCTTCAAGAAGGGAAAATATGATCGGTGTATTCGGCGGCTCGGGGTTCTACGACTTCCTCGACGACCCCAAGTTCGTATCGGTAGAAACGCCCTATGGCGCCCCATCGGCAGACTTTGCAGTCGGCACATTCGAAGGCGTCGAAGTGGCGTTCCTTCCCCGCCACGGCTCCGATCACCAATACCCGGCGCATCGAGTCCCGTTTCGGGCCAACGCCTGGGCAATGAAGGAGCTCGGTGTCGATCGGGTCATCGGCCCGTGCGCTGTCGGCAGCCTTCAAATGCCAATCGCCCCGGGCCATCTGCTCGTCCCCGACCAACTCGTAGATCGCACGTGGGGACGCGACCACACCTTCTTTGATGGGCCGGAAACTCGTCATCTTGGTTTCGCCGATCCGTATTGCTCGGAGCTGCGGCCCCTCGCGGTCGATGCCTGCCGGGCCGCCGGTGCTGAGACCCACGATGGTGGCACCGTCGTCGTCATCCAGGGACCGCGGTTCTCGACCCGAGCTGAGAGCAAGGATTTCGCCGCCTCCGGATGGGAGATCATCAACATGACCCAGGCACCGGAAGCCCAGCTCATCAGGGAATTGGAACTGTGCTACGTGAACATCTCGGTGATCACCGACTACGACACCGGTGTTGAGGGCGAGATCGAGCCGGTGAGCCACGCTGCAGTTCTCGAGACGTTCAATGCCACCCTCGACACGCTTCGCTCCGCTCTGGCCCGACTGATCCCGGCTGCGGCTCAAACGGCGCGGCAGTGTCAGTGTGCAACAGGAATGCAATCCGCGGGCTGACGCCCGTCACCGGTCACCGGTCACCAGTCACCAGTCACCAGTCACCAGTCACCAGTCCGACAGTTGACAATCAGGGGTTCGCACCTTTCCACGAGACGAGCGGGCCTCTCCGCTCCTCTCCAGCAGGCGTCGTCGGAGGCCGTCTCACCGGTCGGCGGTCGGCGGTCGGCGGCGGGCGCTCGACTTCTAGGGCGCGGTTAGGACCACTACCTGACGGGCGGTGGCGGAAGCGGCGACGGCGGCGGCGTCCTCGCCGGGGACGGCGATGAGGGCCGTCGGGGCGCCGAACGAGTCCGACTCATCTGACGCGACCACAATTCCGGGCACAACCGCGCCGTCGCCGAGCACCAGTCGGGTGGCGGTGCCGGGCACGAGGGCGGTCGGAACCTCGAGCGCTAGTGCCCACCAGCCGTCAGGGACGGCAATCGGTTGCCGCAGGTCAGAAGCGGAGATCGGCTCCCCCGCCAGAATTTGATGGCTCGCCACCATCCCATCCAGGGAGACCGGAGGGATAGCTCCGGCCGGAAGCATCCGCCACTCCACCCGTGGAGCGTGACCCGCCTCAACCGGGACCGAAGTGAACGGATGGGCCACCGTGTCGGTCGGCCAGAACTCGATGACGGCAGCCCCGACCACGAGGGTGGTCGCGGCAATCCAACGGAGATACGGCGGCCGCCCGAACCAGAACACCCGGAGAACGTAGGTGATGGCCGGTCGCGAGGGAAGGGGGTTAGGAAAGTCAACGGTCAACAGTCAACAGTCAACAGTCAACAGAGATACTCCCCCGCTCTGGCTGTGAACTGTGAACTGGCAGCCTCTTTGCAACTACTCTGATGCTCGTGCTTGATTCAGCCCTGTGGGGCCTCGTTCAGGGCCTCACGGAGTTCCTTCCGATCTCCTCGAGTGGCCACCTTGTGCTCATCCCGGCGTTTCTCAACAAGGAGGCGCCCGACCTGGCAACCACTGCGGTGCTCCACCTCGGCACGCTCGCTGCCGTCATTTGGTACTTCCGGAAAGATGTCGCCTGGCTCCTACGCCCCGATCGAGATCCCCGCGCCTGGCAGATCGTGAAACTCCTCGTCCTCGGCACCGTTCCGGCGGTGGTGGCCGGATTGCTCCTCGAATCGACGCTCGATGATCTCTTCGATAGCCCAACGCGAGTCGGAGTCGCCCTCATCTTCACCGGCGTGGTCCTGCTCGCCAGCGGGACGTTTCACCGTCTGACAAGGCGGCTTGAGGATGCCGGCGTTCCGGATGCAGTCATAGTCGGAAGCGCCCAGGCGGTCGCTCTGATTCCCGGTGTCTCCCGCTCTGGAATGACGATCACAGCGTCACTCGGACGGGGCTTCGCGAAGGAAGAATCGGCGCGCTTCTCGTTCCTCCTTGCCATCCCGGTCATCCTCGGCGGCGGAGCCAAACAGATGCTCGACCTGGCCGGGGAGGGCGGCCTCGAATGGGACCTCCTCGTCGGAGTTGTCGTGGCTGCGATCTCCGGCTACTTCGCCATCGCCATCCTGATCAAGGCGCTCACCCGATTCGGCCTGCAACCGTTCGCGTTCTACTGCTTCGTGGTGGGGTTGGTCGCCATCATCTGGTATTAGGCCAGTCGCCAGTCGCCAGTCCGCAATCGGCCGCAGGCAGCAAACATGGCGTTGGTCGAGAGGTCTCCGGCAGGTGACAGGTGACTCGTCAAAAAACTTCCGGGCACCAGGGGTCGATGGTCCAGCCGAACATGAGGTCGGCGGTCCGGAGGGCATCCGGAGTTCCCTCCACCAGTCCGGCCCTGGCCAATTCGGAGAAGGTGAGCCCTCCGAGGTAGGTAGAACCCAATTCACGCACATCGAGGCGGATGTCGGGCGTGCCCGAGGCCGGTTCACAGGTTGCCCCATCGGGTCCGCCTTCGAGCACGAATGTGCCAGAGGCGCTCCCCCGGAAGGGATCGGCAACCTCGAATACCAAACGGCCCTCAATCTGATAGCGGCGGGCAGCCAGGGCCGCCGGCACGTCGAGGATCCTCACCCAGAGACCATCTGAGATCGTCTGCTCCACACGACGGGAATCGGCAACCACGAGAGGCAGGATCGAGCTGGGATCGGTGTTCCATGATTCCACGGTGGCTACGAGGTCGATCCCGATCAGGTAACGCCACAGAGCCTCCTCGGCTGCCGGAGTGAGCGCATGCATGGCGCCAACGGCGAGCCGGTTAACAGCCAATCCCCCATCCCATTTCTCGTGCTGCCGGTAGAAGACATACCCGAGCAGCTCATCGGACTCCTCATAAATGGCGAAGCGCTTGGGGGTGCCTCCATCGCGCCAGTCGGGCGGATCGTGGAAGTGGACTCCGTTCCACCGGTTGTCGCCGCGAGTCAGAAATCCAGGCCGGGTCGGGCGAATTCGATCGTAGAAGTCGGGCAAGACTTCCCTTGCTCCTTCCACATCAAGGATCCGGATGCTGCCGGATCCCAGGGGTGGGCGAGGAAACGACACCCGATTCTGGTCCAGCTTGGTCCGAAACAAACGGGTGGCAACGCCGTACCCGAACCGGCCGTAGATGGGGGTCTCGGATGCCCATAGAGCGGCGACCGGCTCTCCTCGTCCGGCCACTTCGTCCAGGTGGAACCTCATCATGTCGGTGAGAACGCCTCGCCGTCGGTGGGTCGGGAGCACCGCAATCACCGTCGTTCCCCCGCACCCGACCGTTCCGCCGGGAACGGTGAGGTCGAACGTGAAGGCCCCACCCGTACCGACGACCTGGTCGCCGTCGAAGGCCGCCACGAGGCGATCGAGCTCGAACTCACTCACGAAGTGCTCCCGGTTCTCGGGCTTGAGCTCGAAGCCGAAGGCGTGCTCCATCACGGCGATGAAGCCATCCATGTCCGATTCGTCGATGATTCGTACGTGCATGGCGGACAGCTTACGGACGCTACATTCCCCCCATGAGCCGACCACTCCACATGCGGCACAACTTTCCCGCCATCGAAGTCCTCGAAGCAGGTGACGTCGACCTCAGCGCGCTTGCTCTCCTCATCCCCGGCGTCGATCCGGAAAGGTTGCTCATCCGGGAAGCTCGCCCCTGGTTCGAGCGGCTCGTCCTCCGCCGGGCCGCCGCCATCGCCCTCCCATACGTGGTGTATGTCCGCACCAGCACCTACGTCCGGCCCAGAGCTGATCTCACCCGGCTCGTCGTCCACGAGCTCGCTCATGTCAGCCAATGGCGGGAAGACGGATACGTCCGCTTCGCAGCCCGTTACCTTGGCGACTACCTCCGGGAGCGTCTGCGCGGTCGATCGCACATCGAGTCCTACCTGGCGATTCGCTACGAGGCCGGCGCAAGAGCCGTCACCGACAGGATCCTCGCCGGATAGGAACCACCGTGTGGCAATCTGGGCGCCGTGAAGCGCCTCCTACTTGCCTGTGCTCTCATTGTCGCCGCCTGCTCGGGGACTGCCGGCGATGAGCCGACCGAACCCGGAGACACCACGCCTCCGACCCTCATCGCCCTCGTGGGTGGGGACGGCAATATCTCGATGTACGACCCGGCGACGGCCATCACCACTCCGGTCACCTCCGATGCGGGCACAGGACGTGTGTACTCACAACCAACATGGTCTCCGGACGGGACCCGCCTCGCCTATGTCGCGTCGGCCGCACCTGTCACCGGAATACAGGCCGCCGGCCAGGTGGTGCGGGTCGGAATCCTCGTCCAGCAAGCGGTGACCGGCTCCGTTCACATCGTTCCGGCCGGCGGCGGCGACCCGGCGGTCGTCACGACCCCCTTCGTGCCGTTCTACCTGTACTGGTCGCCGGACGGCGCCAGGCTGGCATTTCTCGGAACCGATGCAGCCGCCGGTCGCCAGGCCTTCGGGATCATCGATACGGCGACAAACATCGCAGAACGAATCGATACCGGACAGCCGTACTACTTCGCATGGGCGCCTGAGTCTGACCGGCTGCTCGTTCACGCCGCCAATCGTGACCTCTACTACCTCGCCCTCGACGGGAGCAAAGAGGATCTCGACCAAAGACCGGGAAGATTCTCGGCGCCCGGCTGGATTGGCGACACGCAGTTGTTCCCGGTCCTGGAGGGGCGCAGACAGATCCTGCGTCTCTTGGATGAGGGAGGGAATCGCGGCCGCGACACCATCGACTTCGGCTCGTCGGTGGCATTCGAGTTGAATCCCGATGAGGAACGGGTTGCCTACGTAGCCGTCGAGGACGGCGCCAGCCCCTTCGCGCTTGGCCCCCTCATCGTCGACTCACCGGACGGTGCCACCGAGGTCGCAGGACTGGCGTCCGTCTTCTTCTGGAGCGCCGACGGCTCCCTCCTCCTCTTCCTGACCGATGACACGAGCGGCGACGACTTCGGTGTGCACTGGAACGTCTGGGATGGCTCGACTTCAATCGAGTTCGAACGCTTCGTTCCCACCCCGACGTTCGTACATGAATACCTTCCGTTCTTCGGTCAATACGCCCACAGCCTCACTTTCCTATCGCCAGACGCATCCTCGTTCACCTTCGCCGGAACCATCGAGGGAAGGGGCGAAGGCATCTGGGTCCAACCGATCGAAGCGGGGGCCCCTGCCGAACTGATCGGACCGGGCGTCTTCTCCACCTGGGCGCCGTAGCCGAAGCCCGATTCAGCTGCGGAGCAGGGCACCGAATGCCCGGCATATGGTCGGGAGGGGTAATTTGGGGCAGTGACAACCACCAAACCGGACGCAAGTCAGTACGCCCAAACGGGCTTGTCGAAGCGACAGGTCAAGGATCGGGTTGCGCAGGGTCAGACAAATGACGTCCCGGAGGGACCAAGCCGGACGGTCCGGGAGATCGTCCTGTCGAATGTCATCACCCGCTTCAACCTGCTGATCGCCGCCTTGCTCGTGGTGATCCTCATCGTGGCGCCGATCCAGGATGCCCTGTTCGCCGGGGTCATGATCATCAACACGATCATCGGGATCTACCAGGAGCTCAAGGCCAAACGCACCCTCGACCGGTTGGCTCTGCTTGCCGCACCGAAGGCCCGGGTCGTCCGGGGCGGCAAGCTTCAGGAGATACCCGTCAAGTCCGTCGTCTTGCAGGACGTGATGGAAATCGGTCCCGGAGATCAGATCGTGGTGGACGGACAGATCCTGACGGCTTCAAACCTCGAGATCGACGAATCGCTGCTCACCGGAGAGTCGGATGCGATCGAGAAAGCCTCCGGCGACCAGGTGCTGTCCGGGTCCTTCGTGAGCGCCGGCGGTGGGCGGTTCATGGCCACCAAGGTGGGCAAGGACGCCTACGCCGTCCAGTTGGCAGCCCAGGCGAAGAAATTCACACTCGTCCGCTCCGAGCTTCGTTCCGGAATCGACTTCATGCTCAAGCTCGTGTCCTGGCTGGTCATTCCGACTGCCGGCCTCCTCGTGTGGAGCCAGCTCAATGCCAACGACTCGTTCAAGGAGGCCCTGCGAGGGGCGGTGGCGGGAACGGTGGCAATGGTCCCGCAGGGACTCGTCCTGGTGACAAGCGTGGCCTTCGCTGTGGGCGTTGTGCGCCTCGGGCGCCGACAAGTGCTTGTACAGGAACTCCCCGCCATCGAAGGACTCGCCCGGGTCGACGTGGTGTGTCTCGACAAGACGGGCACCCTCACGATGGGCAAGCTGGCGGTCAACGATGTTCAGGCCATCACCGGCGAGGACTACGGGCCGGCCCTGGGAGCGCTCGGCGTGGCAGACCCCAACCCGAATGCCACCCTGGCAGCGGTAGCCGCCGCCTTCAAGCCTCCCGATGACTGGGTGGCGATGGCGTCGGTTCCGTTTTCGTCGGCCAGAAAGTGGAGTGGCGCCGCCTTCGGCGGCCGCGGTTCCTACGTGCTCGGGGCACCGGAAGTCGTTCTGGCCGGAGCCCACTCTGAGGTGAGCCGACGGGCCGAGTTACTCGCTCAAGAGGGAAGCCGGGTGGTGCTCCTGGCGCGGACCCCGCAACCGCTCACGGGTGACCTTCTCCCCGGCGGCCTCGAGCCCGTCGCCTTCGTCCTGCTGGCCGACCAGATCAAGCCGGAAGCTCCCGAGATCCTCGCCTTCTTCGCGGCCCAGGACGTGGCGGTGAAGGTCATCAGCGGGGACCACCCACAAACCGTCGGCCGGATTGCCGAGCAAGTGGGTGTTCCCCCGAAAGGAGAGCCGGTCGACGCACGATCATTGCCCGACGATGTCGGCTCGCTGGCCGACATCATGGAGTCCCGCAACGTGTTCGGACGGGTCACGCCGCAGCAGAAACGAGCCATGGTGGAGGCCCTTCAGTCGCGTGGCCACGTTGTGGCAATGACGGGCGACGGAGTGAACGACGTGCTGGCGCTCAAGAGCGCCGACATCGGTATCGCGATGGGATCGGGCAGCAGTGCCTCCCGTTCGGTCGCCCAGCTGGTTCTGCTCGATTCCTCGTTCGCGACGGTCCCCCAGGTTGTGGCCGAGGGGCGCCGCGTCATCGCCAACATCGAACGGGTAGCCAACCTCTACCTCACAAAAACGGTCTACGCCTTCCTGCTCGCGCTCGTGATCGGCGTGGTTGGCTGGCAGTTCCCCTTCCTTCCACGCCACCTCACGCTGATCGGGACACTCACCATCGGGGCACCCTCGTTCTTCCTGGCCCTGGCGCCGTCGGCCCGCCGGGCTGTGCCGGGATTCATGCGTCGTGTGGTGCGTTTCTCATTCCCGGCGGGTCTGCTGGCGGCGGCCGCCACCTTCGGCGCCTATTGGCTGGCCCGCGACCAGGTCGAGGTCGGCCTCGATGAAGCGAGAACGACGGCCACTCTCGCGCTCGTCCTGGTGGGGTTGTTCATCCTCGCCATCATCTCCCGGCCCTTCAACCCGGCCCGACGGACCCTCATCCTGTCGATGGGAGCCGTGGTGGCGCTGGTCTTCATCGTCCCCGCCAGCCGCACCTTCTTCGCACTCGACTTCCCGCCGATGATCGTCCTGACATCGGCAGTCGGAGTGGCCTCCATCACGGGCGCCCTCATGTTTGCGGCGCTGCGGGCCGTCGAGTGGTCGCTGCTGGCCCCCGACTTGCTTCGTTCCCGCCAGATGCAGAGGATGGAGCGCCAGGTCGAGGTGAAGCTCCAGGAGGTCGAGCTCGGCATCGAAGGCTGGGTCCAGCGGACCTGGCGGTCGATCCGGGCCATCTTCAGCGGTAAGGACGATCTGGAGGAGTAGGCAGGGAAGACCGCCCACTGCCCACCGTGTCAGAGTGCTCGTCGGTCGGCCCGGTGGGCGGTTAGCGAGGCCGCAGGCCGAGCCCGGTGGGCGGTTGGCCCTCTCAGTAATTCCACAACGGTTCGGGGACGCTCCACCCTGGTGGCTCACCCCACCGATCGGCGTAGACGACCTGCTCGACCGGAGGGCGTCCGGCCACACCCCAATTGCCGAGGGGGTAGCCACAGGTAATGGCGGCCACATTCCGCCAGCCCTTCCCGGCCGGAACCCCGAGGAGCTCGCTTACCTCGTCGGCCGCGAAATGGTGGAGGACAGTCGTGAGGGTGGTTCCCACACCCTGTGCCCGAGCCGCCAGCATGAGATTCCACACGGCCGGGTAGATGCCGGAACCGTCCGGATCGTTACGGACGAAAGCAAGAATCACGAGAGGTAGCTGATCGAAGTTGGCGGCCAGCCAGCTCGACGAGGAAAGAACCCGCTGTGTGACCACATCCCCCCTGGCCTCCGCCTGCTCACGCTTGCCGGCATACGCAGTGGCCTCGAGCTGTGCCCACGAACGCTCATACAGCACACCGAGTTCGGCAACGAGCTCCCGGTCGGTAACGGTCACGAACCTCCACTGCTGGGTATTGCCGGGGGAAGGAGCCCGGATGCCGGCGTCGAGCATCCGCTGGATCACCTCCTCGGGGATGGGATCGGGTTTGACCCGACGCATTGCCCGGGTGGTGTAGAGCGCTTCGAACGTGTCCACGGTGTCTCCTTCTTCGAGGCGAGCCCTGCCTACTTGCGAATCCACGAGGCCCGTCGGGCCGCCAGGGACGGGGTCTCGACGTCTTCGAACGTGACGAACGCCTCAGGATTGACCCTTCGCACGATGTCGAGTGCCTCTTGCTTGCGCTTGCGGGGCACGACCGAGAAGGCAAGACGTACCGGACCGTTTCGGCCCTCGGCATTGACATCCGTCACCGCGAAGCCGGCCTGGCGGAGAGCCACCGATGCCTGCGGCGAGTCGAACGGCGCCACGATCCTCAGTACACCCTTGCCAATCGCCAGCCATCGTTCAACGGTCCCGCCAAGGGCCGTCCCCGCTCCGAACCCACCGGCGAAGGCAATCACCTTGATGGGCTGATCAACATTGGTCACGACCTGGCTGACAGCCAACAACCAAATCGCCGATTCGAAGAAGCCGAGCACGCCCGAAATCGCCCGTTTGCCCCGCATGAGAAAGATGATTCGCATGGTCCCGATCGACTGATCAGCCAATCGAGCAACGAAGATGGCGAGGGATATGAGGACGGTTTCCATGGGGCGGAGGATTGTACCGCCCACCGCATCCTGAGCTGTTGGCAACAATCCTGCGGCTTGCCCGCGGGCCACGAGGACGGAGGCTTGGTTTTCCTCCGCCGGAGGGGGAGGTGCCCCGGAGGGGCGGAGGGGGCGTACGACTAGCCCAGGAAGACGCCCCCCTCCCCGGCTTCGCCGGTACTCCCCCCTCCGGGGGGAGAAATCGCTGGCAACGCCTACGGTGTCGCCAGGCCGGCTCTCCGCTCGAAGATCTCGGCTTTGCGGGCGAGCTCGGTCGGAAAGGCGAGCAGCTTCTCCTGGATTTCCTGCGCTTTGACTGATAAGCCATCGAGTTGCTCGATTCCCCAGTCACGCAAGATCGGCACCACCACCCGATCGTGATGGATGCGGAGGTTGTACACCCCGGCCTTCGCCATAGCGACGGCTCGTCTCATGAAGTTCGGCATCGCGATGCCCGGCATCTGGAATCGCTCGAGCTCCTCGAGAATCGCCTGCAAGGTGATCTCGGGAGCCTGGGCCAGCATCGCCTTGACCACCCCCCGGTAGAACATGAAGTGGTGGTTCTCGTCTGCTGCGATGCGGGTCATCAGCTCATAGGCCACCGGATCGTCGGTGATCTTGCCGGCGTTGCGATGGCTCACTCTGGTGGCCAGCTCCTGGGCGCTCGTGTAGACGAACACGTTGACCGGGCTGGTGGCACCGGAGTGATACCCGTTGGTCATGGTGGCCAGCCGATCGTTCTCCAACTCGACCGGGTCGGCGTTGCGGGACGTGAGCAGATAGCTGCGCAACGCAATGGCGTGCTGACCCTCTTCGGCGGTCCACAGATGGTTCCATTCCTTGAGGGCGGTGCTGTCGCCCACATGCGACTCGATTTCGGAGTGGTAGTAAGGCAAGTTGTCCTCGGTCAGCAGGTTGAGGACGAGCGAGGTCCGGGCCTCGGGCGAGATCGTGCACTGGGACTCATCCCAGGGCTCGGCCCGATAGCTGCGGCCCCGTTCCCAAGGCACAATCTCGTGGGCATACCAGTGCTCGCGGCGGGCCCGGTGCTCGTCCATGAGTCGCTGCACATCATCATTGACGGCGGCGAGCAATTCGTAGTGTTCTTGAGCGGGCACCGGTCCTCCTGTTTCGGCTTAGACTCCGGCGTGACGCCGG
This sequence comes from uncultured Gammaproteobacteria bacterium, assembly GCA_964195905.1. GTDB lineage: Bacteria > Actinomycetota > Acidimicrobiia > Spongiisociales > SHLN01 > SHLN01. The sequence continues at coordinate 14,518 of CAXMQV010000051.1, forward strand.
CCGTTACCTCAAACCGTCGGGGAAATCCCGGCGCTCTTCCGGCGCCGCCGGCCCCCGGTCCGATGACCCTGCGGCTCCCACTTGAAATACCGGACCGCGATGATCGTGGCACCGATGCCCCAGGCGGCCATGACCGCCAGATGGATACCGATGGCGTATTCGGTGTCGGATCCACTCCAGGCGAACCCGGATCCGCTCAGGGTCGGGTTGAACGCGTCGCCGAAGGCGGCCACGAAGTGCTTGAGCGGAAAGACATTGCCGAGAGTTTCCATCCAGGCCGGAGTGTCCTCAGTTATGACGAACACGTCAGAAACGAACGCAATCGGCAGGAGGGTGGCCTGGGCGACCGCCGGCGCGCTATCGCCGCTCGGGACCAGGGCAGCCACCATGAGGCCTACCGCGGCAAACGCCGCCGCTCCCAGGACAAACGAGAGGGCGGCGGCGGCAAACGTCTCACCCCGTACATCGACGCCGTAGACGACCGACCCGACCGTCATCATGATGATGACGGCAATGAGCGCGATCCACACCGCCGAACCGACCCGCCCGGCGATATAGATCGTGGGCGGAAGCGGGGTTCCCCGCACCTTCTTGAGAATTCCCTCGTCGCGGGATATCGCCGTCGTGATCGAGAGGTTCGTATAGGTGGCCGAGGCTGCCCCGAAGACCGCCAGGGCGGGAGCATAGAACTGGGCGGTCGTGACGCCCAGGGCGGCGATCTCCTCGTTCCCGAAGAGAGCTGTGAAGAGGACCAGAAACATGAGCGGGAACACGATCGTGAAGAAGGCCGAGACGGGTGAACGCCAGAAGATCTTGTTCTGATACTTGATCTGTTGGAACAGGAGGCCGAGATCCCGGCTCATCAGGTGCTCTCCTCTGTCAGCTGTAGATAGACGTCTTCGAGACTCGGGCGCTCGACCGAGAGGCTCTTCAGTTCGATACCCCGCTCGAGGGCCCAGCCGGTGAGCCGATTGAGCGCGGCAGTGGGGTTCGGGGTCGTGACCGTGACGGTTCCGGTCGTCTCGTCGAGCCCGTCGCGCGCCTCGCCCGGCAGGTCCTCACGGCGCACGCCTTCGGCCAGGAACGAGATCGTCGCCTCTTTGTCGGCCCGCCCCCCGATTGATTCGGGGGTTCCCTCCGCCACGATCCGCCCCCTGGCAATGACGGCCGCCCGATCGGCCAGGTTCTGGGCCTCGTCCATGTAGTGGGTCGTCAGAAGGATGGTCTTGCCGAGCGTGCGGAGATTGTCGATCAGCTCCCACGCCTGGCGACGAGCCGACGGGTCGAACCCGGTGGTCGGTTCGTCCAGGAAGATCAGATCCGGGTCTCCGATGATGCCGAGCGCCAGTTCGAGGCGTCGCTGTTGACCGCCCGAGAGAGTCTTGATCCGGGCGTTGCGCTTCTCCTCGAGGCCGACGATGTGGATGACCTCATCGACGTCGCGGCGACGCGGGTACAGGCCGGCGTAGGTGGCAATGATCTCGGCCACCTCGAGCTCTCGCTCGAGAGCCGTCTGCTGGAGCACAATCCCGATGCGCTCCCGAAAGGCCCGCCCGCCGGTGGCCGGATCGAAGCCGAGGACCTCGACCTCCCCGCCGGTGCGGATGCGGTGACCTTCCATGATTTCGACGCTCGTGGTCTTGCCGGCCCCGTTCGGGCCCAGCAGGGCGAACACCTCACCCTCGTCCACCGTCAGGTCGAGGCCGTCCACCGCTTTGAGGTCGCCGTAGTGCTTGGAGAGTCCCCGGACGGTGATGGCAGGCATGGACCGAGATCCTACTGTCGCTTCGTCAGGTCGCTTTCGACCGAGGCGACCCCGAGTTCGTAGACGGGCGGTTCAAATCCGGCCCGTGCGATCAATCCCCTGGCGGCTTCTTTATCGGCCAGAAAGTCGGCCCGCAGGGTGCGGATACCGTTGTCCAGGGCGGCATCCTGCAGTCGGTCCAAGAGGAGGGAGGCCAGGCCTATCCGACGCCACTCCGGCTTGACGGCCACCGCCATTTCTGCGATGTCCGAGCCCGGGGTGCCCTCGTAGCGGGCGATGGCCACGCCCGACTCGGCAAACGCCGCCAGTGCAAACCGTCGGTCGTAGTCGAGGACCGTCAGATAGGTAAGGAGCTCCTCGTCGACCCGAATGCTCGACCGGAAGAAGCGATTGTGGAGGGTCTCGGGGTCGGCGTGCTCGAGCTCGAAGGCAAGCTCGATGGCATCACCGGGGACGACCGGCCGGAAAAAGACGGAGCGCCCATCGGCAAGCCGCACTCGCTCTTCATAGCGGCGCGGGTAGCCCGGTGGGCGTGACAGGGGGGGTGCGGTAGCAGGCATAGTGTGACTCGCAACAGCAAGCATAGTGCTAACTATTGCAAGCAAGGGGTCAAAGCGAGTGCTCGCCGGTCCCCAGCATCCGCTTGATGTTGTCCTTATGGCGCACCACGACGAGAAGTGAAGTGGCAGCCATGATCGCCGCCGACCAGGCATCCTCGGCCCACAGCCACACCCCTGGAATCGCCAGAGTGACGATGGTGAGTGAGCCAAACGACGAGACCCGGGTCACACCGATGATGGCCGCCCAGACAAGCGCCAGCCCGAGACCGAGCCACGGGATAGTCCACAGCAGCACGCCGACGGTCGTCGCAACACCCTTGCCGCCCCGGAACCGATGCCACACCGGAAAACAATGCCCGGCGACCGCCATGCCTCCGGCCGCGAAGCCGATCAGCTCGCTGCCGCCGACGAGCTCCCCAAACCCGGCTGCCGCAACCCCTTTCAACAGATCGCCGAGGAGTACGAGGGCCCCGGCACCGCGTCCGATGACTCTCGTCACGTTCGAGGCGCCCGGATTCCCGCTTCCCTCCGAATAGATATCGATGCCCTTGAGACGGGCGGCGAGCACGGCGAAATCGGTGCTCCCGATGAGGTAGCCGACGACCAGCGACAGCAGTTCAGTCACTGGTGAACAGCACGGATCGGAAACGGACTACATAGTCGATAGCCGAGATCACCGTAATGACAACCGCCACGATCATCGCCCATTCATCGAGGTGGAGGGGGCCCCACTTGTCCTCGAGGCGCACGATCGCCAATCCGATGGCGACGAACTGGATGGTCGCCTTCCACTTGCCCCACTGGGAAGCCGGCACCATCTTGCCGGCATTGGCGGCGACGCCCCGGATGGCCATAACGGCGATCTCCCGAGCGATGATGATGAAAGCCAGCCAGATGTTGACCCGATCCACAACCAGCAAGGCAGCCAGGGTCCCGGTCACCAGGAGCTTGTCGGCCGTCAGGTCCAGGAACGCACCGACGATGGAGGTTTGGTCCCAGCGGCGGGCCAGCCATCCGTCGACGAAGTCCGAAAACGCCGCCACCGTGAACACAGCCGCCGCGATGCCGAAGTTGTGGGCGAGATCGTCACCCGAGAGGATGAGACCCATCACCACCGGAATCGCAACGATGCGTCCGAGGGTGAGGGCAATAGGAAGATTCACAGGGAGAGGTTAGAGGCAACGGCCCACCGCCCACCACCAAGCGCCAACCGAATGGGCCGTCGGCTACCAGCTGCCGGCCCCCGACCGAAGGGGTCGAATCGAGTCGATCTGGGCCGGTGACCGGCGACCGGCGACCGGTGACAGCGAGCGAAGCGAGCTAGACCCAGTCGAACGTCCGGGTGACGGCCTTCTTCCATTCGGCGTAGGAGCTCTCTCGCCGGGCCTCGTCCATCGCCGGCGTCCACCGCTTGTCCTCACCCCAGTTGCCTCGCAGATCATCGAATCCGGCCCAGAAGCCGGTCGCCAGGCCTGCCGCGTACGCTGCTCCGAGGGCGGTGGTTTCGCTCACGGTGGGGCGAATGACCGGCACTCCCAGGACGTCGGCCTGGAACTGCATGAGCAGCTCGTTCTGGACCATCCCGCCGTCAACTTTCAGCGCAGTGAGATCGACCCCGGAGTCGGCTCGCATGGCGTCGAGCACCTCCCGCGTCTGCCAGGCGGTCGCTTCGAGAACGGCCCTGGCAATGTGCGCTTTCGTTGCGTACCGGGTCAGCCCGGCGATGACGCCCCGCGCATCACTGCGCCAGTAGGGGGCGAACAAGCCGGAAAAGGCAGGCACGAAATACACCCCGCCGTTGTCCTCGACCGTGGCCGCCAGGGCTTCGACTTCGGGAGCCGACTCGATGATGCCGAGGTTGTCTCGCAGCCACTGGACGAGGGCTCCGGCGATGGCGATCGAGCCCTCTAGCGCATAGACAGCGGGCGCGTCCCCGAGTTGATACCCGACGGTAGTGAGTAGGCCGCTCACCGAAGGAACCAGCTGTTCGCCGGTATTGAGCAGCATGAAGCATCCGGTCCCATAGGTGTTCTTCGCTTCGCCGACGCCGTAACAGGCTTGACCGAACAGGGCCGCTTGCTGATCGCCGAGGATGCCGGCGATCGGCACGCCGGCTGCCGGCCCGATCGATGTGCCGTACACCTCGGAGGACGATCGGATCTCCGGCAGCACCGCCCGCGGTACTCCGAGGGCCGCCAGCAACTCGCCATCCCAGTCGAGCGTCTCGAGATCCATCAGCAGTGTGCGGCTGGCATTTGTGACATCGGTCACGTGAACGCCACCCGACGGGCCACCTGTGAGGTGCCAGAGCACGAAGGAATCCATGGTCCCGAACAGAATGTCGCCGGACTCGGCCCGCTTCGCCAGCCCATCCACGTGGTCGAGCATCCACCGGATCTTCGGGCCGGCGAAATAGGTCGCGAGCGGCAGACCGGTCTTGGGCCGGAACCGATCCTGTCCCCCGTCGACAGCCAGTTCGGCCACGAGGTCGGCCGTCCGGGTGTCCTGCCACACGATCGCGTTGTGAACCGCCTCGCCGGTGGTGCGGTCCCACAGAACCGTGGTTTCCCGCTGATTGGTAATTCCGATTGCCGCTAAGTCGGCGGCAGTCAGACCCGCTTTGGCCAGGCCGCCCTCGATCACGGACTGCGTGCGGAGCCAGATTTCTGCCGGGTCGTGCTCAACCCATCCCGGCTTGGGAAAGATCTGCTCGTGCTCCTCCTGGGCCACGGCGACTACCCGCCCACCGTGGTCGAAGATCATGAAACGGGTGCTGGTGGTTCCCTGGTCTATTGCGCCGATATACATCGCCTGAGGATATCTAGTTGTCTTGAGCATGGCGTCGCGTCCCGCTGCCCGTTACCCGTCGGGTGGGCGGTGGGCGGTTCACCGAGTTCGCGAAATCGAGATAGCTGAGAAGTTGCCATCGCGGTTGAGCGCGCGCTTACAATCGACCGACGCTAGACGAGAGCACATGCCAACCAAGCTGTACGTGGGCAACATTCCCTGGTCTCAGACCAACGAGGATCTCGAGACGCTGTTTCAATCGCACGGCACCGTCATTTCGGCCGAGGTGGTCCTCGACAGTCACAGCAGTCGCTCCCGGGGTTTCGGGTTCGTGGTCATGGGGAGTGAGGATGAGTGCAAGGCCGCCATCCAGGCCCTCGACGCCGAGGAGATCGGTGGACGGGCCATTGTCGTCAACCACGCTCATCGCCGGAAGAACGAGGTCGTCCGCCCCGCCCGCACGAAGAAGCGGGCCGAAGCGGCCTCCTAGCCGCCCGCCCTCACTCGAACCCTCTCCGGCCCCGCCTGGTCAGGAGTAGGAGTCCGTCTCGATCCCGAGCCTCTCCTGCCAGAGCTCGAGAAGCGTGTGAATCTCCCCGGTGATGTCGGCATCGGGATCGTCGGACACAGGGAGAAGGTCGAGGACCTCGAAGTCGAAACCGTCTTCTCCGTCCGCGTCCCAGTCCTTCTGGAGCTGCTTGGTGGGATGGCTGCCGAGGCCGAGCTGTGCTCGGATTCGGTTGAGCATGGCCGGTGCATCCGGGCTCGCTCCGAGCACCGTCCGCCCGCTCGACCGGTGCAGCACGCGATAGACGCCGGCGGGACGGGGCGTCTGCCGGTACTTGCGCGCGAGCTCCTTGCGATCCATTTCCGTCCGTCCCCTCTTCCGCCTCGTCGTGAATGTAGTGCCGCCGCCACGGGCTGGGAGCTGGAGCCGAGTCAGGAAACTGCCTCGTACAGGAACGGGAACGACACGTCCTGCCGGTAGTCGACGGCGGTGTGATCGTCGTCGAACTCCTCATAGTGATGGTCGATGCCGGCTGTCTCGAGCTGGCGATGGAGACCCCGGGCACCGTAGACGAGGGCGTACTGATCCCGCGATCCGCAATCGATGTACAGGCCCCGCAGCGACCGCAGGTTGTCCTGGCATTCCGGGAGCTTGGCGAGCTCGACCGGATCGTGCCGCATCCAGTTGGCCCAACGTTCCTCGATGAGCTCACCGCTCTCGAGATCGAGCGGGAGCCGCACCCCTTTCGGGGCGTTCACGTCCGGGTCATAGGTCGCAGCCATGGCCATATCCATGAGGCGGTGCGTATCGTCGGCACTCAGCTTCGGCTTGGCCTCAAAATGAGCGAGCAGCTCGGCGATCCCTCCGTGCTGGTCGATGGCGTGAAGCAGCTGCGGCATGGCAGTCAGGTAGCAGAGGGCAAAGCCCATGTCCCCCGAATGAGAGGCCACGGCACCCCAGGCATCGGCGCGTCGCAGCCCATGAGCAATGGCGCCGTACCCGCCGCTCGACTTGCCGAACACTGCCCGGTGCTCACGTCCCTTCTTGACGCGAAACCGTCTCTCGACCTCGGGCAACATCTCGTCGATGAGGAAGTCCTCCCAGTTCCCGAGCGCCGCCGAGTTGATGTACTGGTTGCCGCCGAGCGTCGTGAAACAGTCGGGGAAGACGGCGACGACCGGCCCCATCTTGCCTTCGGCAACCAGGCGGTCGAGACGTTGGGGAATGTTGTCGCCAAAAGGCCGCCAGTTGAAGTGGGCGAGCCCGCTGCCGGTGAACCCGACGAGATCAACGAAGACCGGGTACTCCTCGTCGGATTCGTCGTACCCCTCCGGGAGATAGACGGCCACCCGGCGAGTTGTCGGATCGCCGAGGATGTTGTTGGCGACGGCGGTTGAGTCGATGGTGAATTCGACTCGGGTGCCCTTGAGCGGTGCAAAGTTATGAAGTGCCATGGGCCCAACGCTACCTGCGTCCAATCATCGCCTGTGTAGCGGCCCAAATCAGGCGTCGGCGGTGGTCTTTTCGGCGTCGGTTGGCACGGTGGAGGTCGTCCGCTCCCTGGTCGGATTCACGGCGCCCTTGAAGTAGAACCACAGCACCGGCACGACGTACACGAGGTAAGCCGCCACCCGGATGCGCTCGGGGTCGCTACTCCAGCCGAACAAGCCCTTGAGGAAGTCGTAGGTCCATCCCTCGGCGAGGGGACCACTCGAGATCTCCCAGACCGACGCCGAGTACCAGGCGGCCTCGAGCTCGAAGAACTCCCGGAACTCATGGATGCCCTTCGCGAACAAGCCGGCCGCGAACAGAATGAGCAGCAATCCGGTCCAGTTGAAGAACTTTCGCAGGTCGACGCGTTCGCTTCCGAGATAGAACAGGTAGCCGAGGGCGGCGGCGATCGCCAGGCCGATAACGCCGCCTGTAACGACGGCGGCTCCCGACGCACTCGACGTCTCTGCACTGAGCAGGAACAGCACCGTCTCGAAGCCCTCCCGAGCCACCGCGATGAATGCGACGACGGCAAGCGCCGTGAACGACCGTGCCAGGGCATCGTCAAGCTTGGCATGGAGCTCCGATGCGATCCCCCGGGCGTGCCCGCGCATCCAGAAGATCATCCAGGTCAGAACGCCAACGGCTGCAAAAGCCAAGACACCCTCGATGAACTGCTCCCACTTGCCCTCGAACTCGCCAACAAGCCGATGAAAGAGCAGCCCGGTGGCGACGCTGGCAACGACGGCGGCGGCCGCCCCGGCCCAGATGGCGCCCAGCCGGTCACCGCGTCCGATCTTGCTGAGATAGGCAATGATGATCGCAAGAACCAGCGCGATCTCAAGGCCCTCGCGCAGGGTTATGAGGAGCCCGCTACCCACGGTCGCCCGCCTCTGCGAGCTTGGCAAGGCCATGCCCAAGAGCTGCTTCGAGGGTCTCGCAGCGGTCGATCAGGTTGTCGGCTGACATCTACGTCTCTTTCTCACTTCATAGAAGATTAGCCATGCTTAATAGAACTCGTAAAGAGGGCTTTACTAGCTGACCGGCTCCCGCAGCTAGTCGGTGATCGGGTGGACGACGATGCCCGAGGAGATCTGCGACGACAGGTGGACGTGACCGAGCGGCGTGTCGACCAGGCACCCGTCGTCGGACCCGATGGCCAGCACTGTGACCTCGACCCCATCGGTGATCCCCTCGTCGGACAGAAACGAGCGGACCGCCGCATCGCCGGTGATTTGCGTGACCCGGCCCCGCCGCCCCACCTCGAGTTCCGACAACGTCGGCTCAGGCAGCTCGCTCTGGAAGGCGCTGCCGGCGGCGGGAATTGGCTTGCCCTCGGGATCCAGGGTCGGATCTCCCAGAAACCCCGCCAGCCGAACGGCCACCTCGCCGGGCGTGATGTGCTCGAACTCACAGGCGACCGCGTCGGCGGCGGTCGGCGACAAGCCGAGGTGTTCGGCCAGAAACAGTGACCACAGGCGTCTCCGACGGAGCACCCGGTTCGCAATCGCGATGCCGTCTGCCAGCAGTGTCACTCCCCGATAGCGCTCGTATTCGATGAAGCCGCGGGAGACAAGCCGATTCGCCATCTCGTTGGCCGATACCTTGGACACTGAGAGAGCGTCTGCGAGCAGCGGAACAGGCACGGGCCCGGTATGCCCATCCTCGATGGCACGAGCGACCGTGATGAGGAACATCTCCTCACTCTCGGATGTCGTGTCTGGAACTGCCGCCAGGCTCGGACCCGCCGGCTCCTTCTTTGTACTCACACCGCGCTCGTTCGATTTGCTGATGGCCGAGGCTACTCAGTAACCAGTCATCCGGCATCCGGCATCCGGCAACCGGCAACCGGCAACAACGGGCAACGGTCGCGTGTCCACCAATTACCCTCCTCCATAAGCCCTCGTAGCTCAGGGGATAGAGCACCGGTTTCCTAAACCGATTCGGGGCAGTTCGCTGACCGGGGGTTATGCCCGAATACCCAATCAGTAGCAGGGATTCTTGTTCCCGCCCGTTCCCTCCATTTCCCGCTGTTTCCCGGTGGTCTGTGGGGTTGGTGTGGGCTTGGGAGTCGCCCAGCGACGACCCCATTCTTGCCCGGTCGTGAAAGCGGGTAGCGCACCCGGGCTGGATCGGATGCTGGCAATTTCTGTCCCGGCACCCGGCCCAACCACACGGGGGGCCGTGCCGTCCTCACACGCCGCCGGGAATCACACACAACACGGACCCGGCGTTCTATGGTGATCACAGAGTGGAGGTCGCTCCCATGACCAAACCTTCCAAGCAGCCTGTGTCGCCTACTGCCCTCCAAACACCCAGGCGTCCCGTGACCCGCAAAGGGGCGAGTCCGGGAACCGAGAAGAAATCTCGGCGCTCACCACCGACTCGCCTCACCGTTGACGGGTACCAGACCGAAGGCGACGATCCATCGATAGTCCCCTGGGGCTACTTCGAGGACGACGACCTGTAGCCCTCTTTCTATTCGACCAGCATCGAAGTGCCCGGCGACAACGCCACGGAGGGGATGGCAGTGACCGCGACCCGGTGTGGATCGAATTTAGCTTCTAGACCCGACGCCGGATCAGGAGGGACCGAATGTTGATGAGGCGGTACGGGCAACAGAGTCGCAGCGTCCTACGAGGCGCAAATGCGGCACCGTATGTTCGGTCGGCTCGCCGCAAGCCACGGCGGAAAGTCGATTGGACTCGCCTGGACCCCGGCGGCACCACCGCCCCTCGTAAGACCGCAACGTCGGAGCCGGGATACGTCACGACCATCTCACTCACGATGAACGCCCCAACCGCTGTCACTTGAGGGCCAGCCTCCGAAGGCCGCTCTATATGTGCCGATATGTACGATCGCTATTGTTTCAACGACCCGACACGAGGCTGGCTGAAAGGGAACTGGTTATGGAGTCCATGCTGGATGTGAGGGCCGCTCTCAAGCAGGTTGATCTGTTCGCCAGTCTCAACGATGAGCTTCTCGACGCTGTGGCTGCTTCCTCCGTGGTGGAGAACTTCGAAGCTGGTGAACAGTTGGTTCGTCAAGGGGCCGAGGCGAACGGTGCTTGGGTCATTCTCGACGGTGAGGTCAGGCTTCTGAGGAACTCAGAAGTTGTCGCGGAGTATGGGCCGGGAAAGATGGTGGGTGATCTATCACTCCTGTCGGGGGCACCTCACTCGGTGGACGCCATAGCGAAAACAAACGGCAGCCGGGTCATCCTCGGAGTGGGACAGTTTCGAGCAGCTGTGCGCCACCACCCAGATGTCGCGTTCGAACTGATCAGAGTCCTCGTGGACCGCATCTATCACATGCAAGAGGCAGCCGACCCCCGCACATAACCGGCTGGGAGGGATGATGTGGTGGTTGGTGGCACGCACCGGTCGGGCGGTGGAACGCCTGTTGAGCTGAATCAACCAACTCGGTCGGGTCCGGTCCGCCGTCCCGGTGGTGCATGCCACCCCTT
>CAXMQV010000052.1:0-2917 GCA_964195905.1 uncultured Gammaproteobacteria bacterium
GGGGACGTATTACTCCATCGAGGATGTGCTCATCGAGCCACGATCCAGCCAACGGCCGGAGGTGTGGATCGGGGGAGGATCCCAGCTCGCCGACCCTGGTTCGCCCGACCTGCCCCGCATCGTCGAACCGGTGAAGCGACGCATCCTCGCCGCCGAAGGCTGGGTGCCCCGGCCGACGTGTCCTCCCGAAGACATCGCCCGCGACTGGGACGAGCTGCAGACCTACTTCACCGAACACGGCCGCGATCCCGCCGACCTCGCCGTGGTTCACGAGAACTTCTATCACTTCGTAGCCACCGACGACGGGGCGCAGGCCCGTCGGGAACAGCACGAGGCCATGCTCAAGGTCATGAGCGAGGCGCGTGGACCCGAGTACCTGGAGCGGGTCTACTTGTTCGGCACTCCGGACGAGGTGGTCGAATCGCTCCAGGCCAGGGTCGATGCCGGCGTTCAGAGCTTCATACTCCACACCATGACGCCCGACCCGGCTCAACTCGAACAGTGGGCGACCCACATCATTCCGCACGTACGTTTCCCGACCCAGGACCGTTGATGCAGCGCGTCGCGCTCATCGGCAACCCGCTCAAGCGGCGGCACTCGGCGGTGATGCAGAATGCCGCCTTCGCCGCCCACGGCATCGACGCCACCTACGAGTTGCGCCCGATCGACCCCGACGAGGTCGGAGCGTTCTTCAGCGAGGCGCGTGGGCCCGATTGGCTCGGGTTCGGGGTGACTGCGCCGTACAAGCAGATAGCCATGGGCCAACTCGACGAAGTGGAGCCGGGGGCTGCCGCCATCGGGGCGGTCAACAACGGGGTGCGCCGTGACGACGGATCCCTGGTCGGCTTCAACACCGACGCCTCGGGCTTCATGGCAGCGGTGGAATCGATGGGCGCTTCGGTGGCCGACCGCCGGGCCGTGGTAGTGGGTGCAGGTGGGGCCGCCCGGGCCGTGGTGTGGGCCCTGCTCAACGCCGGTGTCGAGTCGGTGTTTGTCGCCAACCGCACACCCGAACGAGCCCGCCGCCTGGCCGAGAGCCTCTCCCTCTTCGGGAACGTCATACCCGGCGGGCTCGACGATCCGGCATTGGCCGCCGAGCTTGGTTCGGCCGCCATCGCGGTGAATGCCACCACCGTCGGGATGACCACCAACACGGTTGCCTTCGATGTAGCCGGTCTTCCCGAGGATGCCCTGGTGTTCGATCTCGTCTACGTCCCACCAATCACGCCTCTCGTCCGGGCCGCCACCGCCCGCGGTCTCAATGTCTGCAATGGGCTCGACATGCTCGTGCGGCAAGGCGAAATCGCATTCGCACGCTGGACCGGAATTGGATCCACTGCCGGCGTCATGCGAAGCGCACTCGACGACTGGCTCGCCGATTCAGAGACGGAAGGGTGACTTGACGCGAGGCATCGATCGTTCCCTGGCCCGCGCCGGTCTCCCGCCTCTGGAGCGGTCGGCCTGGGTCGAGGTCGACACCGATGTGCTCACCGCCAATGCCAGGGCGCTGCGTTCTCTCGCCCGTCCCGCTGCTCTCGGAGCCGTGGTGAAGGCCGATGGCTACGGACACGGGCTCGAAATGGCCGCTCGGTGCGCCGTCGTCGGAGGCGCCGAATGGCTGTGCGTGGCCGACTCGGCCGAAGCGGCCCGACTCCGCCGCGACGGCTACGAAGGGCGGACCTTCGTCCTCTACCCCGTGCCGCAGGCGATCCTGGCAGCGATGGCCCGCCTCGGAGTCGACGTGACTGTGGGAAGCACCGACGAGGCACGAGCCATTGCCGAACACTTGACCCCCGGCGATCCGATCCTGGCAGTTCACCTCGAAATCGACACCGGCATGACCCGGGGCGGTGTGGCTCCCGATGACGCCGTCGCCGCCGCCGCAGCCATCGTCGCCGCACCGTCGGCCACGCTGACCGGAGTGTGGACCCATCTGGCGGCGCCGGAGGATCCCACGACGACCGGCAAACAGTTCGCCCGTTTCGATTCAGTGCTGACACAGATTGCCGCGGCCGGCATCGATGCCGGTGCCGTCCACGCCGCGGCATCAGGCGAGCTCCTTGCCGGCAGCACGGATGGGCATGCCTTCGTGCGGCCCGGTCTGGCCTTCTACGGAGTTCACCCCGGTGCCGGTGACCCGCTTCCCAAGTCAGTCGCCCCCGCCCTCGCCGTTAAGGCATATCCGGTGCGCATCGCAGAGGTGCCAGCCGGAACGGCGGTCGGCTACGCGGGAACGTGGACCGCCGGGAGAGTCTCGACCATCGCCACGCTCCCCATCGGCTATGCCGACGGATGGTCCCGCTCCTCGTCACCGGGAACCTCCGTGCTGGTCGGAGGTGTCCGTGCTCCGGTGGTGGGCCGGGTGTCCTCTGATTCGCTGACGGTAGACGTGACGGGCATCGCGGGCGTCGGGCTCGACTCGGAGTTCACCCTGCTGGGGAGCGACGACAATGACGAGATCACCGCAGATGCTGTTGCCGATGTCCGACGAACGATCTCCTGGGAAGTCCTGCAGCAGCTCGGCGCCCGATTGACCCGGGTCTATACCTCGGGGTCGGTTCCCATCGCCCTCCGCCCCGAATCGACGACCACCATCACCACGGCACCCGGCGCCTCGATCCCGGGCTATTAGTGCACTGGTGCCCTGGTTTTCCGCTCTGCTCCCCCAGGTAACATCCGCGGACAACGTTTTCCAGCCAAGGAGACCCCGATGCCAACGGTGACGATCCCGCTCGAAGACGGTTCCCTGACCAGTCACTCGCTCGGTGAGCCGGTCCACTTCCATCGTCCGACGACGCCGTTGACGAGCCGACGAGCCTTTGCCGCGGTTCATGTGGTGGCCGACCCCTTCGCCGACAACACCCCCTCTTCCGGGGCCAATGTGGACTGGGACGCCACCCTGGCCTTTCGCCGGCAT
>CAXMQV010000053.1:0-6876 GCA_964195905.1 uncultured Gammaproteobacteria bacterium
AACACTCCGATGGGGAGAGCCATCCACCGCTTGCGAGCGGCGCTCCCCCTCCTCGTCAACACCATGACAGCCGACAGAACCACAACTGCGAATAGCAGCGTGTGGGCATAGATGCGTCCGGTCATGAAGTAGTCGGTGAAGAGGATCGAACCGATCGGTTTGTCGATCAGATCAGGCAGCACCGCGCCGAGGGCTAGAACCCGCAGATCCATCGCCGGGTCCCGGAAGACCCACCGCCCGAGAAACAATCCCCCACCAAGATGCCAGAACAGCACGGCTACTGAGCGACGAGGATCCGGCGGCATTGGAGGCAGCGGGGCGGGTCCTCCTTCAGGACCTCATGCTGCTCGGCGGGACTCAGCGAGAGGTGACATCCGCCACACATGCCTTCCACGAGACGGGCCACGCCGATGCCCTCCTTGTTAGGCCGCAGCTCCTCATAGAGCTCAAGCAGCTCTGACGGAATGAGGGGGACGAAGTCACCGCGCCGCTCCTGGCGGGCTGCGACTTCGCCGTCGATTTCCTTCCACTGCGTGGCTATCGAAGCCTGGAGCACCGAGGATTCGGCTTCGAGTTTCTCCACCGCCTCGGTGGTCTCGAGGAAGGCGGTTTCCTGCTGATCACGGACCTCCAGAAGGCCGAGGACCTCCTCCTCAGCCGCCTCGATCCGGCGCCCAAGCATTTCGACTTCCATCTGGAGATTGGTCAGATCCTTGGAGGACATCCCACCGGCGAACATCCGCATTTCCTGTGCGCCACGCTTCTTTTCGGTCAATTCGAGCTCGCCCTCGGTCTTCTTCAGCATCGACACAGTCTCTGCGAGGGCGGCATCCTGGGTCGCCGCCGTGGCGTTGAGGTTCGTGATGGTTTCGTAGGTGTCTTTGTACTGCTCCAACTCCGGCAGAGACTCACGGGAATGCAGGAGCTGATCGATCTCTGTATCGATCGCCTGCAGCCCGAGCAGATCGAGAAATGCCTTGTCGGTCAACGTACTCCCTCCCAGGGGCTCGGATCGATACCGGTCAGGTCGACCGCATCGGGTACCGCGTCGGATACCAGGTTATAGAGCCCTGTGACTCCAGGGCGCTCGGTGCGGGCATGTCCCGGATCGATGATGCTGAGGCCGAGGTCGATGGCCCGCCGGGCGTCGTGGTGACTTACATCGCCGGTGACGAGGGCCCGCGCTCCGGTAGCGACTGCTGCGTCGATGAAATCGGCCCCGGACCCCGGTACGACTGCGACGAGATTGAGATCGGCACCCGCCCACGAAAGGCGAACGTCGCCCCCGAGCTGGGCAGCCACCAGCTGCGCGAAGGACCTCACGGACGTACCGCCCGGCGGACGCCCCGCCCGGCCGATCATGCCATCGTTGCCGCGCCGTTCGTACACGTCGTAGGCCGGCTCTTCGTACGGATGGTTGTCCACCAGCGCTGCCACCACGACGGCTTCGGCCGACCGGGGAGCAACCATCTCGAGCCGGATCTCGGCTTCCCGATTCAATCGATCCGCCTCCCCGATAGTGGGATCCGCCCATGATTCGGGCTGAAACGTTCCGACACCCGGTGAGCGGAAAGACGCAGAGCGGTAGTTGCCGATGCGTCCGGCACCGGCCCGCGCCATTGCATCGGCGATTCGCTCCACGTCCGCCTCAGGAACGAATGCCACGATCTTGACGACGTCCCCCGAGCCGACCGGCCCGAAACCGGCCGTATCCTCGATTCCGAGGGCATCGGCCAGAGCATCGGCGGTGCCACCCGGGGCTGCGTCGTAGTTGGTGTGAGCCACGGCCAGTCCGACACCGGCACGAAGCAGCCGATAGGCCCGCCCGACCGGAGACCGGCCCGCCACGATTCGGTTCGTCGGACGAAACAGGAGCGGGTGGTAGCTCACGAGCAGATCGACCGGATCGGCCTCAATGGCCGCCACCACGGTTTCCGTCACTTCGTGGCAGACGGCCACGCGGGCGGCCGTGCGGTCCTGATCACCGAGCTGCAATCCGACCGGATCCCAGTCCGCGGCCTTGTCCCACGGGGCGGCCTGCCCGATCAATCCGATCACATCACCAATGGTCATCGTCGACATAGGCGGGAATGGTACCGGGTGCGGGGAACAGACAAGGCGCCGCCGACGTTTTGCCCAGCATGGATGGCCCAAACCCAATTACAGTCGGTGTTTCGGTGGTCAGGGCGCTGCGGGTCGGCAGACCGCGGTGGCGCTTGACCGCGCCCGAGCCTGACCATGGCCGACTCGGAGTCGTCCTCGACGCCATCCGCCAGAGCGGAGTGCCGGCCCTCGCCGGCTTGCTCGATGAGCTGGATGACTACTCCGTCCACCTGAACATGATCCGCCCGACGGAACTGAGCCGGGAGGCGGCTCTCGCCTTCTGGCTCAATCTGTACAACGCCGGCGCCCTCACCCTGGCGGGAGAGGCCGCATCCACCGGCGAGGCCTCAGTCCTGCGGCTGCCGGGGGCGTTCACGAGACCGTTCACGACCGTCGAGGGCGAGAGTCTCAGCCTCAACGACATTGAGCACGGCAAGATCCGCCGTTTTGGCGATCCCCGCATCCATAGCGCCCTCGTATGCGGATCGGCCTCATGCCCGACCCTTCGCTACGAGCCATACGAGGGCAACCGACTTGACGACCAACTCGAGGACCAGACCTGTTCGTTTCTGGCGGCGGGCGGTTCCCTCCTCGAGGACGACATTCTGCGATTGAGCAGGGTGTTTCTTTGGTACGGAGGGGATTTCGTCCGACCGGGCCGCATGCCGACCTTCCTGCCGGCCCGTAAGAGGCAGATTGCCGAGGCCCTGGTGCCATGGCTCCCCGAAGACCATGGGCGCTGGCTTCGTTCACGACGGGGAATCATCGCCTTTCAGTCCTACGACTGGAGCTTGGCCTGCTCGGTGCGCAAGCCGGTGTGAGCCCCCACCCACAGCATCACCAGGGCCACGGCCGCCGCCGCCATATCAAAGGGGATGACGTAGGTCATCAGATCTGACCCCGACACCGTCCAACCTCCGTCGGCGGTGAAGCCGACGACGTCGAGATACCGCCATATCGAGAAGATGCAGAAGACTCCGAGAACGGCGCCCCCGATCCACGCAGCCGCCCGACTTCCCCACTTCATGAACGCGCCGAACGCGATGGCGGCCGCCGCCCAGGCGATGTCGAGCGCCGAGAGCAGTTGGAGGAACTGCAGCGATGGTTCGAGGCGCAAGGCGCCAGAGGTTGCCAGTGCCAGAAGGGCAACAGCGCCCGTCACCAGCGCCACCAGCACAGCCGCCGTCGCCAAACGGCTCCGGAGTGCCGACCAGCCCCGAAACCAGCCATCCGGGTTGAGATACCGGGTCAGATGGACTGCCAAAGCAACGCCGAAGGCCACGAGTACGGCCAATTGTCCGATGAACAGGCCGAATGGATCATCCTGACCTGGCACGGCCAGCAGGATCGGTGCCGCCAGCAGAGCCGGCAGGAGCCATAGAAGGGTGCGCACCAGGGCGTGTTCGAGCGAGCTCACGGGCTCGAGCGTACCCGCCGGGACCGCGAACCCGATCTCCTCCGCCTATGCTCGCAGCCAACCAACCGGGAGGAAGGTTTCTCAATGAAAAGCAAGATCGGTCCGAGCGTGCTTCTCGCCCTCGGCGCGCTTCTCATCATCGCCGGTTTCGTCGTGAAACTCGCCGTGGTACCAAGCCTCGCCAAGTTCCCCGACGACGTCGACTCAACCCGGACCTATGCCGGCACGGTCAGCATCCTCAACCGGGCCGAACTGGCAAACCCCACCGGGGCGGACCTCTTCCTCGTTGGGCTCCCGGTGATCTCCGATCGAACGGTCAAGACCGTCGAGGTCGACGGTGACAACGCCCTTGTCCAGGACACGGCCAATCTGGTGGCAGCACCCGGCACCCCGATAGCCGGAGACCGCCTGACCGGATCAGAGGATTTCTACACCATTGATCGGGTCTCGATGGAAGCGATCGCGAACTTCACAAACGACGACCGTGTGCTCCCTCGAGAGGGATTGGTCGTCGGCTTCCCCATCGACACCGAAGCCCGCGACTACACGGGCTGGAACGGCGACCCCGCTCAGACGGTGACATTGCAGTACGCCGGACAGGAGGAACGGGAAGGCCGCAACACCTACGTGTTCACCGCCCAATCAGGTCCGCTTCCGATCGTTGACGAAGGCACACTGGCCGAGTTCCCGGCCGCCTTGCCCAAGGCGGCGGTACCCGCCCTTGCCCCGCTCCTCAACCTGCCCCCCGAGATCCTCGGAGCGCTCGAACAAGCGCTCCCCCTGCTCCCCGACCAGCTCCCGTTGAGCTACACGTACGAATTCTCCGCCCGCTATTGGGTCGATCCCGACACCGGCGTGCTCATCGATATCAACAAGAACGACGTCCGCAAGGCCATTGTGTCCGTCCCCGGTCTCCCGATCGCGATCGACCCCGTCGTCGTGTACGACCTGACGTATTCGCCAACGAAAGAGTCCCTGGCCGATGCCGTCAAGGATGCCGAGGACTACGGCGGCCTGCTGACGCTCGGACGCACAACGGCTCCCATCGCCTTGTGGCTCGTCGGATTGCTGCTGGCCGGTGCCGGAGCGTTCTTGCTCATGCGCAAACCTGCGGACAGGCTTGAAACCGCCCCGCACACAATCGGCGAGACAACGTCCGAGAGCGACGACGGCTAGCTAGCCGGGCCGGCGGGCCCGCACGAGCGCATCGATGGCGGTGTGGGCGCCGCCATCGGCTTGCACTGGACGGAGAACCTCTTCGGCGCGCTCAATGGTGAGCCCGTCGAGGGCTGCGACAAGATCGTCTGGGCCGTAGAGCCCCTCTGCGGTTGGCGGGCCCCCGTAGCCATCGGTGAGGTTGCGGAGTGCGTGACCAACGATGAGCAAGGTCCCGCCGGGCGCCAGCGCATCCTTCGCATGACCGAGGACCATGGCCAGTCGATCAGGTCCGAGGTGCAGGTAGAACATGATCACCAGATCGAACTCGCCGGCCGGCGGGTGCCACATGGTGCTGTCGGCCACCTCCCAGGTCACCTCGACGCTCGCCTCCTGGGCGAGCAGGCGAGCCTTGCCGATCCCGACCGGTGAGAAGTCGATCCCGGTCACGTCCCAGCCCTGGGCGGCAAGCCACACCGCATTGCGACCCTCACCGCAGGCAATATCGAGTGCCCGGGCCGGCGCCAGGTTCTCTACCTCGGCGACGAGGAACCGGTTGGCCTCGGCGGTCCACACGAGCTCTCGTTGCGAATACCGCTCGTCCCACTGCTCGCTTGTCATCGGGCCACTCCCGGTCGTACTGCTGCCGCCCGGCTGCATGGTTGAGGGTTCAATGTCTCCCCCCTTCCGTCCTCGGCGAAGCGCCGAGTCCACCTTCCCCTCGAGGGGAAGGAAGACATTTTATGGCGTTCAGTCCCACACGTGGACGGGCAGCCCGATCCACAGCTCACCGGCCAGGAAGTCGGCTTCCCAATTCGGGACCCGGACGCATCCATGCGAAGCCGGGTACGCGGGCACCGAGGCGCTCCCGTGGATCGCATACCCACCGGAGAAGTACCACGGTCGGTAGAGCCCACCCAGGTAGGAAATCATCCACCCCCGGTAGTGCTTGTAGAACGTGAACGAACCGCGCCGGGTTCGCGCCCGCACCATCCGACCAGTGGCATTCGCGTACAGCTCGCCGTTGCCCGAGCTGATCGGGATGATGCCGACCACGGCGTCACCTCTCACCAGATAGAGAAGCTGGCGAGTGAGATCGACCTCCACCCGATCCGGCTGACCGTCCCGCACGGGGAGGCTCGGGCCCGGATAGGCGGCCAGCGACGCCCAGTCGTCCACATTCCAGGAGGCGGTTCTCGATAGGTCGAGGGCCTTGTGGACTGCGATGACGGCGCTGGCCGTTCGTTCGCCGAAGACCCCGTCGATCTCGTCGCGGAAGAAGCCGGCATCCGTCATGGCTTGTTGCAGACGTTCGACGGCCATCCCGGCATCGCCCGGTTGAAGCCCTATTGGGGCGAAGACCGTGGTGGTAGTTGTGACGGGGAGAGGGACGGACGGGTCTGGTATCGAGGGGATGGTCGGGATCGAGGGTCCCGGGATCGTCGTCGAAGATGTCGTCGTCGTGGTGGTGGACGGCGGGGTGACGGTGGTGCGAGCAAACCCGGCAGCCCCGTCACCGGCACTACCGGTACCGCACCCGGTCGCGATTAACGCGACCAGGAGGAACCAAACGACCGATGCCCCTGTCTTGTCCGCTCCCACTCCCATGGCGCTCCCCCACCCCTATCCAATCAACTGGCGTTGCCGGCCACCAGGGCCGCTCGACCATTGGACGTGGGTCATTTGTCGCCGGTTCCTCCCTGAAGCCTCGATCTGCGGTTGTGTGGTCCCCGCGACGCTGCCCTCGCCTTGCAGTCCCTCTCGTAGCGAATTCGCCTCATGAAACCGGTGAGCCACCCGACTGCTTCCTTCCCCTCGACGGGAAGGTGTCACCGGCCGCAAGGCCGGTGACGGATGGGGGGAGAGCGGAATGCCACCAACCCGGATAGCTTGCCGGTTCTATCCCTCCCCCACCCCGCCTCCTCCCTCGTCGGAGCTCCGAACCCGGAGGGTTCGCCCCCTCCCTCAGGTGATCGGTCGCGGGTTTGGGTGCGACAGATCTGACATGGATCTCACCCGTCTTCTTCCTTCCCCTCGAGGGGAAGGTGGACTCGGCGCTTCGGCGAGGACGGATGGGGGGAGGCATTGAGTCGTCAACGATGCAGTTGGCTGGTGGGTTCCTGGCCTCCCCCATCCTGACACCGCCTGCGGCGGGGAAGTGAAGGAGTCAATGTCGATCCGTGACCCACCGCCTCGAGGTG
>CAXMQV010000054.1:0-18056 GCA_964195905.1 uncultured Gammaproteobacteria bacterium
TCGGTCTGAAAAACCGAGGGTCGGCAGTTCAATTCTGCCCCTGACCACCATCGAAACGTCTGTGCTTGCGGGCGTTTCTTGCCGAACGGTTTCAACCGCTCGATCTGCGTCACTGATAGCAGTCTGATAACCGATTCACACGAACAGTGTTCGATCGGTGTGGCGTACACATGGATGGGTGGCAATCGAATGCCAGGCGCCCGTGGGACTTGAAGTGGAGCGGGTGTCGCGAAGAGCCCTTGGACCCTCGGTACCTATTAGGCGTTGCCGCAGAATAGTGCCAAGACGTGGAGGGCCATTGAGGAGATGCCGCGGCCTAGTCGCGGTGATCGCCCCCGCAGACTCGAAGGCGGGAGACTCAACGCCTTGAAGGGTGCCGCCCCTAATCCGAGAGATCCCCGATATCGGCCGGGACGTCCACCGCGTACTCTTGCAGGATGTCCAGGGGCACGGTCTCGAGCGCCCGTTCATCGGTCGAGGCGAGGACGACCGGCGCGGCGACCCCGTCCTGGTGGGCCCTGAGCCAATTATGGGCGGTTACACACCAGCGATCGCCCGGCACGAGTCCGGGGAATCGATACTGAGGCATCGGTGTCGTGAGGTCGTTTCCGATGCTGCGCTGATGCTCGAGGAACTCGTGAGACATGACCGCACATACCGTGTGGCTGCCACGGTCTTCCGGCCCCGAGGTACATGCACCGTCACGGTAGAAGCCGGTTACAGGATTCAGTCCGCAGGGCTCGAGTGGTTCTCCAAGTACGTTGCGGCCGGTCATGGCGCCATTATGCCCGCCGACCGAGCCGACCCCTCCAGTCATTGTCGCCACAATCCGCGTTTACACTGGGCCGTGGGCAGATGGTCCAATCGCTGGGGGCCAACTACTAAGGGACATCTCGTTGACTCCGGATGAAGTAAACAGGACAGCCATTATTGGCATTGTCGCCATGGCCGTGATTGGCGGGCTGATCTACATGGCGAGTTGGGCACTCGGCGAGGACGCACCGGTTCAGGTTGCCGGCGCAACGGTCCAGACCGTACCCGTCTCCGCTCCGGCGTCGATCGGCGAACCGCAGCCAGACTCGACCTCCGCCATCGAAGAGCCGCGCGCAACCTTCTCGGTTGAGCTCGAGGCAGCCCAGGACGATGCGTCGACGACTACCACGACTGTTTCGGCGACCAACACCAGCCCGGCCACGTCGACGACCGTTCCGACGACCACCAGCTCGGTGACGACCACGACGCGGGTTCCGCCGACCACCACCACGGTCAAGCCAACAACGACAACGACTTCAACAACGTTGTTCGCATCGACGACGACCACGACGCGGGTTCCGCCGACCACTACTACCACCATCAGGCCGACGACAACGACCACGGTGCGGCCCACAACCACCACAACTGTCAAGCCGACGACCACGACGACCACGACGACACTCCCGCCGACCACCACCACAACAACGGTCCCGCCGGCCACGACCACGACTACGACCACACCCCTGCCCACCACCACCACCACCACGGTGCCGCCGACCACGACCACTACGACGATTCCATTGCCCGGTCTGCTCGTCCACAAGTTCGAAGGTCACGACCACGGTGATGCGGGCGAATGGGAGGCCCACATCAAGATCGAGATCCGAGACGAGAACGACGCCCGGGCGCCGTTCGCAGCAGTCCGGGTGACGTGGGACGGGTCAACGGCTGGATCCGAATGGCTCGGATCCGACAAAGACGGTAAGATCGACACGCGACTTGGCTTATTTGCCGATCCCAGCATTACCTTCAGGATCACGAATGTCCTGCTCTCGGGCTACACCTACCGTCCCTCGCACAACGATGTGAGCTCGACCCTGGTCATTGCCGGTCCCAATTAGGATGTGGCCGCGGCGGCCTCGATCACTGAAGAATCCCCGCCCGTGGCCGAAACTTCTAATATCCGGAGTGGGACTCCCATGAAACATCGCCTCCTCACGATCGCCGCCGCCCTCCTCGTACTGGCTCCGAGCACTGCCTCTTCCGCCGACGAGCCGATCTTCGTCGACCCCGATACCGCCCGCTGGCAGGTCGAGCACATCGATGCCACCTTCGACACGTTCTACTTCGGGCTCCCGGGCGACGTTCCCATGTTCGGCGACTGGGATTGCGACGGCATCGACTCGGCGGGCATGTGGCGGCCTTCGACCGGGTTCATGTATCTGCAGGACGATGCCACCGGGGTCGCTCAGGAGCGGCTCTTCATAGGCCAGGAGGGCCACGTGCCCCTCGCCGGTGACTGGAACGGCGACGGATGCGATACCGTCGGTCTCTATGCGCCGCAGACTGGTCGGGTCTGGCTCAGCAACGACCTCCAGCCCGGCTTCGACGTCTTCTACTACTTCGGTGTTCCCGGTGATCGGCCCTTCGTTGGCGACTTCGACGAGGACGGAGTCGACGAGATCGGACTCCATCGGGAGTCGACCGGCTTCGTCTATTTACGGATGACCCACAACACTGGCGTCGCCGACAGCGAGTTCTATTACGGAGTCGGGGGCGACCGCATTGTCAGCGGAGATTGGGACCAGGACGGCGACGACACCGTGGCCGTCTTCCGTCCCAGCACCAACCGCTTCTACATCCAGAACGAGAACGCCACAGCCTTTGCCGACGCCTTCTATCCATATCCGCTTCCCCAGGCGATTCCGGTTTCCGGCGTCTATCAGGAGTTCACACCGGCCCCGCCACCGGAGATCGAGAAGCGGACGTTCACGCTCGCCGCTTCCGGTGATTTCCTCATCCACTCGGCGGTATACGGAGCTGCCCGCGACTATGCCGGCGGCGACGGCTACGACTTCTCACCCATGTTGGCGCCGATCAAGCCCCTCGTGGAAGCTGCCGACTTCGCCATTTGCCACCTCGAGGTTCCGTTGTCACCCGACAGCACCAACCTGTCTTCCTATCCCCAGTTCCACTCCCCGGCCGAATTGGCAGATGCCATTGCGGGCGCCGGCTACGACAGCTGCTCGGTGGCATCGAATCACACCATCGACAAGGGAGCGGCGGGCGTCTCCAATACCCTCGGGGTACTCGATGCGGCCGGTCTCCGCCACGCTGGTGCTGCCCGTGGGCCGGAGGAGGACATCCCCAACTTGTACGACGTGAACGGCGTCACCGTCGGCCATCTCTCCTATACGTACGGGCTGAATGGCCTCATCGTCCCGTCGGGCAAGGAGTATCTCGTCAACGTGACCGGCGTCGACCAGATCCTCGCCGACGCCGCCTGGGTGAAGGAGGCGGGGGCCGAATTCGTGGTCGTCTCGATGCACTGGGGCGTCGAGTACAACGTCGACCCGACCAGCACCCAGCGACAGCAGGCCGAGGCCGTCCTGTCCTCACCAAACGTCGACTTCATCCTCGGCCACCACGCCCATGTCATTCAGCCGATCGGCCAGGTTGGCAACGAGTACGTGGTCTATGGCATGGGCAACTTCCTTTCCAATCAACGCTCCGGCAACGTTCGAGTCGGCACCGAAGACGGCGTACTAGTCCAGGCCCGGGTGTGGGAGCAGGCCGACGGCACCTTCAGCGTTTCCTACATCGACTACACACCTACCTACGTCGAGGAGGGCACGTTCCGCATCCTCCCGGTGGCTCAGACGCTCAACGACCCTGCTACTCCGACCGGCCTGGCGGCGGCGCTCGAAACCAGCTGGGCTCGGACCCAGGAGCGGGTCAATCGGCTCGGAACGTCCGGCGTCCGGCCCACAGCCACGCCGCGGTGACCGAGCCCACCAAGGGCCAGGCGCTGTGGCGCGGCGCCACTAAGCGGTGCGCTCGCTGTGGCGAGCGCCAGCTGTTTCATCGCTGGGTCACCATGGTGGAACGCTGCCCCCGCTGTGGGCACCACTACGAGCGGGGTGACGGCTTCTGGCTCGGGTCGATCATGATCAACATGGCCTTCACGTTTGCGACGTTCCTCGTCGTCTTTGTTGGAGGCATGGTTGTGACCTGGCCGGACACACCCTGGACGCTGCTGCTGATCCTCACCCTGGCGCTCAATCTGCTGTTCCCGATCCTCTTTCATCCCTTTTCCCGCACTCTGTGGGTTGGCGTGGAAATGGCGGCCCGTCCCCTCGAGCCTCGCGAGATTGTCGACGCCGCCGTTTTCGGAACCGGAGAATGGAGCATTGCCGGATTGGAGACCGGAGTCTGAGTCGAGCGCCTCGGTTGATCGATTCGGACGAAAGCCTCTGGCGGCCTACCACCCCATTTGGTATGCCTTGACTATCTGCGAAGGGAGGCGGCTATGGCCGGAACGAAAGCAGATCTCCCCGTCCGGCGAACGACCGGCGCGGCCGGTGGCGATATTCGACGTCTCCGGGTGGACGTGGAGTCGACCTCAAAACCGGAACGAACCGAAGAGCGGAACACCTTCAAGTGCCTTGCCACCATTCGCATTGCCGAGGGCGAGGAGCATTGCGAGTGCCCGGCGAGGCTCACCGTCCATCATCCACGAGGCTGGATGGGAGTCGCAGCCGGATTCCGCTATGAGGTAGACAGCCGGGAGTTTCTGACGTTCGCGGCCCGAGCTGAACACGTCTGTCTCCAGGTGCTCAAGGAGTTCCCTTCTGACGACATCATCTCGGTCTGCTTGCTCGGGACCGCCGAGGCGGAGTTCGATAGTCCGTGAGCGGGCGGCAAAACCGCCAAGCACCGGGCCGTGCCCACGCCCTGCGGTGGGTCCTTCCCCTGCCGGGTGTGGCAGAGTCTGAGAATGAGTTCGCCACCCACCGCCCTCCTTCGCACGACCCGCCTGATTCTGAAACCGCTCGAGCCGGCCGATGCCTCCGAGATGGTGGGCGTCCTTTCCTCCCGCCGGCTCTATGAGTTCACCGGTGGGGGCTCGCCGAGCCTGCCAGAGCTCGAAGCGCAGTATCGCTTTCAGGTAGCTCCCCGACCCGATGAAGAAATCTGGCACAACTGGATCATCCAACTGGCTGAGCAACAGGTAGCGGTCGGGTTCGTACAGGCGACCGTGACCGGTGATGGAGCCGATATCGCCTGGGTGGTTGGGGCGGATTGGCAAGGCCAGGGCATAGCGACTGAGGCGGCCATCTCGATGTGTGACTGGCTCGTCGGACAGGGAGCCGTCCACCTCACCGCCCACATCCATCCCAAACATGTGGCGTCCGAACGGGTAGCGGCCACCGTCGGCCTGGTGCGAACCGACACGATCGATGATGAGGGAGAGGTGGTCTGGGTCTCGGCTCCGGAGTAGCCGTCCCGGCCTACGTGCGAGTCTTGGTCCGCGTCTTCTCGCGCTTGCGGTCACTCTCGGTCAGGAAACGCTTCCGAACCCTGATGGCTTCGGGCGTCACCTCGACGAGCTCGTCATCGGCGATCCATTCGATGGCTGTCTCGAGAGTGTGGATCCGGGCCGGCTTCAATTTGATCGCCTCGTCGGTTGAGTGAGTCCGGATGTTGGTGAGTTGCTTGCCCTTGGTGGCGTTGACCGTCATCTCCTCACCGCGTGACGCCTCGCCGACGATCATTCCCTCGTATACGTCGGTCCCCGGCCCGATGAACATCTCGCCCCGTTTTTGCAGATTGTCGAGGGCGAAACCGGTCGACACCCCCTTTCGGTCCGAGGCGATGGCGCCCCCGACCCGATGCGGCAGATCTCCGGCCCACGGTATCCAACCGGCATGCTGCTGATGAACCAACGCAGTCCCGCGGGTCGAGGTCATGAGAAGCGACCGGAACCCGAGCAGCCCCCTGGCCGGCGCTTCGAGCGTGATGACCGTGCGACCGGTGTCGCCCGGCCGGAGGTCGGTTACTTTGCCCTTGCGGGGCGCGGCGGCCTGGGTGACGGTGCCGACATACTCGTCGGGGACGTCGACCACGGCCCGCTCGAGCGGCTCGTGGGGCTTGCCGTCTTTCTCGCGGATGATGACCTCGGGCCTGCTGACCTGCAGCTCGAACCCTTCGCGACGCATCGATTCGATCAGAACTGCCAGCTGCAGCTCACCTCGCCCCGAGACTTCGATGATCTCCGGGGAGGCGGTAGCGCCGATGCGAATGGACACATTTCCGAGCACCTCGCGTTCGAGGCGGTCCTTGATTTGGCGGGAGGTGAGGAACTTGCCGTCGCGCCCGGCCAGCGGTGAGGTGTTGACCCCGAAGGTCATGCGCAACACCGGCTCGTCGACGGCCAGTCTCGGTAAGGGCTGGGGATCGTTGACGTCGGCAATGGTGTCACCGATTTCGACCTCTGGAAACCCGGCCAGTACGAACAGGTCGCCGGCCGCACGCTCGTCGACGGCGGTCCGGTCCAGTCCGACGAATCCCAACAGGCTGGTCAGCTTGCGCTTGAGCGGGGGCTCCTCCTCGTGGGCGTGGCACAGGGCGACCATCTCGCCCGATCGCATGGTGCCCTGGACCACCCGGCCGATGGCGAGCCGGCCCAGATAGTCGGAGGCGTCGAGGTTGGTAACGAGAGCCTGCAGTGGCGCGGCGGGGTCGCCCGACGGCGCCGGGATGGTTTCGACGATGGCATCAAGGAGGGCCGAAAGGTCGGCTCCCTTTTCGGGTATGCCGATACCGGTCATCGCCCTGCCCTCGCGAGCGACGGTGGAGATGATCGGGAACTCAATGTGGGCGTCGGAGGCTTCGAGGTCGAAGAACAATTGATAGATCTCGTCGACGACTTCGTCGATGCGAGAGTCCGGCCGGTCGACCTTGTTGACCACGACCACCGAAGGCAGGTGCAGCGCCAGTGTCTTAGACAAGACATAGCGAGTCTGCGGCATGGGTCCCTCGGCGGCGTCGACCAGCAACAACACCCCGTCGACCATGGCGAGCGCTCGCTCGACTTCGCCGCCGAAGTCGGCGTGACCGGGCGTGTCGACCAGGTTGATGCGGGTGCCCTTCAATTCGACCGAGGCCGCCTTGGCGAGGATCGTGATGCCGCGCTCGCGCTCCTGATCGTTTGAGTCCATGATGCGATCGACATGCACCTCGTGGGACGCGAAGACGCCGGTCGAAGACAGCATGGCGTCGACCAGGGTGGTCTTGCCGTGGTCGACGTGCGCGATGAGCGCGACATTGCGAAAGGAGGAAGCAGACATGGGTGGGCAATGGTAGGCGGTTCTGCCCGCTGCGGGGGAAACCCCGCTGCCCGCTCGGAACCGGGAAGAGCGTTCTCTCCCCCCGGAGGGGGGAGTACCGGCGTAGCCGGGGAGGGGGGCATTCTGGTGTCGCGATCGGACGCCCCCTCCGCCCCTGCGGGGCACCTCCCCCTCCGGGGGAGGAAACGCCTTCCTAGTCTTGAGCACAAGGAGGTGGTGCCGTGAAGCTCACAGTCGCAGGCATTGAGGAGGGACGGCCGATCCCGTCCGAATTCGCATTCTGTATCCCGGACCCCGACACCCACGCCACATTCGCCCCCAACCGGAACCCGGCCCTCAGCTGGGACGACGTCCCCGATGGAACGGCGTCGTTGGCGGTTCTCTGTTGGGACCGGGTTGTACCGACGGCAGGCGATGATGTCAATCAGGAGGGTCGGGAGGTGCCGGCCGATCTGCCCCGGACCGACTTCTTTCATTGGGTCCTGGTCGACCTGGATCCCTCGGTGCGGGTGCTCGGTGAGGGTGGCTTCTCTGACGGAGTAATACCCCGCGGCAAGGATGGCCCGGCCGGACCGGGCGATACCCGCCAGGGGCTCAATGACTACACGGGTTGGTTCACCGGCGATCCAGACATGGAGGGCCTCTACTTCGGTTACGACGGTCCGTGCCCGCCCTGGAACGATTCACTCATTCACGAGTATGTGTTCGCGGTGTACGCGCTCGACGTCGCGACCTGCGATGTCGAGGGGGACTTCACCGGTGCCGACGTACGGGCCGTCATCGACGGGCACGTCCTCGCCGAGGCCTCGGTGATGGGCACCTATACGCTCAATCCCCGATTGCTGGCTGAGTGAGCGACGACCCGTTCACTCAGGCCCTCCACGGCGACGCCGGCATCCTTGACGGCGCCGATATTGCACCGCCCATTCACGTCGCGTCGACCTATGACAGGTCGGAGCAGGGTGACCTCGTCTACCGGCGAAACCACCACATCACGACCCAACGGTTAGAGGCGGTCCTCGGCGCCCTCGAGGGTGGGGAGGCGGTGATGTTTCCGTCGGGGATGGCGGCGATCGCATCTTTGCTTCGGTACCTCAATCCAGCCCGGATCTATCTGCCCGCCGACGTGTACCACGGCACCCGCAGCTACGTGACCGCAGCGCCGCGTGGGTGGCAGGCGGTTGAGGCCTTCGATGAGCTGGCGCCGGGCGACGTGGCCTGGCTCGAGACGCCGTCCAATCCGAAGTGCCTCATCACCGACGTCGCAGAAGTCGTAGGCGAAGTGGGATCGAGGGGAGTGGTGGTTGTGGTTGATTCGACATTCGCCACGCCCGTCCTCCAGCGACCCCTCTCCCTGGGCGCGGACTATGTCGTCCATTCATCGACGAAGTACATCGGCGGTCACTCAGATGCCATGGGGGGAGTGGTCGTGACCGCCGATCCCAACCGCGCGGCCGAACTGCTAGCTGCCCGGGTCATCGATGGCACGATTCCGGGGTCGCTCGACGTATGGCTGACGCTGCGCGGGGTCCGAACCTTGCCGCTGCGGATTGCCCGCCAGTCCGATACGGCTGCCGCCATCGCCGATCACCTGAATGATCGAGGATTGCAGGTTTGGTATCCCGGCCTGGCCGGCCACCCCGGCCACGAGGTGGCGGCCCGTCAGATGTCGAGCGGCGGAGCCATCGTGTCCTTCGAGCTCTCCACGTATGAGGAGGCAGCCGAGGCGGCGACGCGGTTCAAGGTCTTCCGCCGGGCAACATCCCTCGGCGGGGTGGAGTCGGTCGTGGAACACCGGGCCAGCGTCAATCCTCTGGCTCCGCCGGGCCTGCTCCGGCTGTCGATAGGCCTCGAAGCCCCCGCCGACCTCATCGCCGACCTGGACGGGGCTATCAGCTGATGCGGTTGGGGAGGAAGAAGAACGACCCGCTCGGGAAGTATGTCGACCTGGCGGCCAGGGACCGCCAGGTTCTTCAGGCGCTGGTCGATCATGGCGCCGACCTGAGCGCCCCGCGCCACGTGCTTCATTTCCTCTACGTCGAGTCCGAGGAGGCCGGCCGGACGGCTGCCACCTCCGTCCCGGCCTGGGAGGCGTCGGTCAAGCCGCCGGTGGCTGGTTACGACACCTGGTCGCTCGTCTTCGAGCGCCAGGGCTACGTACTCACCCCGGAGAACGTGAAGAACGACGCTGCTCGCTTCGCAGCCATCGCCGAGTCATCCTCAGGCATCTACGACGGCTGGGAAGCCTCGGTCTGAGGAGACGCAGATTTCCTCCCCCGGAGGGGGAGGTGGCCCGTAGGGTCGGAGGGGGCGTCCGATTGGGGCTAGAGAACGCCCCCCTCCCCGGCTGCGCCGGTACTCCCCCCTCCGGGGGGAGAGAGGGGCCCGTGACCGGCGACCTGGTTCGGCTTACCAGTACTCCTCGTAATGGACGTTGCCGTCGACGCCCTTGTGGTCGACGGTGAAGCCGAGCTCGGTGAGGATCTCGCACACCCCCCTCGGCTCGGGGAAGCTGGGAGTGTCGCCGTCCCACTCCGGGAATCCGATCATGAGCGGATTTCCACACAGGAAGAACTGGGTCTGCTCGGGATTGGGGTCGTGTCCCAGCACCTCGGCCAGCATGCCGTTGGTGATCATGTCCTGGATGTACACCTTGTTCTTGATGGTGTCTGCCTCGCGGGTCGTCAACGCGAAGTAGCTGTAGTTCGGATACAGCTTCTCAAGCCGGCGATGAGTCGCCAGGTAGGCGAGGTCACGCTCGTAGCGGACCGTGCAGGCACTGACGATTCGGCCGGTATGCCCTTCGCGAAGCAACTGGGCCGCCATGTTGTTGTGCGGCGCCTCGCCGGTTCCCGTCGAAAGCATCACCACATCCGAGGTCGGGTCTGTGACGTACTTCAACGTATAGCGCCCTGCCACCTTGTTGCCCATGAAGATGCGGTCGCCCGCCTTCCTCAGCGCCAGGCGGGGGGTCAACTCGGGCAGGTGGTCCATGCCCTCGGGCCGGACGAGGACGATGTAGAACTCGACTCCATCGATGTCCTCAGGGGCGACCAGATTGTCGTTTTCGTCGATCATCGGATGAGAGATCGAATACGAACGGCGCACCAGTTTCTCGATCTTTGATTCGTCGAGGTGCTCGTCTGACCCGTCCAGCCGCGGCTCCCAGTAGCCGAGGGCGAGGGTGGCGTACTGGCCCGGGTCGTGGCGGGCGTTGCCAACATCGGGCTTGACCCGGAGGATCCACAAGTCGCTGTGATAGTTCTCGAACGAAGTAATTGTGGCGTTGTAATGCTTCTCACGCAGGCGCTCGGCCAACCCGCTGAACACGAGCGGTGGCCGGGCCTCGAGATCCCCGGGCTTGGCAAGGTCGGGGAAGTGGTGGTCGTGGATGGAACCCCATGCGTGGCCCGGTGACACGTAGGTCATCTCGGGTGATTCGGGCGCATCGGGACCGGGGTCTTCCTCGGTAAGCACATAGACCGCGGCCGGCTCCGACACGGCCTCGAGGGCGATGTTGAGCCGGTCGAGGTGCTTGGATCGCTCACCGGTTCCGAGCGCATAGATGATCTGGTCGAACACGAGGTCGGGGGTGCGACGATCCGAGAACGTCACCATCGGATACCCGTCGGAATCGAACACCGCGGTGGGATGGGAATGCCAGAAGATCGTGGCCTGGCGCGCCGCTTCAACCCGTAGGAGATCCTCGCGGGTCTGGCAGGCGAGTTGGTCGAAGGCGATCGAGGGGAGGCTGAGGACTACCGAGTGGTGGCCGCTCTCGATGAGGGCTTCGGCGTATTCGGCGGCGGTCTCACCGGTGCCGATAATGAGCACGTCATCGATAACGGGCACGTTCTTGGGCATTTCGTAGTGAATCCGATCGGCCAGGCCGTCGGGGATGACGTAGTCGGGAGGAACCGACACCTTGTCGACCCGCCCGGCGATCACCGCCACCATGGCGGTGATCTCGAAGTCGGCGCCGTTGATCGTGACGATCCCGTCTTCCTTGATGCGCTCGACGGGACTTCCAAAGCGGACGTCGGGCTGGCCCCCGAGATCGGGCAGGGCCACGTCTTCTTGGCTGTCGATGATCACGATTCGCTCAATGCCGGCTGCGTACGCATCGAGTGCGACCGAGATGCCGGCGCGATTGGCGCCGATGATGGCTAGCTGATATTCGGTGGGGGATGGGTTCTTAGGGGTGCTCATGACGACATGCTGCCACGCTCAGCCACCGGAGCGGCATTTCTCGAGGGCCGATCGGCCTCCCTGGGCGAATGATGGGTCATGGGTACCTCCGGGAGCGAATCTAACGGCCACTCGACCACGTCGATACAGGGCCTTCGTCCCTAGCCGGCGGGCGTTAGTCCTGCCCGGATTCAGTCCTGCCAGCGATGGGGTCGCGACGCCAGGCCCTCGAGACCGATGCGAGCGCAGAACGCCTCGTAGATCGACCGGTGCGCACCCTTCCATTCCAGATCGTCGAGGGCCTCGGTGAGGGGCACGTCCCGTCGCAGCACGGCCAGCTCACGGTAGAGGAGTGCGTCCTCCCGATGGGCGGCCAGGGTCTCGGCCAGCTTGGCGGCGCTGCGCACCGTGACTTCCCAATCGGCGGCATCATCGGGAATCTCTTCGATGGTCCGGTAGTGGGCGAGCACGATTGCCGTCGATTTCGCTCCCCATCCCGGCAAGCCGGGAATGCCGTCGGCGGTGTCGCCGACCAGGCCGAGGTAGTCGGGGATGGAGGCGGGCGCGACGCCGAACTTCTCCCACACCCCCTGTTCGTTTCGCTCGATCTCCTGGCGCCGGTCATAGGTGACAACCCGGTCGCCGTCCACGCACTGGGCCAGGTCCTTGTCAGGACTCAGCAGGACGACACGATCGACCTGGTCCTCGTACTTCCATGCGCCGCTGGCCAATCCGTCGTCGGCTTCGAACTCGACCATCTTCCACACCGTCACGCCCAGGGCTTCCCACGCTTCCTCGGCCAGTCGGAATTGGCCCATGAGATCCTCGGGAGTGCCCTCGCCGGTCTTGTACCCGTCGAACATCTGATTCCGGAACGACTCAATGACGTAGTCGGTGGCGGCCGCCAGGTGGGTGACACCTGGTTCCCGCAGAAGCCCGAGCGTGGAAGCGATGATGCCGGCCACCGCCCCGACTTCCTGCCCGTCGGGGGCGGCTCGCGGCGGCGCCCCGAAGTAGGACCGGAACAGCTCATAGGTGCCGTCGAGTAAGTGCAGCTGCATGGAACGCATGATACGTTGGCCCATCCGTTCGCGTCCGGGCCCGACTACCGTTCCGGTATGGAACGACGTGGCGCCTCCCGAGTCGTGGTCGGCGAAGCCGAGCTCTTGAGTGGACTGTTCTCCAACGAGTGGCAACTCATCCAGCGGGGCGAAGTACTCGCCAAGGCGATCCGACGCCCCCGCAACAACTACACCCGGGTCACCCTGAGCGATGGCACGCGGTGGATGTTGCAGCCCGACGGGTGGGGGGTGGTTCGGGCCGTCGAGGATGACGTTCCCTTTGCTCGAGCCACCCGCGACTCATTCTGGGGAAACCGCTGGGAGATATCCGGCCTGGGATTCTCCTACCTCTTGCAGCACGACGGTCGGATGCCCAGACGCTGGGAGCTAGCCGTCGGACGCGAGCCTGCCGCCTGGCTGCGGGGTTCGGTCGTCAACTACAACCGGGTTCGTATCGACGCCCCGATTTCGATTCCGATGGCGGCGGCGCTGCTTTCCTGGCACGTCATCGCCCGCCCCTGGGAGGCGGTGGCGTTCGCGCCCGAGCTGCTGACCCGGGACGTAGGCAGCCGCCTCACCGACCCGGTTCCCCCCATCTAATGGGCCGTCTCTCTCTGAATTCCCCTCCCTCAGGGAGGGGGCGAACCCTCCGGGTTCGGAGCGCCGACGAAGGAGGAGGCGGGGTGGGTCTCTCGGGTGGATCACCAGTGTCTCTCTCGGTGTTGATAGGTGCAGTCGAGACCCATCCCGACCTCGCTGACGCTCGACTTCCCTTCCCTGAGGGAAGGGAATCAGAAGCAAGCGACACCGAGTACCGGCGAAGCCGGGAAGGGGGGCGCTCCGCATGACCGGCCCGCTCGTCTCTACCGACTGGTTGTCGCGGCACCTCGATCATTCGGTGCTGCGTCTTGCCGATGTGCGCTGGTATCTGGGCGAGCCCGAGCGGGGCAGACAGGCGTACGGGCAAGCTCACATCCCCGGCGCCGTGTACGTCGACCTCGAAACGGACCTTTCTACGCCTGAAGGTCCGGGCCGTCATCCGCTCCCGTCCTGGGACGTGTTTGCGACTCGTATGGGTGAACTCGGAATCGGCGACGACAGTGTCGTGGTCGCCTACGACGATCGCGGCGGCGGTGTCGCCGCCCGGCTCTGGTGGATGCTCCGGGCGATCGGCCACGAGCGGACCTATGTGCTCGACGGGGGTCTCGCCGCCTGGGCAGCCGATGACCTTGCGGTGACCGATGAGCTCCCCGACCATCCTCCGGGTGTACTGGCGATCGACCTTCGGCCTGATCTGTCCGTCGACCGTGATGAGCTGCGCCGGCGGCTCGATTCGGTCCTGCTGCTCGATGCCAGGGCCGGCGAACGCTATCGAGGCGAGATCGAGCCCCTCGATCCGGTGGCCGGCCATATTCCGGGAGCGGTGAACACCCCATACGAAGACAATCTCGGCTCCGACGGCCGGTTCCTCCCCGCCGAGGTGTTGGCGGAGAAGTACCGGGACCTCGGTGTTGGGGGACGCGAGACGGTGGTGTACTGCGGCAGCGGCGTCACCGCCTGCCAGGATCTCCTGGCCATCGAACACGCCGGCCTCGGGACCGCCAAGCTCTACCCGGGGTCGTGGAGCGACTGGTCGACCTCCGGCTACGAAGTGGCGACCGGTCCGGAGTAGGGCTCGGTTACGCTTCTCGCACTGGGCCTGTAGCTCAATCGGTAGAGCAGCGGACTTTTAATCCGAAGGTCGTGGGTTCGATCCCCACCGGGCCCACTCAGGACCGCCCATCATTGCTGCGTTTCCTGCCATTGGCCTTCAGGCTCCAGCCGTGTCATCTCGCGTTTTGCTACCCAACTGCTACCGAAACTGATCGAACAGAATCGAACACCCCGTTCGTCTACTTGCCGAACACCAAGGAAGCTATCTGTTCCGCGGCCTGCTCCTGCATGCTCGGGATTGCATGACTGTAGGTATTCAAAGTGAGCGTGATGCTGGCATGGCCGAGACGCTCACTAATGACCTTCGGGTGGATCCCGGCCTGGAGGGCCAGGGTGGCATGCGTATGGCGGAGAGAATGGAGCGGCATCAACGGCAGCTCAGCGTTTCTCACGTGACGCTTGAAGGACTTGCTCATCTGGTCTGGATGAAGAGGTCCACCCTGTTCTGTCGAGAAGACAAGATCGAGGTCCTGCCATTCTGGACCTGCTGCAAGCTTTGCAGCCGCTTGAACGGTTCGGTACTTCCTGAGCTGTGCGTCTTGTGGTCGGCGCTTATGGTGAGCTTCCTATGCGCGCCTGGTCCATGCCCAGATTCAATGAATAGGTGCCACCGACACCTGCCGTGCCCTCCAGCGTGCCGCGACCGCGCATGTTGGCAAAATCGCCGGTTCCGCCCAGCACCGTCATCGTGGCTGTGAAATCACCGTTGTCACCGCCGCCAGACCCTTGGACCCGCAGCCATAGGACGCCGTTCAGGTCCCTTATCGAACCGCTGAAGTAGACCGGTTCGGAGGTGACGGCAAAGTCCCCAGTGCGATTGACATGCGAGATCGTCGCAAACCAGGCACCGAAAAAGCCTTCCATGTCGCCTTCGACCAAGAATTCGTTCGCCTTCCAGTACAGGGTCCTGTTTCCGCTTTTACCATGCCATTGCACCTCATCGAGATGGCTGACCGAGTCGGTGAATGAACCGGTCAGGGTGATGGGTGCAGCAGACCAGAGAACCGAGGTGTTGATCACCGCGTCGCCGTCCGGTTCGAAGTACGCCACAGCCACCTTCTGGCCCGAGTCGAGGTTCCACCCCACGGCGCCGAAGTCGCAGGTCACCAAATCGCCACTTCGGGCGGTGACCGCAACAGTCGGTCCGACACCGTTCCAGACTTCACAATGGACATCGAGCGTTTCGGTGAACCAGGGGGCGTACAGCGTCACCTTTGCGGTATCGCGGCGCGCGTCCACAACAACGGTCAACTCACCGACCCGGACCTCCGCCGAGGCGCCACTATCGGTGGATGCCCTGACCACGTCGCCGGGAACGATGTCCGGACACTCACCGCTCCTCCACACAAAACAATCCTCGATTGAGACCAAAGAGAAATGCCCGGAGCCGTCTGCGATGACCACAGCATCATCTTTGAGGAACTCGCCAGCGTCGTACAAGAACACATCCACGGTCGCACCAATATCGGTGTCTCCGATAACCCAGTCCCCGGCGTAGTTCACGGTGATTTGCAGAGACGCCGCGCTTGCCGGTGCCAGCGGCAACACAGAGAACACCATCACAAGCACAGCAAGAATCGTGACTCGGGGACGCATCGCTTCCTCCTCGCCTAGAACCATGGCACCCGAAGAGGGGTGCCCTCTCCCACCACCAGTATGCACGACAGACAGTGTGACTGTCGAGGGAGAAACCGGACACCAATGGCGGGTGGCAGTGACCCTTTATCGCCCAAGACTTCACGAGGGATGAGCGCAGCGACTTCACAGTCCGCAAGGAGGTTTCGTGGGAGCCTGAGACACGGTTCCCCATTCCCCCCAAGCCCTAACCACACACGACTCGAACCCACAAGCGCATGTCCGGCATTATCGAGCGGCCACGAGGGGACCATTGGCCGGGTGAATCGGCACCAACACGACCCGCAGGATGAACGTTGAGGACTTCGTGAACCTGAACCCGGGTCCCTTACACGCCGTCAGGCACTGCCCCCATCATCAGACACCTATCCCATCTCTCTCAGACTCAAGAAAGGTTCTCGACGTTCACGATGTTCACCCAGCGACAGGTTGGGGTTTCGGTGATGGCGTGAGGGGGTAGCGAGCGGGGTAGCGGAACAAGCCATGAGATTTCTGGTGAGCGGTTCATCTGCGGGGAAGCGGCACTGATTGGTGGCTTACTCGTCGAGCAGGTAGCTCTTGCCTACGCCTGATTGGTCGGTGGTAACGGTGAAACCGGTCAGACCGTCGGTGGTGATGGTGATGTTGCCGTCGATGAGGGTGTTGTCGGTGGGGTCTTGGGTTTCGTGGGGAATGCCCGCGGGGTTGGGCGGTGTTGGGACCCGGTCGCCGAGTAGGTACACGTCAAGTTCGTTTGCTCCTGCTCTAAACGACAACGCGAGTTCGATTGACTCAAGCGTGTAGTTCGGTCCTGTCGGAATCTCGAAGCCTGCCGCGACGTCGTTGTCGGAAGGAGGGACTCCTCGGTCGGGAGTCGTCGCTGAATTACTTCCGGTGGTATCGAAGTCGTCGTTGGTTCCGAACGTGTTGTACAGAATCGCTGGCTGGGCTGGCACAGGTTCACAGACCTCGTCAAACACAAAACCCACCACGTTGGGAACGGGTTCGCCCGGAAGGGCGTCCCCATGAGCACGGTGTCTGTCGAGGGATCGGCCTTCTTTGACTTGTATCACCCTGCGGGTCGTGTTGGTGCCGACATCATCCCTCCCAGCCGGTTATGTGCGGCGGATTTGTTGAACGGCGGTGTCAACGGCGCGGATCGAACGATCGATGTCTGCCGCTGTGGTGGACCAATTGGATACCGATATCCGTAAGAGCCGCTCTCCGTGCCACGTCGTGACTCCCAGCCAGGCGTCTCCACTTTCTTGGATCTCCTGGGCAATTCGTTCCGTTGTAGGTTCGTCGCCGACCCGAACAAGGATTTGATTGAGAACCACATCGTTGACGACATCCACACCGTCTATGGCGTTCAATCCGTCGGCGAAACGGCGAGCCATCGCACAGCACCGATCGATGATCTCCTCCACTCCGGAACGACCGAGGCCTCGCAACGCTGCCCACGTTGCGAATCCACGAGCGCGCCGAGAAGACTCCAATACGAAGTCGCCTCCACCGAAGCGCCTTCCTTCTTCTTGGCCAGAGAGGTAGGAGGCGGTATACCCCATGGCCGTTGCATGAACTTCGGGCCGTGCACAGAATGCGTAGCCAGAGTCGTAGGGCACGTTGAGCCACTTGTGTCCGTCGCATCCCCACGAGTCTGCGAGTTCGACTCCATCGACGTGATGCCTGAGGCCGGAACTAGCCCCTGCCCAAAGACCGAACGCTCCATCGACATGGACCCAAGCCCCGCGCTGTTTGGCCACGGTGCATACTCGCCGCAAGTCATCGAAAGCTCCCGTGTTCACGTTGCCGGACTGAGCGCAGACAATCGTCGGACCAGAAGCACCGTTTCCAAGCACGCCATCGAGGGCCTCGGCATCCATTGCGCCATCGGGTCTCACGGGTACCAATTCCAAAGCCTTCTCGCCAAGCCCCAACAACCGCAACGTCCTATCGATCGTTGCATGGCGCTCAGCACCGGCCACAACCCGTACGCGTGGCGCGCCGTGGAGGCCATCGCGACCCACGTCCCAACCGTGATCACGCAGCACCTGCAGCCTCGCCGCTGTCAGCCCGACGGTGTTCGCGGCCTGTGCTCCAGTCACGAAACCGACCGATGCTGAAGATGGAATACCAAGGAGATCCTTCAGCCAAGAGCCAGCGACATCCTCGAAGGCAAGGGACGCCGGTGAGCTCATTTCGTTGAACGCAAGCTGGTCCCAACCTATTGTCATCACATCGGCGACGAGGGCGGCATCGGTTGAGCCGCCGACAACGAACCCGAAATACCTGGGTCCCGCTGATGCCACCAATCCCGGCCGCGCGGCCTCCACGAGTTCCCTCAGCACTTCGTCGAGAGGAACGCCCTCAGCGGGTA
>CAXMQV010000055.1:0-15691 GCA_964195905.1 uncultured Gammaproteobacteria bacterium
GGCCAATGGCACCAGCGCTGGCGCCACCAACGGGAAGCCTGCGACCCAGGCGACCGCAGTGATGACCGCGTCCGATGCCCAGACCAGCTCCGTGCAAGCTGCTCTGGCAGCAAACATGGGTGATGCACCGTTGTGCGACACCTGCGGCCACATCACGGTTCGCAACGGCTCCTGCTACCGCTGCATGAACTGCGGCGACAGCAAGGGCTGTAGCTAACCCAACCAGCGCCTTCTGGCAGTGCTTGCTGACCGAGGGGCACCGGAAACAGAGAAGAGGGCCCCCATCTCCGGGGGCCCTCTTCTCGTCCGTGATCACTACCCGGGTGTCGCCGTCGACGCCGAGCGATCGCCTTTCGACGATCTACGGTCTATTGCCTAACCCGCAAGGTCCTTTGGCCCTGAGGGCACCTTGTGATTCTCTTCACAATGATGCCAATCGCTAGGGAGGTTCCTAATTCGACGTACACGTTTCGCTCTACCTGCAATCACCGTCCTCACTCTGATGCTGGCCGCTTGTGGTGGCGACGACGAGGGGGCGGCAACAACCGCGGCTCCTGTCGCCACAACCACGACCGCGGCACCGGCCACCACCACAACGACGGTCGCGGTGACCACGACCACCGAAGTACCGTTTGAGGTTCCTGAAGGGACCCTGGTTTCGGTTTCGGCCGACGCACCCACCCTCGACGGCGTTGCCGACGAAGCTGCCTGGGCCGACGCTCCCGGCGTGACCGTCAAGGTCAACGGTGGCGCCAATGCCGGCACCCACGACGTGACGCTCAAGTCGCTGTACTCGGGCGACATGGCCTACTTCCTGGTCAGCTGGGACGACGCAACCGAGGACCACCTGCGGTCTCCATGGGAGAAGCAAGCCGATGGAACCTGGGCGCACTTGTCGAATCCGGATGATCCCCAGGGACATGGCGGTAACAACACCTATTACGAAGACAAGATGTCCATGATTTGGGATATCAACGAGGCACCGATCGCCAACTTCGAGAGCCAGGGCTGCTTCACGCTTTGCCACGCCGGTGAGAACTCCGACGTCAAGGCATACGGCAACAAGTACACGGCTTCCGAAGGAGAGTTCGGCGATATCTGGCACTGGAAGTCAGTTCGCAACGTTGCCCAGCTCGACGATCAGTATCTCGATTCCACCCGCTGGTCGCCAGACACCGACGGCGCCGGACGCCACGGTGACCCGAAAGACGGCGGCGGCTACTACAACAACGTGACCGAAGACGGCACGATGCCGGCCTTCATGCTCGCCGGCGGCGGCGACCTGAACGGTGACCCCGGCTACATTCGTGAGACCGACATCGTCGATTTCGACGACTCGCTCTTCGCGGAAGGCGACCTGCTTCCGGGCATCATCACCGCCCCCTTCACCGGAGATCGCGGTGACCTAACCGCCGGCTTCGTGTGGGCTGATGGGGTCTGGACGGTCGAGTTCAGCCGCAAGCTGGTAACCGGTTCAGAATTCGACGTGCAGTTCGACGATCTGACCGACACCTACCACCTGGGGGTTTCGATCTTCGACAACGCACAGACGATGCACTCGTTCCAGGTTGGTGCGACTCCGTTCGTGTTCAAGCCGTAGGACAGGCAAGTATCCCAAACACCAGGGGCCCGCAGCTCACGCTGCGGGCCCTTGCGAAACAAGCAGAGCGGGGCTGAGATCGATTGACAACTAGAGTCCCGTCATCGCTTAGAGGTAGGGAATTGAAGAAGCTGGTTTGGCTGGCGACGATATTGCTGGGTTTGACCGCCTGTGGCGGATCAACCGTCGGCGCGCCATCAACTACGGCGACCACCGTCGTCGAGAGCACGGCCATCAGCCTGTCGGGAGTCGGCTTCGAGGTGCACCAGGAACCCGGTTGAGGGTGCTGCACTGGGTGGGTCGGGTACCTGCAAGATCTCGGAGCCAGCATCGATCTCACTGAGGATCAACAGCTGGCCGAATTCAAGGCCGAACACGGTGTCCCCGCAGGCGCCGCTTCATGTCACACTGCCCTGGTCGATGGGTACGTGATCGAAGGCCATGTCCCCGCCGGAGCCATCATGAAACTCCTGAACGATCGCCCGGACGCGAAGGGGCTTGCCTTGCCCGGCATGCCGGACGACTCCCCCGGCATGGGTGGCGACCCGGTGAGCTGGGAAGCGCAGCCGGTCGAACTGATCACCTCCAGCGGAGACCTCGTTCCCTTCGATTTCTGAGATCGGACACTCGCCTGTGAGCGACACCGCTGGCATCGTCGTCTCCCGGTCAACCATGGCCGACGTGGCGGCG
The DNA here is from genome assembly GCA_964195905.1 of uncultured Gammaproteobacteria bacterium. GTDB lineage: Bacteria > Actinomycetota > Acidimicrobiia > Spongiisociales > SHLN01 > SHLN01. Next base: position 2,291 of record CAXMQV010000055.1, read on the forward strand.
TGGAGCAGACTCGCATCCTCGGTTGAGAAGGAGTTCGGTGCACGCCTGGCGGGTACCGAGGACTGGACCGCTCGATTGCAGGCTCACATCAACGGTGGCACTGCCTGCAGCGCGCGCCTGGAAGCCGACGCTCCGATGGTGGGTGGCATGTGGTTGTCGTACGGCAATACCGACTCGATCACGCTGAGTTGGTTGGCAGTCCAACCTGCCCATCGGCGACGAGGGATTGGCACAGCGCTGGTTGAGGCAGCCCTGGGCGAGGCTGCCGGTCGGTCCGTGCGAGTCGTCACGTTCGGAGAAGGGCATCCCCTCGAATCCGAGGCCGACGCCGCCCGCGCCTTGTACCTCAATCTCGGCTTCGAGCCGACGGCCGAAATTGTCCCCGATGGACCCGATGGCACCCCGCGGGGAGTGTTCCGGCACAGTTCGTGAAGCCCGATCCGAACCGAGATTGACATAGTGTCAACCATGGGATAGAGTTGACACTATGTCAACTAACCAATCCCCACCCATCATCGAGGTCCGCGATATCCGCAAAGCTTTCGGTGACACCGTTGCCGTCGACGGGCTCAGCTTCAGCGTCGCCCCCGGCCAGGTGCTCGGACTGCTCGGCCCGAACGGCGCCGGCAAGACCACCACCATCAAAATGCTCACCACGTTGCTTCCGATCGACGGCGGAGCCGCTTCGGTGGCCGGCTTCGATGTGGCCACGCGGCCCCGCATGGTCCGTCAGGCGATCGGGCTGGCGGGTCAAGCCGCCGCCGTGGACGAGAAGTTGACCGCCCGGGAGAACCTCGACCTCTTCGGCAGGCTCTATCACCTCCCCGCCGACCAGCGGAAGAAGCGCACCGAAGAGCTCATCGAACGGTTCGATCTCACCGAGTTTGCCGACCGACCGGCCGGCACCTACTCGGGTGGACAGCGACGCCGACTCGATGTGGTCGCCTCACTGATAGTCGATCCGCCTGCTCTGTTCCTGGATGAACCGACCACCGGTCTCGACCCGCGCAGCCGGGCCGAAATCTGGGACGCCATCCGCTCGCTGGCCGCCCAGGGGACCGCGGTCGTCCTCACCACCCAGTACCTCGACGAGGCCGACCAGCTCTCCGACGACATCGTGGTCATCGACCGGGGTCGCGTGGTCGGCGAGGGCACCTCTGCCGAGCTGAAGAGCTCGCTCGAGCGCGACGTGCTCGAGGTGACCGTGGCCGAGGCCGGTTCCCGTGACCGGGCGGCCGAGCTCCTCAACGGCGACGAAGTGGTGGCGATCGATGAGACCACCCTGCACCTCCCGGTGAATCGACCGGCCGACAGCCTGGCGGCGCTGCGCCGGATTCAAGACGCCGGGATCGAGATCGCCGATTTCCAGCTCCGCAAGCCGACGCTCGACGACGTCTTCCTCGCCCTCACCGGCGAGCCGACCGCCTAAGGACACATCATGACAACGACCACCATGCCATCTCCCGCCCTGCTCACCGAGCCCGGACTGAATACTCGCCTCCGCTGGGCGGTCGACGACACCATCACCATGACCCGGCGTGACTTGCTCCGCACCGCCCGCCAACCCGAGATGTGGACGTTTGCGGTCACCATGGGAGCCTTCTTCCTGCTGCTCTTCTACTACGTGTTCGGAGGTGCCATCGGAGCAGGGACCGGGGTCGACTACATCCAGTTTCTCGTGCCCGGGGTCCTCGTCATCACCGCTCTCAACGGGGCTCAACAGACCGGTAACAGCCTGGCAGTCGACCTCTCCGAGGGTGTGGTCGACCGGCTCCGGTCGCTCCCCATGAACCAGGGCGCCGTGCTGACGGGCCGCACCATCGCCGACACCCTTCGCAACACCCTCACCCTCGTGGTCGTCGCGGTACTCGGGTACCTGCTCGGATTCCGGTTCTCGAATCTCGGAGCCGCCGTCGGAGGCATTCTCCTGGCGGTCGGGCTCGGGTTCTCGTTCTCCTGGATCAGCGCCGCCATCGCTGCCAAGGTACGCAGCGTCGAGATGGTGGGGATGCTGTCGATGTTCTGGCTGTTCCCGCTGCTGTTCGCGTCGAGTGCGTTCACTCCCACCGCCCAGATGCCGGGCTGGCTGCAAGCGTTCGCCGACAATCAGCCGATCTCGGTGGTCGCCGACGCCATCCGGGCCCTCGGGGACGGGGCAGACGCGTCGGGCCTCATCCTGGGATCGATCCTCTGGATCGTCGGGCTGACCGCCTTCTTCGGGTGGCTGTCGGCCCGGCTCTATCGGAAGAACGCCTAGAAGTGGCGGCGACACCGTCGGAACACCAGGTCCGCCAGGCCGACCGCATCGTGCAGGCCGCCATGGAGCTCGTCTTCGCAAAGGGGGTGTCGGCCCTGTCGATGAAAGCCATCGCCGGGGCCGCCGGCGTCTCACGGCAAACGCTCTACAAGTACTTCCCGGATGTGGCCTCGGTCCTGCGGGCCGCGGTCCAGAGCTCAGGACACGATATATCGAGCATCGAAGCCGAGGAAACACCGGCCGACCAGCTCACCGCCTTCGTCCGGTACGTCGTGTCGGCGACCGGGGCTGGTCATCCCTCAGCGGTTGCGCTCGAGCCGGTTTTGGCTCCCGACGTTCGGGCCGAGCTCCAGGCCCACTCCGAACACGTGCGAACCCTCCTGGCGGTGATTCTGCGCCGCGGCATGGACGACGGAGTGTTCCGACCCGATCTCGAACCCGACCTCGACGCAGACATCGTGTACCGGACGGTCATCGCAGTCTCCGAATTGGCATCCGAGATCGACCTCGAGGTAGTCGGGGATCGAATCGAGCGGGCCGTTCTGTCGATGGTGGGATACAACCGGGACTAGCGAATACAAACGCTCCCCCGTGATCCACGGGGGAGCGTCTATCTGGACGTCTTGGAGAGCGGTCTAGCGGTGAGCACCTCTCCCATTGCCACCCATCCGCTGTCCACCAACTCCGGTGCCGGCGTTGTCGCAAACACCGTCGCCGTCCTCGTCGACGAAGTTGTCACCGGTGCAAGTGCCCGAACCGAATTCGGCGGCGCCCATTCCCCTGGCGGCGGTGCCGCGCAGATCATTGACGCCGTCCTCGTCCACATCGACGAAGTTGTCACATAGGCCATCGCCGTCGAGGTCAACGAAGTTGTCGTTGATTCCGTCGACATCCAGGTCGGCGAATCCCCAGGCGTAACCGCTGCCGGCCTGGGCTCCGCTTCCGAGGAAGTCACGGGTTCCGTCTCCCGAGGCAGCAAATGCCGCCGTCGCCATGACTCCGATCACCAGCGCTACCGCCAGGAGGAGCCCAATCGTTTTCTTCATGATCCTGTTCCTTTCTCAAACATTGAGACCAGCATCCACCGTCGCCATGGAGCCTCCGTAGCGTTCGTGTGAAGCCTTCGTGAAGCCCTTCCAGGGTCCGTTTCCGCTCGATTGGGCCTGGTGGGCGGTCCCTAGGCTTCGGGGAAACGACCCGGCCAAGGAAGGCTCCCATGACTCTCTTCCACCCCCACAAGCCCGACCGCACCTATCACGATGACCGGTCCCGCCAGGTGATGCTCGACCTCATCGAGTTCTTTGAGTCCAAGGGCAAGCAGAGCCTGAAAGAAGACGACCATGCCGCGCTCTGGTACTCGGAGTTCCTCGAGTTCATCGGCGAGAAGGGCATCTTCGCCACGATGTGCACTCCGTCCGGATACGGCGCCGAGGACTCCCGCTGGGACACGTGGCGCAACTGCGAGTTCGCCGAGATCCTCGGGTTCTACGGCCTCCCCTACTGGTATGCCTGGCAGGTTTCTGTTCTCGGGCTCGGTCCGATCTGGATGAGCGGAAACGAGGGGGTCAAGGAGCGCACCGCCCGGCTACTCGAAGAGGGAGCCATCTTCGCCTTCGGGCTCTCCGAGAAGGAGCACGGCGCCGACCTCTACTCGAGCGAGATGACGCTCACCCCCCAACCGGACGGGACCTACCTGGCCAACGGCCGCAAGTACTACATCGGCAACGGAAACGAGGCCGTCCTGGTCTCGGTGTTCGGCAAGATCGAGGGCACCGACGAGTACGTCTTCTTCGCTGCCGACACCGCCCGTCCCGAATACTCCTGCCTCCAGAACGTCGTCCACTCCCAGAACTATGTCTCCGAGTTCGAACTGACCGACTTCCCGGTGAGCGACGGTGACATCCTCGAAAGGGGTGACGAAGCCTGGAACGCGGCCCTCAACACCGTCAACATCGGCAAGTTCAACCTCGGCTGGGCCTCGATCGGCATCTGCACCCACGCGTTCTATGAAGCCATCCACCACGCCGCCCATCGCAGGCTCTACGGGATGGCGGTGACCGACTTCCCCCATGCCAAGGCCCTGTTCACCGATGCCTACACCCGGCTCGTCGCCATGAAACTCGTGGCCCTGCGGGCCGCCGACTACATGCGATCGGCGTCGCCAGAGGACCGCCGCTACCTGCTGTACAACCCGGTCGTGAAGATGAAGGTCACTACCCAGGGCGAGGACGTCATCAATCACATGTGGGACGTCATCGCCGCCAAAGGGTTCGAGAAGGACATGTATTTCGAGATGGCGGCCCGTGATATCCGGGCGCTGCCCAAGCTGGAGGGCACGGTCCACGTCAACATCGCTCTCATCGTCAAGTTCATGGCCAACTACTTCTTCAACCCCGCCGAAATGCCCGACATCCCCCGCCGGGACGACCCCGCCAACGACGACTTCCTCTTCGACCAGGGGCCGACCAGGGGCCTGAGCAAGATCCGGTTCCACGACTACGCCCCCGTCTTCCAACACTTCGACGTTCCAAACGTGCGAGTGTTCGAGGAGCAGATCGAGGCGTTCAAGACCCTGCTGTTCGCTGCTCGGCCGGATGAGGCGCAAACCAAAGACATCGACTTTCTGCTCGGGCTCGGCGAGATTTTCACTCTCGTCGTGTACGCCCAGCTGTTCCTGGAGAACGCCGTGATCTACGACCTGTCCGGCGATGTCGTCGAGCAGGTTTTTGACGTCTTCATCCGGGACTTCGCGAGCTTCGCCGTTCAGCTGCACGGCAAGCCGAGCACGACTCCCGAGCAGATGGAGTTCTGCCTCAGCATGATTCGCAAGCCGGTCGTTGACGCCGACCGGGCCGACCGGGTCTGGAGCGAGCACGTGTTCGCCTTGCGGGATGCCTATGAGATGCGTCCCTGACCATCGGTGTGAGGCGCCATCGGCTTTGGGTGCGACGCCTCCCCGACCTACCTCACCCAGTCTTCTTCCTTCCCCGTGAGGGGAAGGTGGACTCGGCGCCTCGCCGAGGGCGGATGGGGGGAGGCATCGAAGCCTCTACGACGGGGTCACTTGGTGGGCTCATGGCCTCCCCCACCCCGACCTCGCTTCGCTCGGCCACCCCTCCCTCATGGAGGGGAAGAAGAACCGCCGGGTCCTCCGACCCGTAGCCGGTTCCCTCTCCGAACGGGACTTCAGGGTCCGACGGCGTCGGCTTCGTAGAAGGCGGGCGGGTAGCGGACCTTGCCTCGGTAGCTCGGGTCGTAGTTGGGGAGCAGCTTGACCATGAACGCCTCGTCGGGAATGTTCGGCGAGGGTGGGGTGATGCCGTGGAGTGAGGCCCGCTCGAACCCGAACCGCGGGTAGTAGGACGGGATGCCCTCCACCAGAACGAGCGGCTCGCCGAGAGCCTCAATGAGATCGATACCATGCTCGGTCAAGGCGGTCCCGATGCCCTGATTCTGGTGATCGGGGTGAACGGCCAGCGGCGCCAGGTCGAGGATCCGGACATCTCCGCTGGGGGCCTCCAGTGTCATGTAGCTGAACATGACGTGCCCGAGGACCCGCCTCTCGAGGATCGCCACCAGGGAGAGCTCGGGGACGTAGAGGTCGGTCTGACGGACCAGCTCAATGAGCCGGGCCTCGTTCTCCTCGTTGAAGGCAGCCACGTTTACCGCTGCCACTCCCGGATAGTCGCCCGGGGTCTCGGCTCGAATGATCATGACCCGAGCGTACCGGTCAGTCGGCCGGGAACAGCAAGCCTGCTACACCTCTTTGAGTCTCAGCGACTGCGGGACCGTCGCATCAGGACGGCTGCCCCTGCGCCGGCGATGGCGAGGAGGCCGATGGCAACCGGGACGGGAAACCCGCCCCCTCCGGAACCCTCATCCTCCGTGAGAGGTGCCGGGGGCGACGAATCGTCGGCCGGATCCTCCTGACCGGGCTCCTGGCGATTGGCCTCCGCTTCGATTTGGTCTGCAATCTCCTTGCGGTGGGGATTGAACATTGCTTCCGCTTCGAAGCGGATCTCACTCACCTGACCCGGCGGACCGATCCACTCGAATCCGATCAGAACCGACTCTGGAACCGGATCCGGATCGAACGATGTCGACCCGCTCACCGTTGCCTGATGCCGTTCGTCCCCAAAGGCCTGGTTCATCTGGGGCCACTCACCAAACGCCGCTCCCACCGGATTGCCGTCCAGATCGGTCATCCTCACAAAGAATTCTCCCTCAATCCCCTCTCCAACGAACCGGTCGCCGGGGAAGAAGGCAAGGGTGTTCATGACTTCGCCCCGGTCCAGGTCGAGGCGGTACCAGCGGGTCTCCCCCGACGCCAGTGGCCCACGGAACACCCCCCTCCAGCTATCTCCGTTCTCGAGTTGGCGGGCCAGTCGGAGGTCCGGTGCATCGTTCGGATCGAGCGAACCCTCGAGTTCAGTACGGGCCAGATAAGCGAACGGGTCGCCATTCAGTACCTCCACAGCGAGGTTGAGCGAACCGAGGAAGACCTCAGCCGGCGCATCCCAGTGCAGGCCGACCAGATACTCGGCTTGAGAGGGCCATCCGCGTTCGGGGTCCTGGATAGTCGCTGCGCTCATCGGGGATCCGGTTCCCGGCAGTTCGATCCGGAGTGGATACCCACCGTGGCCGATCGATGCCTCTACCCGGTTGCCGTCTGAGTCGAGGATGATCGTTTCGAAGTGGCCCCCGGCCTCGAGGCCAGGTGGCCATTCGAGATCGGACCAGATCCAGGCGCTTTCGCGTTCCCACAAGTCGAGCTGGTACCACCGGGTCTCACCCGGCATCAGAATGCCGCCGTACCGGCCCACCGCGATCTTCCCCGGTTCGTCTGTCACCCAGTCCGCCTTTGCAGCGAGTGGGAATTCGGGCGCCGCCAACTGGTCGAGAGCCCCATTGAGGGTCATCGGGGGCCGCCAGTTCAACAGTTCGTCGGTCACCTCGCCCAGCTTCGCTACGAGGGCGTCGGCGCTCCCCACCGTCGTGTAGCTGCCACCGGTCGACTCGGCAATGCATCGCAGCTGTTGCTCGGCCGCCGACCCGGTATCGATCAGGAATCCCACCGATTCGATCCGGACGTCGAGTAGATCCCCGAAGAGCTCCTCGGCGATCTGACATGGGTCGGGAGGCGCACAGGTGTCCTCGCCATCGGAGATCAGGACGATGGAGCGGGGGCCGGTCGCGGGCAGGTCCGCGGCCGCTTCCTGCAGCGACAACCCAATCGGCGTGTACCCCGACGCCTCGATGCCTTCGACCGCGGTGCGGATGACGGCCCGGTCGAGCGGCGCCACCGGCGCCATCAGCTCGGTGTCCAGACACCCTCGAACGGGATCAGTGTTTGGCTCACGATGCCCATAGACCCGGAGGCCGACCTCCATGCCGTCCGGAAGAGCATCGACTAGCTCGAGCACCGCATCCTTGGCCTTGTCGATGAACGGCACCCCGTCCTGATCGACGTTGTTCATCGAGCCAGAGGCGTCGAGGATGATGAGCATTGCGCCGTCGGGTGGCTCGCCCTCCTGGGCCGAGGCCATCACCGGCAGGGCGACCAGCAGTACGACGCCAAGGACCCAAATCGGGCGCACACACACCTCCTATCGGCGCACGTTCAGTGTCGGGCGGCAACCACCACCTGATACAGGGCACAAGGTCACTACCCGAAGCCGGCTAGCTAGTCCTCGATGAGCTCGACTTCGACGGCGACCTCGCTCGGAATCGGGGGCTCACCGCGGCGCAGATCGTCGGCGAGGTCGTCGATGAGGGCCTGCGAATTGCGCCATCCCTTGATCCGGTAGGCGTGGTCGGGGTTCTCGTAGTCATCCCGGGTGGCCTTGACCACCCATGGCCGGCCGGTCAGTGTGTTGTAGAAGACCCATCCACCGACCAGCAGCCAGAACAGGACGTACTGGGCAACGAAGACGAGGCCGGGGACAAGTACGAAGATGGTGACAAGAGCGACCGCTATGACTGCGGCGACGATTGCCACGTAGAGGAGCGCCTTGGCGAGGACCGCCAGGATGCCTCCGGCCGCACCGGCGCCTCCCCCACCGCCCCCGCTCTTCTTGCCGCCGCCGCTGCTCCCGCCGCGGCTGCCACCGCCGCTACTTCCTCCCCGGCTCCCCCCACCGCTCGATCCGGACGACCCGCCGCCGCCGAACCCCCCGAACCACCCGCCGCCCGAACGTCCACTCGATCTGCCAGACCCTCCTCCACCCCAGAAAATCCATCCGCCCGAGTCGCGTCGGGCCAGTTGCTTGCTGTCGCGGTAGGGATTGGGAAGCGGCGGTTGCATCGCGTTCGGATGGCGCCGGTGGATCTCGGGCCGAGCCGGCAATGGTGGTTCGAATACCTGCTCCTTACCGGGCCGACGGAACCGGTATCCGAAGTAGCGGGGCCGGCGCGCCAACCACTGACGCTCGACTATCCAGCGTCGACCGTCCGGGGTCTCCACGTATCGTTTTCGAAATCCACCCGCCATGATGGATATCCTACGAGACCCGAGAAAAGGACCCAGGTGACTACCCGCATCGCGTCGACCATCATCTTCCTTCTCGCCGTGTCGATCATGACCCCGGCCTTCGCCCAGGAACCCGGACCGGCCGTGACAACGCTTGCCGATGAGTCGTTCTACGTCGAACCGGGGGTGGATCCCGGGAGCGTGTCGACGTTGCTGGGGGCAGTCGAAACCGCGGCCGAACACGGTGTCGACCTGCGAATCGCTGTCTTCGCCGGTGCCGGCGACGCTCAGGGCCTGGCCTCGAACATCGCCGCCGGCCTCGGCTCCGGCACGGTGCTCGTGTTCACGTCCGATTCGTACGGGGTGTTCAGCAACGAGGTTTCCCAGGAACGGCTCGACGACGCTCTAGCCTCCGCCGAAGATGAGCTGAGCGGATCGGTGGCCGCCACCGGCGCCGCCGCCTTCGCAGACGGGCTCGATCCGGATTCCGGAGGCATCTCAGCGGGGATCATCGCGGTCGGCGTGGTCCTGCTCCTCGCTGTCGTCGGGGTAGGCGGCCGCATCTGGGACGTGAAGACTCGCGACGCCCGCCAGGCCAAGCGCCGCGATCGCCGCCGGACCGAGCTCATGGACCGGACCCGGCGCATCGCCGACCGGGTCCTCGAGCTGAGCGACCCGGTCGAGCTGGCAGAGGATCGTTCCCTCTCCAAGCAGTACGCCGAGGCGACCACACGATTCGACGAAGCCGAGCTCGCCATCGCTGAAGCCACAACGATGCACGAATTGGATGCCGTCGAAGCGCGCCTGGCCGAGGCCGACGCGCTTCTTGAGCAGATAACAGCAAGCCTCACCACCCGATAGAAAGGCGCCAGCCATGGAGCATCGGCCACTCGGACAGTCCGGCCTGGAGCTGAGCGTCTTCGGCCTCGGGACCATGACCTTCGGGGCCGAAGCCGACGAACCAACCTCCCACGCCATCCTCGACCGATTCGTCGAGGCGGGCGGGACCTTCATCGACACCGCCGACGTGTACACCCGGGGCGCCTCGGAGAAGATCATCGGGAGCTGGCTGGCTGCCCGCGGCGGGACCGACGGGCTCACCATGGCCACCAAAGCTCGATTCCCGATGAGTGACGACCCGGCCGATCGCGGGGCCGGCCGCCATCATCTCGAGCGGGCCGTCGACGCCAGCCTGTCGCGGCTGGGTGTCGACGTCATCGACCTCTATCAAGTCCATGCTTGGGATCCCGATACACCGCTCGAAGAGACGCTCGAGACGCTCAATGACCTCGTGGTGGCAGGCAAGATTCGCTTCGCCGGGATCTCCAACTTCACCGGATGGCAGCTGCAGAGGGCGGTACTCACCTCCCGTTATGAAGGATGGGCACCCATCGTGTCGCTCCAGCCCAAGTACAGCTTGTTGAGCCGTGACATCGAGCTGGAATTGCTCCCCCTGTGTCTCGAGCAGAACCTCGGGCTGCTGCCGTGGTCACCGTTGGCCGGGGGCTGGTTGACCGGTAAATACACGCCCGCCGAGCGGCCGGTCGGCGCCACCCGGTTGGGCGAGAACCCGTCCCGTGGCATCGAGGCCTACGACCTGCGCAACACGGATCGGACCTGGGCCATCCTCGAAGTCGTGCGAGCGGTGGCGACCGCCCGGGACACCTCCATGGGCCAGGTGGCGCTCAACTGGGTGCGGGGACGACCCGGGGTCACCTCGGTGCTCCTCGGAGCCCGCACGGTTGATCAGTTGACCGACAACCTCGGGGCCCTGTCCTGGGAGCTCAACGAGAACGAGGTGAGCGTCCTGAACGAGGTGAGTGCCCCGGGCATCCCCATTTATCCGCACGGGTTCATAGAGGCCTTCGCCGGAGTGACCATCTGGGAAGACCTCATGACGCGCGTCGAGCCTCCCGCCATCGGGCGCTGATACTCCGCCCGGCCTCCGAGATCCGGTTCCGCTAGCCGAGGCTGATCAAGCCCACTCCCAGGGCTGCCACGAACAGCCCGATCACCTGCGATCGGGCAAGCCGTTCGTGAAGCACGAACCGGGCCAAAACCACGGTGCTGGCCGGATAGAGGGCGGTGATGACCGAGACCAGGGTGAGCAGCCCTCGCCGCTCGGCCATGAGAAACAGCAGGTTGGCGGCCATATCGAGTACGCCGGCGCCGAGCACATACCACCCCGTCCCCTGTCCCGGCTTGAGAGACGCCTTGCTCAGAAGGGCGAGGGCGAAGATCACTGAGATCGAGGCGATACGAGCGAAGGTCAGCGTCCACAGTTCGGCGGATTCCGAATTGGCGATGAGGATGAAGAAGAAACCGAAACCGAAACCGGCCCCGATGCCTTCCGCCACCCCCGGCCCCCGGCCGATGTTTCCGAGCCGGGCTCCACTCACAAGCGCAATGGCCACCAGGGCAAGGGGGACACCGACAAGCGCGAGGGTGGAAGGACGCTCGCCGGTGAGGAGCCCCCATCCAACCGGAACCACTGCCGCCAACACCGCGCTGAGAGGGGCAACCACACTCATCGTTCCGATCCCCAGACCGCGGTAAAGCAGGACCAGGCCGACCGAGCCGGCCACCCCGGCGCCGGCCGCCCAGCCGATGTCCTCACGAATGAGCTCGCCACCGGCAAACGACAGGACCACAAGCACAACGGTGAGACCGGCCAACTGCGACAGGATCACGACGGCGAGGACCCGATCCGATTTGCGCGTGGCAAGCCCGCCGAGGAAATCGGCGGCACCAAACGTCACAGCCGAGAAGAGAGCGAGAAGTGCACTCATAGGATCGATGACCCTACCGGTTCAGCGACTCCCGATGGGCGGCGACCCCGGCGGCCAGTTCCGGGAAGGCTGGATCGATGACGTAGGGGTAGTCGTCCCAGTAGCCGTCGACTTCGGGCCGGAATCGCCTGGCCGGCTCGGTGGCGTCCGAGAGCGCGATCTGTTTCATCTCGGTCTCCAGGGTTCCAGCACGCTCGATTGCCTCGCGCGGGGGTACTGCCGGCAGCACCCGGACGCTGACTCGTTGACCGAAGCGAACCAGCGGCGAGTACGGGTACTCCCAGACGCGATGACTGCCGGTGATGACGACCGGGAGCACCCAGGCGTCGAGGCGTTCGGCCATATGGAAGGCGCCCCGCCAGAATGCCACCTCGATTCCGAGGACGGATCCCTGCGGGAACACGACGAGGGCTTCGCCCTGATCGAGCGCCACCGCGCCGGACCGAAGGAGGTGGCGGTAGGCGGTTGAACCGGCCGTCGGATCAATCAGCACCTGGTCGGTGGCACGGAGATAGCGGCCCAGCGTCGGCCATTCGAACAACTCGTCGCGGGCGACGAACCGGGCATTCAGGCCGAGCCGGAGCACGGCCAGGCCATCGGCGAATCCTTCGTGAAGCGGGAGCACGATGGTGCGCCGGCCCTCGACGATGTGCTGGAGACCTGATACATCCCACTCGATGCCGAGGAAATCCGACACACTCGCTCCCCAATGCCGTTCGAGATCATGCAGCGTCGACCGGTTGCCGGCTCTTCCCGCCCGGCACAAGCGTTGAGCCCACGGGCCGAGGAACCACCCGGCCCCCGCCGCCAGGCGAACCGCTTCCAGGGAGGTGCAGGCAGCCAATCGGCCGCCGGGGAGTCGAACGAGTCGTCGGGTTTCAGGTTGGGAGAGTGTCGTGGTCACACCGGTTGAACCGCCTACCCCGCTCGAACGTTCCCGCCGGGTGGTAGAAACCTGCCGTGATACCCGAGGCCGTTTCCACCATCCAGCAGCGCCTGCAGACTGAGGCCAACCCTGAGACGAAGGAATGGTGGGAACGCTATCTCAAGGGTGCCATCGGGTTTCGCGGTACCGGGATGGCCGGGATCCGCAGGGTTGTGCACACCTGGCACACTGAGACCGGCACGACCTGGACGCCGAAGCAACTACGCGACCTCTCCATCGACCTCATCCGTAAGGACCTCACGGAGGACAAGCTGGCAGGCATTCTCCTCATCCAGGAGATCCTCATCCCCGCCGGGCACATCCCGTGGAAGACCGAACTGAAACGCTGGGCCCGGCTCTTCGACGACGGGTTCATTTACGACTGGAACACCTGTGACTGGTTCTGTGTGCGGGTGCTCGGCCCCCTCGCCGACGCCGAGGGCGAGGAATGCGCCCGGGCCATCGCCAACTGGGGTCGGGCCCGCAATCTATGGCGCCGGCGGGCGGCGGGAGTGGCGTTCGTCAATCTCGCCCCACGGGGAGACGCCAACTTCCGGGGCTTCACCACCATGCTGCTCGAAGTCTGCGAGCGCACCGTCCGACACCCCGAGCGGTTCGCTCAAACCGGCACCGGGTGGGTCCTCCGGGAGCTCTCCCATGCCGAGCCGAAACGGGTGGCAGAGTTCGTCAAACGGAACCTCCCCCGCATGTCCCGAGAAGCCGTCAGGATGTCGGTGGCGGCGCTGGAGGACCTCGATCGCAACCGCCTGCTTGCGTCGCACGGAGCTCGCCCGTCCACCAGACGCGGCCGCCGGTGACCAGCATCAGCCCTTCACCGGGGCCGGAAGTTCGATGCGCACCGTCGTGCCCTCGCCCGGCTCCGAACGAAGGACCATCGATCCGCCGTGTGCTTGCACGAGGTCACGGCTGATCGTCAGGCCGAGACCGGACCCACGCGAGG
>CAXMQV010000056.1:0-2223 GCA_964195905.1 uncultured Gammaproteobacteria bacterium
CTGCTGGTCCCAGCCGTACTCGACGAGTGGTTCGAATTCGGACTTCATGAAGCCGACGGATGGTACCTGGCGCTTAGATCTCGAACCTGATTCCGGTCATTTGTTCGGACACTTCCCAGAGGAGTTCGAGTTGGTTGGTATGGCGGGTCCACGGCAACAGCGGCCGACGCACGGAGGCGCCGTTGACTACAAACCGGGGGGCGTACAGTCGGCCACCTGCCGCTGCGGGATCGGTCGCTGCCCTGACCTGGGAAAGCGCCCCACGGGAGGCCTCCATACCGAATCGTTCCACCCACCGCCCGGCAAGGCGCCGCCTCAGCCCGCGGGGCTCGTAACGGGTGCGTTCGCCAAGAAGGTTGGTATGGGCCAACCCGGGGTGGGCAACCAAGCTTGCGATCGGAAGACCGGCCCGGTTGGCGCGTCGATCCAATTCGAGGGCAAACCGTAAGTTGGCCATCTTTGACTGGCCGTACGCTTTCCATCGGTTGTATTCGCCGACAACTGGGGGGTCGGTCGGGTCGAAACGCCCTCGATAACGCCGGGCAAAGCTCGTAATGGCCACTATTCGAGCGCCGTCACCGGCGACCAGTGCGGGCCACAGTTGGGCGGTGAGCGCAAAGTGGCCGAGGTGATTGACTCCGAATTGCATCTCGAACCCATCGGCGGTCTCTCGCTGCGGAATCGCCATGACCCCGGCATTGTTGACCAGGATGTCGATGGACGGCTGGCGGGCGACGAGCTCACCGGCGGCTCGCGCCACCGACGCCAGTGAGGCAAGGTCGATCTCCAGGATCTCGAGTTGAACGTCGGGGTGCTCTTCCAGAACCATGGTTCGAGCGGCCTCGGCCTTCTTGAGGTTCCGGGCGGCTATCACCACCTTCGCTCCTTCGCCGGCTAGGGCCCTGGTCGTCTGGTAGCCGAGCCCGGTGTTGGCTCCGGTGACCACTACGACCTTGCCGGTGAGGTCGGGAATGTCGGCGGCGGTCCATGCCATGGGTTGATCCTCGCGGTCGGAGAACCCTGAGCAAGTCGACCCCGGGGTCCTGTGGGCTTGCAGCGCCGCGCACTAACTTGCGCATATGGCGCTTATTGGCTGTCCCGAGTGCGGCCAGACCATTTCCGGCCAAGCTCGAAGCCGCCCCCACTGTGGAAGTCGGCTCGACTCGAGGGGGACGAACGTCGACCGTGACCGATAGAACCGGGCCGACTCGTCGGCACTACCTGTGGGACGCCGTCGCGTGAAGCCCTACCCGTACCTGACCGAGGAGGGGAAGCTCAGGCGGATGCGCGGTCTGGCGGAACGGGCGCTGGATCAGTACAACCTCGATGTGAGGCGGCTGACCTGTGTGGCGCGGCAGCGGCATACGACGTTTCGGGTCGAGACCTCCTCTGGTTACGAATATGCGCTGCGGGTCGGAGCTCGCCCCTCGCAGACCGATGGCGACGCCGCCACCGAACTCGCTTGGCTTGAAGCGTTGACGAAGGATCCGTTCATCTCGGCGGCCCGCCCGATCAGAAACCGGAAGCGCAAGCTCATCACCAATGTGACCCACGAAGGTGTTCCCGAGCAGCGCCCGTGCGTGCTGTTCGACTGGATTCCCGGCCAACCGGTGGGAGATGCTGCTGATACAGCGGACTACGGAATGATGGGAGAACTGGCCGCCCACCTGCACGACAACGCCGAGCAGTGGAAGCCGGGACGCCGTCGTCTGGCGCCGTTGGTGTGGGATCGGGTGTTCTATTACCCCGACGAACCAGTTGTTCTGTACGACGGACGGTTCCGTCGAGTGATGACTCGGGAGCGGACCGAGATTGTCAAGGAGATCGAGGAGCGGGCTGCCGCGGAGCTGGCCAGGCTGCACCAGCAGGTACCCCTCATGATGCTGCACGCTGGCCTCCAGCCGTGGAAGGTGCATCTCCACGGAGGCAGGCTGCATGTACTTGATTTCGAGGATGTGATGCTGGGAGCCCCGGTACAAGACCTTGCGATCACGCTCTCCTACAACCGACAGCACCCGGAGTACGAGGCCTTGTTGGGTGCCTTCGTGGACGGTTATCGCTCGATCCGGGAGTGGCCGGTCGAATACGAGGGCCAGCTGCTTCTCTTGATGGCTGCTCGCAGCGTGATGCTCATCAACTACCTCTTGCGGATGGACGTTGCGGCCGACGAATACGTTGCCGTCGCAGTGGAGCAGATGACGGAGCTTCTATAGGGCGACTATC
>CAXMQV010000057.1:0-2158 GCA_964195905.1 uncultured Gammaproteobacteria bacterium
GCGTTTGCCCTAAAGCCGGATATCAAAGTGATCGCGCCGTGGCGGGAGTGGAAGTTGAGAGGGCGTGCCGATCTGGTGGCATATGCCAAGGAGCATGGAATCGATGTGCCGGTCACTCCTGAGGCGCCGTACTCGACGGACGCCAACCTGATGCACATCTCTTATGAGGGTGGGGTATTGGAGGACCCGTGGACGGCTCCACCGGCGGGGATGTTCAAGATGACGACCGACCCCGAGGATGGTCCCGACGAGGCCCAGATCGTGACGGTTACCTTCGAGCAGGGGACACCGGTGGCCATCGACGGCGAGCGGTTGGACCCGGTCGCCTTACTCACGTCAGCCAACGAGATCGCCGGAAGTCATGGGGTTGGTCGCGTCGATATCGTCGAGAACCGGTTCATTGGTATGAAGAGTCGTGGCGTGTACGAGACCCCGGGGGGAACCCTGCTCCATCACGCACATCGGGCGGTCGAGTCGATCACCCTTGACCGCGAGGTTCAGCACCTGCGCGACGAGTTGGTGCCGCGCTATGCGGAGATGGTCTACAACGGATTCTGGTTCTCCCCAGAACGGGAGGCACTTCAGGCGTTTATGGATGATGTCCAGGTGCGGGTCAACGGCGAAGCCCGGATGAAACTATTCAAGGGATCGGCAACGGTGGTTGGTCGTCGCAGCGAAGGGCATGCCCTGTACGACCAGGCGACTGTGACCTTCGAGGCTGATGACGTCTATGACCAAGCCGACGCTGCTGGGTTTATCAGGTTGCAGGCACTCCGACTGCGGATGCTCGCCGAGAGGCGACTCGGGGAGGGCGAGTGACCCTGTGGGGCGGTCGCTTTGACGACGACCCGGACGCCGCGGTGTGGGCATTTACCGCCTCAAGAACGGATCGCCGCCTGCTGGCTGTGGACGTGGCGGGCTCGATCGCACACGTGACCGCGTTGGGCACCGCAAACATCCTTCCGGCCCCCGAGGTGGAGGCGCTCGTGGGTGGCCTCGAGACAATCGCAGCCGAGGCAGCGGCCAGTGAGTTCGAGTTTCTCGACACCGACGAGGACGTTCATACCGCGGTCGAGCGTCGCCTTGGTGAGTTGGTGGGAGCGGTCGCCGGGAAGCTCCACACCGGTAGGTCTCGCAACGATCAGATAGCGCTCGATTTGCGGCTCTACCTGCTGGGATCGGTAGATCGGATTCAGCTCGGCGTCACCGGGCTGATCACCGGCTTGCTCACCGCTGCCGAAGAGGCGGGGGAGGCGGTAGTTGCTTCCTACACCCACATGCAGCATGCCCAGGCCGTGCCCTTTGCTCATCACTTGTTGGCCCACGCTTGGGCGTTGAGCCGCGATCTGGGGAGGTTCGATGACGCCCGCAAGCGGCTGGCGGTCTCGCCACTCGGCGCAGGTGCCGGTGGTGGGACTCGACTCCCGCTCGACCCGTCGGCGTCTGCAGCTCACCTCGGCCTCGGAGCAGTGTTTGACAACTCACTCGATGCCGTTGCCGCCAGGGACCAGGCGGCCGAATACGCCTGGTGCTGTACCCAGACCTTCTTGGATCTGTCTCGGGTTGCCGAGGAGATGGTGTTGTGGTCCTCGGCCGAATTCGGTTGGGTAGAGGTGGCCGACCGTCATGCGACCGGGTCCTCCGCTCTTCCGCAGAAGAAGAATCCCGATCCGGCGGAACTGAGCCGCGGCAAGGCCGGATCCGCCATCGGTCGACTGACCGGGCTTCTCAGTGTCATGAAGGCAATGCCCCTTTCCTACAACAGGGATCTTCAAGAAGACAAAGAGCATCTGTTCCCCCTGGGCGATGACCTGGAGGGCGCTCTCTCGGCGATGACGGCGCTGATATCTGGTGCAATCTTCTCCCCGAAGTCGCCGTCGTTCGATGTGACGGCCCTAGATCTCGCCGAAATTCTGGTTGAGCGAGGCGTTCCCTTCCGAGAAGCACATGATGCGATCGGTCGGTTGGTGGCGATGCGCCACGATGCCGATCTCGAATTGCACGGAATCGAATATGACGACCTGGCGGCGGTCCATGACCGATTCGAACCGGGTGATGAGCAGCTGGCCGATCCTGTCGAGTCGGTTCGTTCCCGGCGGTCCCCTGGTGGAGGGTCGTTCCAGTCGGTCCAGGTTCAACTAGAGGCGCTGCGGGAGCT
>CAXMQV010000058.1:0-88779 GCA_964195905.1 uncultured Gammaproteobacteria bacterium
GATAGCAATACCCAGCAAGCCGAACGTGACACCTCCCGCGGCTAAGGCGACTGCTCCTGCCATTACTCCGCTGCCCTCGCTTATCGCGAAGATGAGACCCAGCCACCCCGCGAGAAGCCCACTCCCGATAGTGAACCAAAATGCCGTGCTCAACTTGTCCACTGCCATCTCCCGTCTTGTTGCTCATCGATGAGCGAGAGCCTATCGATTCCGGCCACGACGGCCCATGTTCGGTCCCCCCGACCCAACACGCATCACCATGGCATTGCAGAATGGGCGTTCGGCCCAACTAGCCCATACGTACTGCGACGGCCACCAAGATCCGGCAATATCGAGCCGGGTTAGCCCGCCTTATATGTGGCGATATGTGCGGGTCGGCCTAGGGGTCTCCACTCGAAGGTGGGCGATATACGTCTTCGGGGTGTTCGGGGTATCCGTCGCAGCCGAGTGCGACCTCGAAGATCTCCTTCAACTCGCTGGGAATCCACGGCGTGTCGGCGAAGGCCTCGCCTAGCTCCCCAATAGTGTTCACTTCTGCCTGGACGTCGACGCAGTGCTGCTTGTCTGCGGCAAGCGCTGAGCGGTAGGCGGCCATCTCGGAAGACTCGGAGAGTTCGTTCCAATCAGCAGCAGTGCCCGCTCGAACTGCCAGAGCCTCCTGGGCCGAAATGAAATCGCTATCGAAATCAAAGAAGAGGTTATGGAGATCGGCCACCTGTTCGGGCGGATCGATAGCGGCAGTGGCCTCGGCAACCTCAGCCTCGATCCTCCTCACCCGTTCGAGAGCCATTTGCAGATCCTGTGGAGAGAAGCCAGAGAGTTGATCCGCTTCGGCAATCAGCACCCCACCTTGTGAGCTTGTAGCAAGCACCTCATATTGCAGTCGTGCCCGCTCCACGATCACGTTGAGACGGTCCACGTATTCAGTCAGCGACATCTCACCACCGCCGCACGCGGAGAGCAACAGCGCTGCAACGAACGCGAAACGCACGAAACGTTTGGCGGAGATCAGAGACCTCATTGCGCTCCCATTCCCCAGCTCAGTCGGTAGTGGACAGCGAGCGTACCGTGGCGACGATGGCTCCGAGATTGATCGTCCACCCAACGCCGAACACGCGGTTGACGACGATCGCGCCATCAGGGTTCCAGAACGTTGTCTTGATCTTCTCGACCGTGGGCATCCGGAAGTCGTATGGCACGAACCCACCGAGAGCACCGTGCCACGTTCGCTCCTCCTTCGATAGGCGCAGTTCCTTGATGACTGCCGCGATCGCCAAGATCGCGGCCAGCAGTTTCAAGGGCTTCATGCCGTCGGAACGTCGGCGCTTCGAGTCGGGAGCGGTGGCTGGCTTTCGCATAAGCCAAGGCTAGCGATAATCGCCTGGCGCAGAACTCGACACCCTCGGCCAGCCAACCTCCCCAAAACCGCCGCACTTAGCCGGCAGTATCGAGCGGCCTAACCCCGCTCTATATGTGCCGTTATGTCGCTCTCCTGTTGGATGTGTGGGTTAGTTTCGGCCTGGGAGTTGTGGTGGGTGGCTGCCGAGGGCGAGTAGCGCGAGGGCGATGAGGGGTTGGGGGCCGTGGAACCCGAACGCGATATGGGTGAGTAGTCGGATTTTGGTGTTGGTTGATTCGATCAGTCCTTGGGAGAGGCGGTGTTCGAGGTTGGCGTCGATGGCGTGGCGGTGTCTGGCGATCTTCTTGGCGAGTTCGACGAAGGATGGGAGTTGTGATCGGCGGGCCCACGACAGCCAACGGTCGAGTGCTTGTTTGCCTTCGGTTCCTTTGACGGCGAACACGTAGCGGAGTCCTTCTTTGAGGAGGTAGGCCCGCCACAGTTTCGGGTCGGTCTTGGCGATCCAGTCGAGTTGATGACGTTTGCGCTGTGTTGAGGTCCTCGGGGTTCTTCCACAATGCGTAACGAGACCTTGCGATGTGTCGGGAGTCGCCGGTGGTTCGTCCCCGCCGGCCAGTGCTGACTGGGACTCTGCGACCAGAGGCTTGGTTCCATGCTCGGCGTCGTTCGATGTCGAGCGCTTCGATCGCCCAGGCCACGACATGGAACGGGTCGGCGCAGCGGATGGCGTTCGGTGCACGAGCTGCGACAGTTTTGGCGATCCAGTCAGCCATGTCAGCAGACACATGGGTGATCTCGGCTGCTCTTTGCTCTCCGAGTTCGTCGAAGAACACGTTCAAGGCAGCTTCAGACCGGCCGGGTCCGACCCACACCAGGCGGCCGGTATCGTGATCAACAACCACGATCAGGTAGCGGTGAGAACGTTTGTAGGAGATCTCATCGATCCCGATTCGACGCAAACCGGCCAGACGGTCGACGGTGGCTTCAACATCGTGGTTAACGCGGGTGATGATCGACCCGATGGTCCGCCACGCCACCCGCAACAGTTGACAGGTTGCACTCTTGGAGGTCCGGACCGTCAGCCAGGCCGCCATGGCGTCGAAGTCGCGGGTGTGGCCAGCACCGTGCCTCGCCCACGGGACTTGCGCAACGGTGTGGCCGTGCGTTCGACACTGAACTCTCGGAGCGTCGGCTTCAATGAACACCCGAGTGGTGCCAGCATCGAGAGCCCGCCAACGCCGCCGACCAGTCCCTCGGTCATACCCCGGGTGAGCGACGGCCGCATCGTCCGCACCGGCTGCGTGCCCGGGTGTTAGGTCGTACTGACACGATGATCGCGTTGACTTCGTCGTCAACACGGACGCCTTCGACAACCGTGCCGGTCAACCCACACGCACGTTGCCATACTCTGTTGTTCTGCACCCCGTTCTTCTCCCTCTGGTTTCGAGCCGTTACACAGCGCGAAACCTAGGAGCAGACGGGGTGCGGACGCGTCAACCCTCTCCAAACCACCCACGGATAGAGCAGAAGAGCGCGTTATGTGCGGCTCGCGATGCGGTGTTGTGTGGCCTCTGGGCAGCGTTCCTGACAGGTCTGTCATAATGCTGGTCGGCTCAATTCGGGGAGGACGTTGTGGCCACGATGCTGGCGAGGAACGCGGAAGTGCTCGTGACGATGGACGACGAGCGTAGAGAGATCCGCGGTGGTGGGCTCTTTGTTCGGGATGGGTTAATCGAACAGGTGGGTCCGAGCGATGAGCTTCCGTTGGATGCTGATGTGGTGCTCGACCTGTCGGGTCAGGTGGTTCTACCCGGCTTCGTGAACACGCATCATCATCTCGATCAGACGCTGACCAGGGCGCTCCCGGAAGCACAGAACCTCAACCTGTTCCCATGGTTACAAGCTCATTACCGGATCTGGGCTCGTAAGACGCCCGAAGCAACCCGTACCAGCACGATCGTTGGGTTGGCCGAATCGGCACTATCTGGGTGTACGACCATGTTCGATCACTCCCACATTTGGAAGAGCGGTTCAAAGGTTGATCATCAGATCGCTGCTGCGGCTGAGATCGGCGTCCGGTTTCACGCGTCGCGGGGCAGCTTGTCGCTCGGCGAGTCACAGGGTGGGCTCCCACCCGATGAGGTCACCGAGGACGAAGACTTCATTCTGGAGGACTGTCAGCGGGTTATTGAGGAATACCATGACCCTTCAACGGGGTCGATGATCCAAATCGTTCTCGCGCCGTGTTCTCCGTTTTCGGTTACCGCTGACTTGATGAGGAACTCGGCTGAGCTGGCACGTCAGTACGACTCCGTTGGCCTGCACACCCACTTGGCTGAGACACTCGACGAGGAGAAGTACACCCTGGAAAGCTATGGGCTGCGACCTGTGGCCTGGATGGAAACCGTTGACTGGCTCGGGGAGGATGTCTGGTATGCGCATGCAGTGCATGTCAATGCAGATGAGATCCGTCAAATGGCCGCTACCGGCACCGGTGTCGCCCACTGTCCCAACTCGAACATGCGATTGGCGTCTGGGATTGCCCCCGTCAAGGCCTACCGTGACGCCGGTGTGAACGTTGGGATCGGCGTCGACGGGTCGGCGAGCAGTGATGCCTCCCATCTCCTCCTCGAAGTTCGCCAAGCTATGTACCTGGCCAGGCTCCGTATCGGACTGCGACCTCCCGAGGGGCCGATGACGGTGCTCTCATCGTCAGATCCGCTCCGCAGAGGCGAGTGGGTCACTGCACGAGATGCGATCGAAATTGGGACGCGCGGCGGGGCCGCCGTGCTCGGTCGTGAAGACATAGGCCACCTGGCTCCGGGGATGTGCGCTGATTTCTTCTCCATTGATCTCAACACGATCGATCTTGCAGGTGGCATGGCTGACCCGGTTGCATCGATCATCTTCTGTGCCCCACAAAAGACGAAATACACGGTCGTGAACGGCAAGGTCATCGTCGACGACGGCCAAATCGCAACGGTCGATATGGGACCGATTCTCGAAGAGCACGCTCGGCACGCCCGGCACCTTTGGACAGGCGAATAATCAAACCCGCCCGTCACCAATAGCAAAGCAGCCGCACATATCCGGCAATCCCGAGCACAAGGGTCGCTACGGTCTGTGGCGTTTCGGTGGCACGGTAGCCTCATCTCATGGATCGCTCCGAGCCGGTGTGGTGGCAGACCGCCGTCATCTATCAGATCTACCCCCGCAGCTTCCAGGACTCGAACGGTGACGGCATCGGAGATCTGCCCGGGATCACCCAACGCCTCGGATACCTGGCCGAACTGGGAATCGGAGCTGTGTGGATTTCGCCCTTCTACACCTCGCCGATGGCCGACTTCGGGTACGACGTGGCCGACTACACCGACGTTGACCCGATCTTTGGGACCATGGCGGACTTCGACGATCTGCTTGACACTGGCCATGAGCTCGGCCTCAAAGTCATCATCGACATCGTTCCCAACCACACATCCGATCAGCACGCGTGGTTCGTCGAATCACGGTCCTCGAGGGACAATCCCAAGCGCGACTGGTATGTGTGGCGCGACCCGATGCCGGACGGCTCTCCACCCAACAACTGGCTGAGTGCGTTCGGGGGTGGTGCCTGGGAGTGGGATGAGGCAACCGGGCAGTTCTACCTCCACACCTTCATTCCCGAGCAACCCGATCTCAACTGGCGCAACCCCGACGTGGTCGAGGCGATGCACGACGTCTATCGATTCTGGCTCGATCGAGGGGTCGATGGCTTCCGCATCGACGTCGCCCACCGGATCATGAAGGACCCCGAGTTGAGGGACAACCCATCGAAACCGGGCCCCGACGGTACCTTCAAGTCGATGGGGGAGTACGAGACCCAGCATCACATCCACGACATGGGCCATTCCGACGTCCACGAGGCATATCGCGATCTGCGGGCCGTCGTCGATGCCTATGACCCACCCAGGGTCACGATCGGTGAGGTCCATATCTTCGATTGGGACGAATGGGTCCGGTACTACGGAGCTGACCTGGACGGGATGCACCTGCCGTTCAACTTCACTCTTCTCTATGTGCCGTGGGACGCCGGCGCGGTTCGGACCCGGGTCGATGAGCTCGAGGCGATCCTGCCCGACGGGGCCTGGCCCAGTTACGTGCTCGGCAACCACGACGAGCCTCGCCTGGCAACCAGGTTCGGCCCCGAACGCGCTCGGCTGGCGGCGATACTGCTTCTCACCCTGCGGGGTACTCCCACGCTCTATTACGGCGATGAGCTGGGGATGACCCAGGTCCCAATCGCACCGGAGGATCAACAGGATCCGTGGGCAATTCGTGAGCCGGAGCTGGGAAGGGATGGCTGCCGCACACCGATGCAGTGGGATGGGTCGTCCTCAGCCGGATTCTCCGACGCGGAGCGAGACGGACTGTGGCTGCCGCTGACGCCCGACCAGGCAACCGTCAACGTGGAAACGCTCGACCGCTCGTCGACCTCCATCCTCACCCTCTACCGCCGCCTGCTGCGCTTGCGAGGGGAGATGCCGGCGCTCAACCGGGGCTCGTACGCGGCGATCGAGGGGATGCCGGAGGGCGTCTTCGGCTTCGTGCGGGCGTTCGGGAACGAACGCGTGTCTGTCGTGCTCAATTTCGGCGATCGGCCGGCCGCGGTGGCTCATGCATCGGTGGGTGGCGCCGAACCAGTTCTCTCGACGCGATTGGCGCCGGTACAGATTGATGGCGGCGAACTGGTGCTGGCGCCAAACGAGGGCGTCGTTCTCCTCGCCTAGCGGCACCGGCTACCGCCTCTAGACCTCCTGGAAGAGGTACTTACGGACGGCGTCGATCCGGTCGTCGAAGCCGTCCGGATAGAGGTACCAGAGCGTGGCAGTGAGCGAGGACAGCAATGCGTTCCCGTCCTGGGGTGTGAAGCAGAAGCCCACCAGTTCGTTGCCGTTTCGCACCGCCAGGGTCTCAATCGGAATGACCGTCTGGCTGAGGATGCGTCCGTAGAACCCGTGGTCGCGCCCGAACGAGAAGATCTGATTGGCCGAACGCTTGTAGGTGAGGGCCACCCGGGTGTTGGCCTTGAGGCGCTCGATGGCCTCCTCAACCGTCATCTCCTCGTCGAGCTCGAGGCTGAACCAGATCGAGTGCATGTACTGGGTCGGGAGCTTGATGGATGAAGACCACACCGGGAGGTCGTGGCCGAGGGTGGTGAACAGCTCGTGGGCGTCGCGGGCATGGTGCGTGCCGAACCGCTCGTCGTCGTGGGTGCCGGCGGTGGGTGATGGCACGAACGAGTCGTCCTGGCTGATGTCGTTGGCGCGCCGCATACAGAGGAACCGGCCGGCCACCAAATGGCTGGCGCCGTCGGCATCCATGGCCAGCGTCTTGATGAGCGAAGAGATATTATGGGTGTTACACGAGACCACCTGAATGAACCGGTCCTCGTCGCGCACCAGGGCCTCGTCGTTGATGCCTCTGGCATACGGCTTCCCGAAGCCGAATTCAGAGCCCTGGGCCAAGAAGCCGAGCGGGCCCTCGGCGTCTTCGTAGTACCTCTCCTTGTTGGCGTTCCCGGCCGGGGTGCAGTCGATGACCACCGAGGCGCGTTCGATGGCCTCGTGCGCCTTGAACTTGGGGGTGAGGCCCATTTCCTCGAAGTCGGCCCATCGATCTTCGTCGACCGCCAGTGACGCTCCTCGCCGGATTAGGTCACGGATCTTCCCGCGCTCGTCGAGGAGGGGAGTCCGCTTGTGGAAGGTGATCTCATCGATGCCGAAGGCTTCGCTGTGATCGTCGAGGAGCCCGATGAGGGGCTCACCGATTGTCCCGGTCCCTTTGACGTGGACGATGTTTGCCATGCGGCTCCTGTTCGGGTGGGAGACTATTCGTAGATGAGCGCACTGAGCTGGCGCAGTTTGCTGAAATCGTGGGTGGTCTTCATTGATCGAATCGAGCCGGTCTTGGACCGCATCACCACCGAGTGAGTGGTGGCCTTGTGGTGCTGGTACTTGACGCCGTCGAGCAGCTCACCGGTTGTGATGCCGGTGGCGGCGAAGAACACGTTGTCGGAGGCGACCAGATCCCTCATAGTCAGGACTTTCTCGAGATCGTGGCCTTCGGTGTCGGCGTAGGCGCGTTCGGTGTCATCGCGGGGCCATAGCTTGCACTGCTGCTCGCCGCCCATGCATTTGAGGGCGGCGGCGGCGATGACCGCCTCGGGAGAGCCCCCGATGCCGAAGAGAATGTCGATGCCGCTGTCTTCCTCGGCTGTGGCGATGGCTCCCGCCACGTCTCCGTCCCGGATCAGTCGAATGCGAGCGCCCGCCTCCCTGACGGCTTCGATGTAGGGAGCATTGCGGGGCCGATTGAGGATGATGGCCGTGAGCTCTGAGACGTCTTTGTCGAGGGCCTTGGAGACGGCCTGCAGGTTGTGGACGACGGGGGCTTCCAGGTCGATGGTGCCGGCTGCCTCTGGCCCGACGGCGATCTTGTCCATATACACGAGACTGCCCGGGGCATACATGCTTCCGCGCTCCGCTACCGCGATCACCGCCACCGCCCCCGGCATTCCCTCGGAAGTCAAGGTGGTCCCGTCGACGGGGTCGACAGCCACATCCACTGCCATGCCCCGGCCGGTACCAACCCGCTCGCCGTTGTGGAGCATGGGCGCTTCGTCCTTCTCACCCTCACCGATAACGATGGTTCCATCGATGTCGATGTAGGAGAGGATGAGCCGCATGCCATCGACGGCGGCCTGATCGGCTGCCTCTTTGTCGCCCCGGCCCTGCCAGCGGGCGGCCGCCAGAGCGCCGGCCTCGGTGACCCGCACGAGCTCGAGCGCCAGGTTCCGTTCCGGTACTTCAACCATTGCCTACCCCTCCGGTGACCACCACAACGTACCCCACAAACCCCGGGGAGCGGTGTTTCTCGCTAGAACTGCTCCTCCTCGGTCGAGCCGTGCATGGCGAGCGTCGACGCAGCTGCGCCGCTAATGACCTGGGCGACCTGGTCGAAGTAGCCGGCGCCGACTTCGCGCTGGTGGCGGGTGGCGGTGTAGCCGTCCTTCTCCATCTCGAACTCATGCTCCTGTAGCCGCACGTAGGCGGTCATGCCCTCCTCGGCATAGCCACGGGCCAGCTCGAACATCGACGCATTCAGTGCATGGAATCCGGCCAGCGTGATGAACTGGAATGTGTAGCCCATCGCCCCCAGCTCCTGCTGGAACTTGGCGATGGTGCCATCGTCGAGATGCTTCTTCCAGTTGAACGACGGCGAGCAGTTGTAGGCCAGCTTCTTGTCCGGGAACTCGGCGTGGATGGCCTCGGCAAACCGGGCCGCCTCGTCAAGATCCGGGTGGGCGGTCTCGCACCAGATGAGATCCGAGTAGGGGGCGTATGCGAGGCCGCGCATGATGGCCTGGTCAAGACCCGCCCTGACCCGGTAGAAGCCGTCGATGGTTCGCTCGCCGGTGGTGAACTCCTGATCGCGGGGATCGACGTCGCTCGTCATGAGGTCGGCGCCGTTGGCGTCGGTGCGCGCCACGACGAGGGTCGGAACGCCGAGGACATCGGCCGCCAACCGGGCGGAGATGAGATTCCGCACGTGCTGGGCTGTCGGCACCAGCACCTTGCCGCCCATGTGGCCGCATTTCTTCTCGGCCGCCAGCTGGTCCTCGAAATGGACACCGGCCGCTCCTGCTTTGATAAATGACTTCATGAGCTCGAACACGTTCAGCGCGCCCCCGAAGCCGGCTTCGGCGTCGGCGACGATCGGGACCATCCAGTCGGTCTCGTCCTTGCCTTCCGACCATTCGATCTGATCGGATCGCCGGAGGGCGTTGTTGATGCGGCGCACGAGAGTGGGGGCGCTGTTGACGGGGTAGAGGCTCTGATCCGGGTAGACCTCCTCGGCCAGGTTGGCGTCGCCGGCCACTTGCCAGCCGCTCAGGTAGATGGCGCGCAGACCGGCCTTGACCATCTGAACGGCCTGGTTCCCCGACAGTGCGCCGAGCGCGTTCACATGGTTCATGTCGTGGGTGATGTCCCACAGCTTCTTGGCAGCCTGGACGGCGAGCGTGTGCTCTTCGCGAACCGATCCGCGAAGCCGGATGACCTCTTCCGCGAAATAGGGCCGTTCCACCCCGAGCCAGCGGGGATCGTTCGTCCACTCCTCGTTGAGCAGCCGGGCTTCTTCTTCCATCCGCTGTGCAACGGTCATCGGGTTCTCCTTGTCGGATTGTGCTTCATTGATCTTGACTGCTGAGTCATCGGGCATCTTCCAGCGCGTCGTAGGCGGGAATGGTCAGGAACTCCTCGAAGACGTCGGCGAGGGCGACCTGCTCGAAGAGCCTCCTGGCCGCTTCCCAGTGTCCGGCTCGATAGGCCGCCTCGCCGATCTCGTCCCGGATCGATGCCAGCTCTTCGTCGGTGATTGCGGTTACCAGAGCGCGGGTGACGACCCGGTCGTCGTTCAAGACGGCGCCATGGTGGACCCACTGCCAGATTTGCGATCGAGAAATCTCAGCGGTGGCTGCGTCCTCCATGAGATTGAAGATGGCAGCGGCGCCGTTGCCGGCGAGCCAGGCCTCGAGGTAGCGAATGCCGACGTTGACGTTGAGGCGAACGCCGCCCTCGGTGACCGCCCCGCCCTCGACCCGGGTGTCCAGGAGGTCGGCGGCCGCGACCGGGACATCATCGTGCTGGGCACCGATCTGGTTGGGGTGCTCGCCCAGGGCAGCATCGAAGACTTCCATCGCGACGGGAACGAGGTCGGGGTGGGCGACCCAGGTTCCGTCGTGGCCGTTGAATGCCTCCAATTCCTTGTCCTCGCGCACCCTGGCGATTGCCCGGGCGTTCACGTCTTCGTCGCGCCGGCTCGGGATGAACGCAGCCATGCCGCCCATGGCGTGGGCGCCGCGACGGTGGCAGGTTCGGATGAGGAGCCGGGTATAGGACCGCATGAAGTGAACGTTCATGGTCACGAGCGCCCGGTCGGGGAGCAGGTGGTCGGGGTGATTGCGGAGCTTCTTGATCATCGAGAAGATGTAGTCCCACCGGCCGGCGTTGAGGCCCGCCGAGTGGTCCCGCAACTCATTGAGGATCTCATCCATTTCGAAGGCGGCCAGGATGGTCTCGATGAGGACGGTCGCCTTGATGCTCCCAGCCCGGATGCCGAGCTCGTCCTGGGCGGCAACAAATACCTCGTTCCAGAGGCGGGCTTCGAGGTGGCTTTCGAGCTTGGGGAGGTAGAAGTAGGGACCCGAGCCGTTGTCGAGCAGGTAGCGGGCGTTGTGGAAGAAGTAGAGGCCGAAGTCCACCAAGCCGGCGGAGATCGGTTCCCCGTCGACGGTGATATGGCGTTCGAGGAGATGCCAGCCCCGCGGGCGGACCATGAGTGTGGCGGGGTCGGTGCCCAGCTCGTAGACCTTGTCGCCCTGTTCGAGGCGGATCGTCCCTCGCACGGCATCGGTGAGGTTGACCTGGCCCTCGATGACGTTCGCCCAGGTGGGGGAGTTGGCATCCTCAAAATCGGCCATGAAGACCTTGGCCCCCGAATTGAGGGCGTTGATGATCATCTTCCGATCGACCGGCCCGGTTATCTCGACCCGGCGGTTCTCGAGGTCGGCCGGGATTGGGGCGATGTGCCAGTTGCCTGATCGAACGCCTTCGGTCTCCGGGAGGAAGTCGGGCATCTCCCCGGCATCGATTCGCTGTTGACGATCGGCCCGGGCAGCGAGGCGGGCCAGACGCTCGGGATTGAAGCGCTCGTGCAGCGAGGCAACGAATGCAAGTGCCTCCGGAGTGAGAATCTCGTCATAGCGAGGCCCACCCGGGCCGTTGACTTCGATCATGCTGTTCGTCATAACACCACTTTCTTATACGAACGGACCCAACATCAAGTCTACATCTCGATAAGATCACCTATTCTTACCCTGAGAAGCCGGAGAGACAGAAATTATGATCGACTTGCTCACATTCGGCCGGCGAATGCGCCATTTTCGCCGTCAACGGGGGATGACCCTGGACGCGCTCGGGGAAATTGTCGGCAAGCCGGCTCCGTACCTGTCGAATCTCGAAAACGGCAAGCGGGAGCCAAAGCTCGGGCTCATTAACGGTCTGGCGGCCGCTCTCGGGGTAAGGGCGGCCGACCTCCTCGATGCCACGGCTCCCTCCCGCCGGGCCGAACTGGAGATTCACCTCGAGCAGGCTCAGGTGGACCCGCTCTATCAAGAGCTCGGCCTGCCCCATCTCAAGCCGAGCGCCAGGCTGCCGGACACTGCCCTCGAGCACATCGTGCGGCTCTACACCGAGCTCAAGGAGCAATCGTATGTTCAGGCCGCTTCTCCCCAGGAGGCGCTGGCTGCCAATGCCACCTTGCGGAACTTCCTCGTCGAACAGGACATGTATCTCGCCGACATCGAGGCGGTGGCGGCCGAGGCGCTGGGCGCAATTGGCTTCGACCGTCCCGGCGCGATGCCTCAGACCACTCTCACCGATCTTGTCGCCCACTTCGGATTCGAGATTCGGCAAGTGGCCGAGCTCCCGACCTCGGTTCGTTCTCTGGCCGATTTACGGAGTCACCGCATCCTCATCCGCGGTCGCGACGAGATGCGCACCAGGCGAGCTCGAACCGTCGTCCTTCAGACCCTCGGTCATTTCGTACTAGGGCATGGGGCGCCTGCCAGCTACACCGAATTCCTTCACCAGCGCATGGAAGCCAACTACTTCGCGGCGGCTGTGCTCGCCCCCGAGCGGACGCTGACTCCCTACCTGTCGGAGGCGAAGACTGCCCGGAGTCTCTCGGTCGAGGACATCAAGGAGCTCTACTACATCAACTACCGGCTGGCAGCACAGCGTTTCACCAATCTGGCCACCCGGCACCTCGGCCTCCGGACCCACTTTGTGCGATCAGACGAGCTCGGGGTGATCTGGAAGGCCTACGGCAACTCGGGAGTGCCGTTTCCGACCGCTCCCGACGGGTCGATCGAAGGCCAGCGATTGTGCCGGCAGTGGGGGACCAGGGTCGCTTTCCATTCCGGCGACAAGTTCGGCATCCACTACCAGTACACCGACACTCCGGCCGGTTCGTTCTGGTGTGCAACCCACCTCGAGCTCGACCGGGAGCCGGCCCACGCCATTACCGTCGGATGCCGGTTCGAAGACGCCCGCTTCTTTCGCGGCTCTGAGACCGACCGCCGCAGCACCAGCAATTGTCCAGATGGTGAATGCTGCCGGCGCCCGCCCGCTCACCTGGCCGAGCAGTGGGCCGGGCTCTCGTGGCCATCCGCCAGGGCCGCCGTACTCAACCCGCTTGGCGTCCCCTCCGGAAGCCTGCCGGGCGTCGATCTCACCGAAATCTACGAGTTCCTCGAGTCGCTAGACGACTAACGGGCTCCGTCAACCGGGGTACGATCAACAGCCCGACAACGAGATGCCCATCGCCATTTTCACACGTGCTCGCTTCAGCGAACTGACCAGGGGGTCGTTCGACCGCGCCGGGGCGGCCGCCTTCCTCACCCTGGCGGTTCTGGTCGGAATCCTGGTTGGTTTCAGCAGCGCGCTTCTCATCTGGTCGATCGACCTTGTGGCCGAAGGCGCCGAGAAGCTTGGTGATGCGCTGTCGATGGGAAAGGCAGTCGCTCTCATCACTGTCCCGCTCGGCCTGCTCGTGGCGTTTCTCATCGCCCGCCGGCTTGCGCCCGAGGCCGAAGGCGACGGCGTGCCCGCCGCCATGGCGGCGCTTGTGGTGCGAGGAGGCCGGCTGCGGCTCCGTTCGTGGGCCACCAAGATCGTCGCTACTGCCGCCACGCTCGGGGCGGGAGGATCGGCCGGGCGCGAGGGCCCGATCGTACAGATCGGAGCCACGGTCGGCTCGGTGGCCGCCCGCTACGCCCACCAGGGCGAGGACAAGATGCGGAGCCTCGTGGCCGCCGGAGCAGGAGCCGGGATCGGGGCCAGCTTCAATGCGCCCATCGCAGGGATGCTCTTTGCGATGGAGGTCATTCTCGGCAACTTCGGCCTCCGGCACCTCAATGTTGTCGTCATCGCGTCCGTGTCGGCGGCTGTGACGAGCCGGCTGCTGGTGGGGGAGGAGCAACTGCTGCGGGCAGCTTCGCACAGTCTCGAAGATCCCCGGGAGCTGCTGCTGTATGCGGCGCTCGGGCTGGCCACCGCCGTGGCCGCCTACCTGTTGCTTCGCCTGCTGTCACTCACCGAAGGCCTCAAGATCCCGGGTCCCGTGTGGGTTCGACCCATTGGGTTCGGTATCGCGGTGGGTGGCGTCGGCCTCATCTATCCCGAAGTTCTCGGCACCGGTCAGCGATTCATCGGAGATCTCCTGAGCGGGGTCGGTGAGCCGGCCACATACATGTGGTACACGCTGCTGGCCATCGCAGGCTTGAAGATCCTGGCGACCGGGCTGACCCTCGGGGCCCGCGGCTCCGGGGGCGCCTTCATGCCGAGCCTGTTCATCGGCGCCGCTCTCGGGGCCGGGTTTGCCCACATCGTGGACGGCTCGTGGTCGGTCAGTACCATCGAGCCAAGCGCCTTCGCCATCGTCGGCATGGCCGCCACCTTTGCCGCAGTCGCCCGGGCGCCGCTCACCTCGATTCTCATCGTGTTTGAGATCACCGGCGACTACGGGCTCGTCCTTCCGCTTATGTTGGCCGTGACTCTCGCCACCTTCGTGGCCGATCGCATGCACTCGCTGAGCGCCTACACGATGCCGCTGGCCAGAGCCGGCATCAGCCTTACCCGCCGGGGTGAGGTTGATCTGCTCGACACGGTGCTGGTCCGGGATGTGATGACGCGCAATCTCACGAGCGTTGCTCCTCATCAAAGCCTGGAGGAGATCCACGAGCTCCTTGATCGCGAGCGACACCACGGTTTGCCGGTGCTCGACCGGGGAGCGTTGGTCGGGATCATCACCCTGGCCGATATCCAGCGGGCCGGGGATTCCTCGCCCGGCGCCACCGTGGGCGATGCCATGACGCCGCGCCCCGCCACGGTCACTCCTTCGTCGCCGGTTTCGCTTGCCATCGAGCGAATGGCGGCCCTCGGAGTCGGGCGATTGCCGGTGGTCGATGACAACGACCCGACCAGGCTGGTGGGCGTGTTCCGCCGAGTGGGCGCCGTCAATGCCTACCACCAGGCTCTCAGTGCCTCGACCGAGCACGAGCTCAATCTCGAGCGACTCAGGCTGCGTACCGATCCGGGGGCCCGCTTCTTTGACTTCCGGATACCGCGCGAGTCGATGGCTGATGGCCGCCTCGTCAAAGAGACGGCCTGGCCGGAGGGCTTGACGCTTGTGTCGGTCCAGCGCGGCCGCGTCGTCATGGTGCCGACCGGGAACCTCGAGCTCGTCGAAGGCGATGTGGTGACCGCCTTCGGCACCGGCGCCGCCCGTGATCGGATCATCGAGCGGCTCAATGCCACCGGTATCGATGACACGGCCGAGATTCCCGAACAGATCGAAGGGTTGCCCGAAAGCTCGTAGTGGCGGTTTTGTGAACCCCTTCACAAGCTCGTAACATCTCACGAATGCGCCGGGCATTCCTCCTGTTGGCTCTCGTAACCACCCTGGTCGGCTGCGGCTCCGGCAACGAACCTGCCACCACAACCCACACCCACGTGCCAGGTGATACGACCCACGCCCACTCGTTGGTAGAGCCCGTCGAGGCGGCCGATCCCATTCCGACCGTGACGCTGACGGTGACCCCCGATCCGGTCTCGGGGTTCAACATTCACGCCGAGGTGGAGCATCTGGTGTGGACACCGGAGAAGGCGGGACTCGACCACGTGGACGGTGAGGGTCACGCCCATGTCTATGTCGACGGGGAGAAAGTCGCTCGCATCTACGGCGAGTGGTACCACTTGACGGGGACCGCTCCCGGGAGCCACGACGTGACCGTCACCCTCAACGCCAACACACATGCCCCATACGGAGTGAACGGCGTCGAGATCGCCGATACGGTAACAATCGATGCCGGCTGAGATCCTCATCAGGTAGGTTCGACTCGGGAGGTTTCCGTGCACGAATTCGACGAGGCGATCGCCTATGAGACCGTGGCTCCCGGCCACTGGACCGCCCACCTTCCCGACGGTTGGGACTTTGCCGGGATTGCCAACGGCGGCCTCGTCATGGCGCAGATGGCTGCAGTCCTCGGCCCGACTACCGGGCATCCCGATCCGGTCAGCCTGACCGTCCACTACATCGCGCCGGCGGCGTCTGGCCCAATCGAGATCGAGGGTGAGGTCTTGCGCTCCGGTCGCCGACTCGGCACCGCCACCGGCCGGCTGCTGCAAGCAGGCAAGGTGGTCGCCCTGATGGTCGGAACCTTCGGGGACCTCGCTACCCGTCGGGAGGGTGTCGTCTACGAAATGGGCCGGCCCGAACTGCCGCCGGTCGAGGATTGCGTCGCCGGTCGCAGTACCGAGCACTTCACGGCTCCCGGCATCTTCGACAAGGTCGGCATGCGCTTTCATCCCGATCACCTCGGTTTTGCCGGAGGACAGCCGCCCGATGGGGCCGAAACCGTCGGCAGGGCCGAAATCGCCGGTTGGATGCGGCTCCAGGATGGGCGGCCGCCCGATCCACTGGCGGCGTTGCTGCTGGCCGACGCCCACCCGCCATCGGTCTTCAACGCACCCGGTGTCGGACTGGGATGGGTGCCGACCATCGAAATGACCGTTCACCTGCACAAGCGGCCGGTTCCAGGATGGATCGGGGGGTGGTTCACCACCCAGCACATCAGCGGTGGCTTCTTGGAGGAGGACGGCGTGCTGTGGGATGAGGAGGGCGACCTCATCGCGGTAGCCCGCCAGATCGCCCTCGTGCCCCGCTAGCCGACATCATTTTTAGCTACCGTGACGGGTTCCCGAGAGGAGAACGCACCTGTGTCGCCACGCGCCGCCCTGATCGATGGCATGCGGTCGGTGGCGCCCCTGCTCATCGGAGTGGCGCCCTTTGGGCTCATCTTCGGGGTCACTGCCGCCGGGAGCGCAGTGGGCGGCGGCCTCGGTTATGCATCTTCGCTCATCATCTTCGCCGGGGCGGCCCAACTCGCCACCGTACAGCTCCTGACCGCCGGTTCGACGGCAGCGGTGGTCATCGCTACTGCCCTCGTCATCAACGCCCGCCATCTCATGTACAGCGCCGCCCTCGCACCGCATTTTCGGGAGTTCCCGTCCCGGTGGAGATGGGCGCTGCCCTACATCCTCACCGACCAGGCGTTCGCAGTGTCGATCAGCAGGTACGACTCGGAGAACGATCCCGACTACAAGCGCTGGTTCTTCTTCGGCGCGGCAGTCTCGCTCTGGACGACGTGGCAGCTGACCACCATGGCCGGTGTGGTCCTCGGGGCATCGATCCCGGAAACCTGGTCGCTCGACTTCGCCATTCCGCTGGTGTTCCTGGCGCTGCTGGTGCCCGCCTTGCGCGATCGGCCGACGGTGGTGGCCGCCGTCGTTGGCGGGATGGTGGCGCTTGTTGCCAACGATGCTTCCTACAACCTCGGACTGCTCATCGGCGCCCTCTCCGGGATCGCGGCGGGCGTGGTGGCGGAACGGGTTGCATCGTGAGCGACTGGCTGGTCGTCGTCGTGATAGGGCTCGGGACCTACGGACTGCGCCTGTCGTTCATCGGGGTGCTCGGCACCCGGCCAATGCCATTGTGGGCCCAGCGGCCGCTCCGGTTCGTTGCCCCGGCCGTGCTGGCGGCGCTCGTAGTACCCGCCGTGACCCTGCAGTCGGGTGTCATCGACGTCACTCCGCTCGGCAACCCTCGCTTCCTGGCGGCGGTGGCGGCCGCCCTGGTGGCATTGCGCCTCAAGAACGTGGCAGGAGTCATCGTGGTGGGGATGGGGCTGCTGTGGATTCTCCAGGCGCTCGGCTAGCCCTGCTCAGTCGTCCGAGAGCACATGCTCCCAGCCGCTCCCGGTGGCGCAGAAGATGCTCCCCGAGTCGTCGATCCAGCGGGCCGGGGTGCCATCCATCTGATCGGGTGTGCGGAAATCGAGGTTGGCGATGATCGGACCATTGACCCCGTCGCGCACTTCGAGGTAGTACAGCTTGCCGCTGAACGGGTTGTCGCTCCCCGGTCGGTCGGTCCCGACGTAGACCGGACCGGCGCTGTCGTGCAGGCTGGCAATCGGGTCAAACCGCCGTTCGGCGCCCAGCTGAGTCCACACGCCTCCACCGCTCGACGTCCAGAAGCGTTGCACGCCGCGGTCGGGCTCGATCGTCATGCGCACCCACTTGCGCCGGCCGTCCCCGAATCCGACCGGGAGCCGGCGGTTGCCTCCAAGATCTTCGAAGCCGTCGTCGGAGAAGTTACCGACCAGGGAGGTAAATACGTCGATGCGGGGGCAGCATGGGGTCCTCGATTATCTGTCGGGGCCGGGTACCGTCAGACCATGCGACAAGTCCTTGGACTGCTCGTGGCCACCGCCATGGTGGCCATGGCAGGATGTGCCGGCGAGTCGGCGGCCGTGGTCCAAACGACGGTGCCGACCGGAGCAACATCGTCTACTCGAGCGTTCACGCTAACCGCGCCGACGACCACCCTGCTTCCACCGACAACGCTGCCTCCACCGACGACCACGACCACCGTCTCTCCCTTTGCCCGGCCCGATTGGCTCGGCACCCGTCCGCTTCCGCTCAGGCCAGACGAGCACGGAGAGGTGCAACCCACACCTCTCGAACTGGTAGACCGTCGGCTCGCCACCCCGCGGGATCTGCCCGCCCCGGCCGGCGCAGCATTTGAGTGGTCGATTCAGCCGGTGCCGGCCCACGTCCTCGCCCGATCGAGCTGGGTGCCGGACTGCCCGGTCACGGTCGACGAGCTCGGATATGTCACCGTGTCACACGTCGGCTTCGACAACGAATATCACACCGGTGAGCTGCTCGTGAATGCCGCCTGGGCGGAGGAGGTGGTGGGAGTCTTCGAGAAGCTCCATGCGGCGGCCTTCCCTATTGAGCAGATGCGGATCATCCGTCTTGAGGAGATCGATGCCCCGCCGACCGGGGACTGGAACGACACGACCTCCTTTGTGTGCCGACCGGCGGTTGGGAACTCGAGCTGGTCCCAGCATGCCTACGGGCTGGCCGTTGACGTCAACCCATTCCACAATCCCTATTTGAAGGGCGATCTGGTCCTTCCAGAGCTTGCTTCCGTCTACACGGATCGGGACAACTTGCGCCCGGGCATGATCGAAGCCGGCGACACCGTGGTTGAGGCCTTCGCCGAGTTGGGGTGGGCCTGGGGCGGCAACTGGACCACCCTCAAAGACTGGATGCACTTCTCCGCCAGTGGCGGGTAGCCCTTCGGGCTACTTGGGAGAACATGCTTCGCATGTTCTCCATGGCGTCCGGGGACGCTTCGCACCGGTTGATCCCTGTCCCGAACTCATCGAGGTTCTGAGCGGGCATCGGCTGGCGGGCAGCGGGTAGCGAGCCGCACCTTCACGCCCGGCGAACCCTCTGAACCCCCCATGACCGCGGATGGTGGTACGGTGATGTCGGTGAGTGCACGGCCATGCAGGTCCGTGCTCACCGGGCCTCTACTGCTCTACCGCTTCGTTGAGTCGTGCCGGAGGCCGATCAACGAAAGAACAGAACCCATGCAGAGTCCCTCCACCGACGAGGTCGATACAGTCATAGCCTCGTTTGCCGACCTCGGCGTCTCCGACGACATCGTCGCGGCCCTTGCCAAGACCGGGATCGTCGATCCCTTTCCCATCCAGACGCTGACCATTCCCGACGGCCTGGCCGGACGGGATGTGTGCGGCAAGGCCCAGACCGGTTCCGGCAAGACGCTCGCCTT
Source organism: uncultured Gammaproteobacteria bacterium (assembly GCA_964195905.1). GTDB lineage: Bacteria > Actinomycetota > Acidimicrobiia > Spongiisociales > SHLN01 > SHLN01. Next base: position 19,166 of record CAXMQV010000058.1, read on the forward strand.
CGGCATTCCCCTCATCGAGAGAGCTGCCCCGGCAGAGCGGAACCGCCCCACCTCGCTCGTGCTCGTGCCCTCGCGCGAGCTATGTGTCCAGGTGGCACGTGAGTTGACGCCGCTCGCCCATGGTCGCGGCTATCGGTTGGCGACCATATACGGCGGCGTTTCCATGGGCCGCCAGATTCAGGACCTGGAGGCCGGTGTCGAGGTGCTGGTCGCCACCCCCGGGCGTCTCATTGACCTCATGGAGCGGGGCAACGTTTCACTGGCCGACGTCTCCGCGGTTGTGATCGACGAAGCCGATCAGATGGCCGACATGGGATTCCTTCCTCAGGTCCACCGGGTGATGCGGGACATCGACCGTGGCTCGCAGACGATGCTCTTCTCGGCGACGCTCGACGGTGCCATCGCATCGCTCATCAACTCGTACTTGAGCGATCCCATTCGCCATGAGGTCGACTCCTCGGACGATCTGGTCGATACCCAGGAGCATCGATTCATCGCCGTGCATCAGCTCGACAAACCGAAGCTGGCTGCCGCCATTGCCGCCGGTGTCGATCGAACGCTCGTCTTTGTGCGCACCAAACGAGGCGCAGACCGGGTGGCGGAGCAACTGGAGCGCGAGGGAACCAATGCCGCCGCCATCCACGGTGATCTTCGCCAGCAGGTACGCGAACGGGCCCTGGCCGACTTCTCCAATGGCAAGGTACCGGTCCTGGTAGCAACCAATGTGGCGTCCCGCGGTCTCCATATTGACGATGTGGACGTCGTGATTCACTACGATCCACCGGACGACTACAAGAGCTTCATCCACCGCTCGGGCAGGACCGCCCGCGCCGGCGAGAGCGGCATTGTCGTCACCCTTGTTCTCTGGGATCAGATCGAAGACGTGCAGCGACTTCAGCGGGCCTCGGGCCTCCACACTGAGATCACGAAGATGTACTCGAATGACCCCCGCCTGAGTGATCTCGGTGGCTACGAGCCCGATGCAGTCGAGTTCAAGAAGCCGTCGATGGCCGATCTATCCCGCCGGGCCGGTGGCCGTCGGCGGCGCCGCCGCTAACCGGGCGGAAGGCAGCGTTTGACGCTGTTCTCGGCGCAAGAAGCGGACTACCGTTACGGGCGTAGTCGTCGGGCCGCCAGATAGGGCTCGACCGAGAAGGGGAACGATTGGTGAGTGTAAATATCTACGTAGGAAACCTCGCGTTCAGCGTCAACAACGCCGAGCTCGAGGATCTTTTCGCCGAGTACGGGGCAGTGGCCTCGGCGCAGGTGATCATGGATCGGGAAACCGATCGCTCCCGAGGATTCGGGTTTGTAGAGATGGAAGACGCCGATGCCGGTCGCGCGGCCATCGATGACCTCGATGGAGCCGAGGTCGATGGACGTCGCCTCAAGGTAAACGAGGCGAAAGAGCGTCAGGGCCGCCGCTAAGGCGCTCAAATTGCGAGGAAAGGCCGGGCGCCGGCGCCCGGCCTTTCTATTGGTCTAGCGAACGGGAACGATTCGGGAGACCGAGCCGTCCCAGGTGGCGATGAGCAATTCGCCGTCGGCGTCGAGACCAAAACTGTTGATTGGACCGGGACGAAGGTCGCCGGTCCAATCCCGGGAATCCGCCGCCAGCCCGGCCTCGTACCGGAAGCTGCGAATCCACTCTCGCACCCAGTCTGCGTAGAAGTACTGACCGACCAGCTCAGGGATGGCCGAGCCCCGGTAGACGTAGCCTCCGGTCACCGACAGTCCCTCGTCGTGGCCGTAGTCGAGGACCGGAACCACATAGTCCGAGAGGGTGCAGTTGGCCTCGAAGAAGCACATGGTGCCTTCTACGGAAGGCCATCCGAAGTTATATCCGGCCGGTTCGAGGGGGACGACGTCGATCTCCTCGCGCGACGCCTGCCCAACGTCGCCCACATAGAGAAGGCCTTCCTCGGCATCGATGGAGAATCGCCACGGGTTTCGAAGACCGTACGCCCACACCTCGGGAGCACCGTCGACCCCGTTGGCGAAGGGATTGTCGGCCGGGATGGCGTAGGGGTCGGCACCGTCGATGTCTATGCGCAAAATGGCCGAAAGGAGTGTGCGCGGCTCCTGGCCATTGACCCTGGCGCCGCCGGCTCCGCCATCGCCGGTGGCGACGTAGAGGAATCCGTCCGGACCGAACTGGAGCATGCCTGCGTTGTGACGTTCATCGGGTTGGGGGATCTCGAGCACGATCCGCTCAGCGGTCTCAACTGCCCGATTGGGATCTTCGCTAACGCCATATTCGGCCAGGATCGAATCGCCATTGCGGTTCGTGTAGTAAACGAAGAAGCGGCCATTGGCTTCATAGTCGGGATGGAGTGCCAGCCCGAGCAACCCTTGTTCGATACTGGCCGACCCGACCTTGTTGCGGATGTTGAGGAAGGGTTCGGCGAGAACCCCCTCGACCGGATCGATGACCTGTATCCGGCCGATCGCTTCGAGCACGAGAAGGCGGCCGTCGCTGGGAAGCGGCGCAACGAACGTCGGGCGGCTCAAGCCGGTCGCCAGAACCTCGAGAGCCAGGCCCTGCAAAGGATCCGGGGGGAGCGTCGTGATAGTCGTGGCGGGCACGGTGGTTGTGGCAGCGATGGTGGTCGTCGAGGGTGGGCTGGTCGTGCTCGAAGGCACGATCGTCGAGGATATCTCGATTGGCGGGGTCGTGGTTACCGCGCTCTCGCCCGAGCGCCCGCAGGCGGCGGCGGCAAGGGATACAACGGCGAGGAACACGACTGAGGAACGAAGCATCTACGCAAGGATGGTGCACGGGTCGTCGTGACCCAACCCGGACTCCTGCCTAGGCCGCCGCGCTCAGAGTGGCGATGCTGAACAACACATGGAAGCGCTTGCAATAGACGACGACGCTTCCATCAAGCGGGATCTTGTATCCGGCCGGGACCTCGTAGGTCTGATTGCCAAGGTTGCCCTTGAGGCGCCCGAGGGTTTCGGAACCGGCTGCGCCGACCTCGTCGCTGGTCGCGGGCGACGCGACCGGCGAGATGTACACATGAAGGTCGGGGCCGTTGGTTACATCGAGGTTTTCGAGGCGGAGAACCCGGGAACCGTCGGTCAGTTCGTAGAACGTAGCGGTGCCGCTTCCCTGATGGACGGAATCAACATCCTGAAAGGCACCCGTGGCCAGGATCACGGCGGTTTCCATCTCGTCGGTCATCGGCTCCTCGGCCGTATCCTCGACGATGGCAGCCTTCTCCATCTCCGCTTCCGCCTCGGCGATCTCCATGCCGGCTGGAAGCTCGGCCGTGACGGCGAACGGAAAATCCTCGTTGACCTCAGTGTCGAAGAAGAGCGGGGAAAGCAAGTACCAGGCGACGGCTAGAACCGGGACCGCCAGGACCGCGGCAACGGCCCACAGGCCGCGTCGCTTGTAGAACGGCGTTGTCATAAGAGTGTCTCCCTTTCGGGAGAGTAACTCCTGTGGTCGGGATCGAGTTCCCGGCGCGCCTAGAGATCGTCGTCGTAGAAGCCCCAGGCGACCACGGAATGATCATCGCCGAACTGAGCCGCAGCAGGGTGGTTGGTGGGGGCCAATGAACCGAGCTGAGCCTTGAGATTCTCTCGTTCGTCGACGAGGTGCGACAACTGATCCATGACGGCCGTTATGGCGGCTCGCACTGCGGTCAATTGGCGGCGAATCCGATCTTCGTCGGTGTAGGACGGGTGACGGCTTTGATGGTTGCGCAAATCCACGGTAAGGCCGGTCGTTTCAACCGTGGCGATGGGCAGTGGACCGGGAAGCGCGTCTGGATAGCTGGTACGGGGTCGGATCTGTCTCATAGGAACCTCCACGTCGGCATCGCTGACGTGTTAGCCCGGTTCCCTTCCTGCCAATCAGCATGGCATAGGTGCCCGAATCCGTCCACTCGTCGGGACTCCCCGGCGGTATTGTGTCGCAATGCGTGCGATACAAGTAGCGGCCACCGGGGGGAGCGACGTCCTCGAGTGGATCGAGCTTCCCGATCCGGTTGCCGGCAACGCCCAGGCGGTGGTGGCGCTCGAAGCCTGCGGAGTCAACTTCATCGACGTGTACCAACGCACCGGCCTCTATCCCGTTGCGCTTCCGTTTGTGATCGGCCAGGAAGGGGCCGGGGTGATCACTGCCATCGACCCTGCTGCAGGGCTGTTCGAGGTTGGCGATCGAGTCGTCTTCACGGGAGTCCTCGGCGGCTATGCCGAGCAGATTGTCGTGCCGGTCGAGGGTCTCGTGAAGGTGCCAGACGGCATCGGGACCGACACGGCAGCCGCCGTCATGCTCCAGGGCTTGACCGCCCATTACCTGGTACACGACACCTATCGCCTCGGTCCCGAGTCGCGCTGTCTCGTTCACGCCGGGGCCGGAGGGGTCGGCCAGTTGCTCATTCAAATGGCCAAGCAGCGTGGCGCCACTGTTTTCGCAACAGCCGGTACCGAAGACAAGGCGCGATTAGCACAACAGGCTGGAGCCGACCACGTCACCGTCTACACGCAATCGGATTTTCGCGAAGAGATCGAAGCGGTGGTGGGGGAGCGGAGCCTCGACGTTGTCTACGACTCGGTCGGGCAGGCCACGTTCGAGGGTGGCCTCGAGCTGCTTGCTCCGCGGGGGATGATGGTGCTGTTCGGACAATCGAGCGGTCCGGTTGCTCCCTTCGACCTCGGGGCGCTTGGCCGAGGCGGCTCACTCTTTGTAACCCGACCGCGACTCGGGGATTACATCAGCGGACGGGCCGAGCTGGTGGCTCGCTCGGGGGCGCTACTGGCGGCGGTGGGCGGCGGCCAGCTGGCGGTGCGGATCGGTGCCACGTTCCCACTGGCACAAGCCGGCGCTGCCCATGAGGCGCTCGAGGCACGCGCCACCACCGGCAAAGTTCTGCTCATTCCCTAGCCGGGTGCGGGTCGATCCGGCGCTCGAGGGCGGCCAGCACGGGGAGCGGCTGTCCACTGAGGTACCGAATGAGCGCCCCGCCTGCGGTGCTCACGTAGTCGATGTCGGCGAGATCGATGAACCGGGCGGCACTGCTCACCGTGTCCCCGCCGCCGATGACCGTGAGACCGCTTGCCCCGGCCACCGCCGACCAGATGCGGGAAGTGCCATCGGCGCCGGCGGGGAGCTCGTAAACGCCGGGTGGTCCGTTCACGAACACCGTGGCGGCCTGCCCGATGATCTCCTCATAGCGGGCGATGGTCCGGGTCCCGATGTCGATGATGAGCTCGTCGACCGGAAGATCGGCCACCAGGACTTCGCGCCGTTCACCGTCTTGCTCGACCGCAACATCAGTCGGTACGAGGATCGACTCGGGGAACAGTCCGAGGAGACGCCGGGCGGTTGGTATGAAGCTGTCGAGGCCCCGGTCGGCAATGAAGCGGTCGACCGCCGGTCCGAGCTCGTGGCCGGATGCGATGAGCATGATCTCGCCGGTCACCCCTCCGGTCAGAACCCGGTCGGCCGTCGCCTCGGTGAGGGCCCGTTCCAGCATTCCGAAAGCATCGCTGATCTTGAGACCTCCGAGCACGAACACACAGGGCGAGGCGGGCGCATCGGAAACCCTCTCGAGCATCTCAACTTCCTGGATGAGCAGGCGGCCGCCGGCCGACGGAAGAACCTCGGGAAAGGCCACGAGGGACGGTGCGCTCCGGTGAGCAGCGGCAAACGCATCGTTGACGTAGAGGTCGAAGAGAGGTGCCAGATTCCGGACCAGGTAGGTGTCGGTCATCTCCGGCGCGGTCAATCTGACCGTCGACTCGAACGAAGTCATCTCCTCGCTGTAGATGCGCACGTTCTCCAGCAGCAGAATCTCCCCGTCGGCTAGTTCCCTGATCCGTGCTCTGGCAGCGGGCCCGGCGCAGTCGTCGATGAACGAAACCGGCCTGGCCAGCTTCTCGGCCAGCTTGGTGGCGTGTTGATGGAGCGAACCGAAGTTCTCGTAGTCGAGGACGTCACCCTGATGGGCGAGGATGACGACTCTGGCGCCGGCATCCGCCAGATCACGAATGGTGGGGAGGCTCCTGTCGATGCGATTTTCGTTGACGATTTCCCTCGTCGCCGGGTGGAGTGGCGAGTTGATGTCGACCCGCACGAGCACCCGTTTGCCCCGAACCTCGAACTCGTCGAACGAGGCGATATCGGGCGGCATCGCCGCTCAGACCAGCCCGAGGTAGGTGTTGGTGAGAGCGGTCGCTTCGGCGACCTCGGTCTGCATGGGGACCGAGGCACGAATGGCATCCATGGTCTCGGGGATCACGACCGACTCCTGGGGGATGTTGATCGCGAGCATGATGTCGTCGCCTGACATGCCGATGGTCTCATCGAAGAGACCGATCTCATAGAGATCGCCGCGCGGTTTCCCGAGCATGCGACCGTACTGGAAGAGTGAGGTGTTCGAGTTGAACCCGTCGGCGATCTTCACGACTCGCACCCGGGGGTCGTCTTCGAAGGCTCCGAGTACGGCATCCTTGGTCGCCCTCTCTTTCGGAGTGGCCACGATGGTGATGATGTGGCCATGGGTTACCGGGGTATGGACGAGGAGGCCGGTGGCCTTGACCTGGGGCATGATCTCCATGAGGTCGACGGCCTGGTGGTTCGGGATCGGGTCCATCTCCAGGACGTCGACGAGCCCCCGATACGTGTCACCGGGATCGGCTACCCGGCGGATGATGGTGATGGCGACTCGCTCAACGCCAAACGCCCGGTCAAGACCGGCCACCGCCCGAATCAGACCCGAGGTATTGCATGAGGTGAGTTTGAGGAAGTCCTGGCCGACCCCTTTGGCGTAGTTGGCATTGTGGAAGAAGACGTCGGCGATCTTGCCGGATTCCCCGCCCTGGAAGACTGCCTTCAAGCCGTGCTCGACATACTTCTCTTTGTTCTTGGCGCCGATGCCGGCCCCGGTCGCGTCGAGCATGACGTCAACGCTGGTGAGGAGATCATCGAACTCGCCCGAGACCGGGATACCGGCGGCGGCGAGATCGGCGGCGGCCCCGGGGATGGCGGCGAAGAGGTTGTACGGCATCCCGCGCTCGGCGAGGGCCCGTATTCCGAGGGTCGGCTTGACGTCGGCGACGCCTACCAGCTCCATGTCGTCCTGGAGGTCGACGCCGTCGGCCAGACGCTGTCCGATGGTCCCGTATCCGGCGACACCGACTCGAACCTTTTCCATCTCATACCTCCTGGAATTGCGGGCCGCAGGAGGGCCCGCCGTGGTATCGCCAGGGTAGTGCCGCGCCGCCCCGGCTAGTCCTCCGGCGGCGCCTTGGGGGTGAGGAACGGCATGAGGGCTCGCAGCTCGGCTCCGACCGTTTCGATCGGATGGTTCTGCTCACGCCGGCGGGTGGCGAGGAAGTCGGAACCCCCGGCGGCGCTCTCGGCCAGCCATTCACGAGCAAACTGGCCCGATTGGATTTCCGCCAGCGTCCGGCGCATCTCCTGACGGGTCTCGTCGGTAATGATGCGAGGACCGCGGGTGTAATCACCGTATTCGGCGGTGTCGGAGATGGAATACCGCATCCATGACAACCCACCCTCGTAGAGTAGGTCGACGATGAGCTTCAACTCGTGGAGCGTTTCGAAGTAGGCGGACTCGGGCTGGTAGCCGGCTTCAACGAGCGTCGAGAAGGCGGATTTGATGAGCTCGGACACGCCACCGCACAGGATGACCTGCTCGCCGAAGAGGTCGGTCTCGGTCTCTTCCTTGAAGGTGGTCTTGAGGACACCGGCCCGGGTTCCTCCGATGCCCCATGCATAGGAGAGGCCGACATCCCAGGCCGATCCGGTGGCATCGCCATGAACGGCCAGCAGGCAGGGCACGCCGCTGCCCTCGGTATAGGTGCGCCTGACCAGGTGGCCGGGACCCTTGGGGGCGACCATGGCGACATCAATACCATCCGGGGGCGTGATCTCTCCGAAATGGATGTTGAAGCCGTGTGCGAATAGGAGGGCATTTCCCGGCTCGAGGTAGGGAGCAACATCGACCTGATAGAGGCCGGCCATGTGCTGGTCGGGGACGAGCAGCATGATGACGTCGGCCTGCCGGGCCGCCTCGGCGGGCGTCATGACTTCGAGGTCGGCCTCCTTTGCCAGACGCTGGCGATTGGATTCCTCCCGCAATCCAACGACGACCTCGACGCCGGACTCGGACAGATTCATCGCATGGGCATGGCCCTGACTGCCAAATCCGATGATGGCAACCTTCTTGCCGAGGATCAGGCTCGGGTCGGCATCATCGTCGTAGAACATTTCGGCCATTTCTCGTTCCTTCTCTCGGCCAGGGTGGGAAGCCAAGAGAGTAGCGGAGCGATCGCCGCGACCGTCAGTCAGACCCGGTCGTGGGGAACCACGTACCAGAGAATCATGAGGAAGTGGAAGAGGCTTCCAAGCACGACCAGGATATGAAACACCTCGTGGTGCGAGAAGATCCGGGGAAACAACTGGGGCCGCTCGTTTGCCAGCAATATCAGCCCGATGGTGTAGGAAAGCCCACCGGCGATCATGAGGAGGATGGCGCCGCCCGATAGCTGGTCGACGAGTTCCAGGAAGGGGACGATAGCGAACCAACCCATCGTGGTCTGAAGCGTGATCGAAATCCAGTCGGGCACCTTGGGAAAGGCGATCTTCTGAATGATCCCGACCGCGGCGGCACCCCAGATGACGGTGAGGGTGATTGAGCGCCAGGCACCGTCGAGCACGTTGACGGCGATCGGGGTGTACGTTCCTGCCACCAGCACGAAGATCATCGAATGATCGACCCGCTGCATGCGCTTCTTCCACGTCTCGCGCCAGGGGACCGAGTGATAGAGGGCGCTGGCGGTATAGAGGCCCATCAGGCTGATACCGAAGATGATCATGCTCACGACCCGGGCGGCGTCGGGGGTCGATCGGATGATGAGAAGGGCCATTCCGGCCGCCGACACCACTGCGGCGGACCCGTGGAGGAAGCCTCGCACGGGATTGGTCATCTTGCCGAGGCGAATCCTGTCAGTCACAACGGCACCAAGATACAGGAAATCAGGGTTTGGTCGTCGCGACGGCTTGGAAGACTGCCACCTACACTCAAGCGAACGTTGAGCCTGGGGGGCATATGCACGTTGTATTCGGAACCGGCGCATTGGGAGCGGCCGTCGTTGAAGAGCTGGTGGCCCGCGGCGAATCGGTCGCGGCGGTGAATCGCAGCGGCAGCAGTGACCTACCCGACGGCGTCGAAATCCGCGCTGGGGACGTCACCGACCATGCGTTCGCGAGGGACGCCGCCGCCGGAGCCGCCACCATCTATTTTGCTCTGAATCCTCCGTATCACCAGTGGGCCGATCTGTTCCCGGGCCTGCAGGAGTCGGTTATCGAGGCGGCCATCGCCACCGGCGCCAAGCTGGTGGCGCTCGAGAACCTCTACCCGTACGGGGTGCCGCAAGCCGATTTCCTCACCGAGGGCCACCCGATGGCAGCCCATACCCGCAAGGGCCGTGTGCGCGCCCAGATGCACGAGCGGCTCATGCGAGCCCATGAAGCGGGCCAGCTGCGCGTGACGGCTGCCCGGCCTTCTGACTACTTCGGCCCTCGCACGGTCGCCTCGGCCGGCGACTTTCGAGTGTTCGGGCCTGCCATGGCGGGCAAGACTGTCCGGGTGCTCGGAGACCCGAATGCGCCTCACAGCTATACGTACACCGCCGACGTCGGCACGGCTCTGGCCGTGCTCGGGACCGACGACCGGGCCGATGGCCAGGTGTGGCACGTTCCCAGTCCGCCCCCACTCACGGCAGCCGAGTTCGTCGGCCGGATCGCGGTGGCGGCCGGGACTTCGGCCAAGACTGCCAGCGTTCCGAAGGCATTGTTCCGGGTCATTGGAATGTTCAACAAGGCCGCCGGAGAGCTCGGTGAAATGATGTACGAGTTCGAACAGCCGTTCCGGATGGACAGCAGGAAGTTCGAGGACACCTTCGGGATCACCGCCACCCCGCTGGATACGGCGATTGAGGCGACGGTTGCCTGGTACCGGGCTCACCCGCCCACATAGGGTGCGCACCGTTGCCCCGGCGCGCCGAGTGTCGAAAGGTCGAATAGTCTGACCGGATGTGCAGAAGCATCAAGACACTCCGGAATTCTGAAATGACCATCACAGACGAAGAGATCGAGGCGGCCGCCCTGCAATTCGTACGAAAGGTCTCTGGATACCGAAAGCCATCTCAGGCCAACGAGAAGACTTTCAACCGGGCGGTCCGCGAGATCAGCCGTTCGAGCCGGAAACTGCTCGAGGATCTTGTCGTTCGGACCTCCGCTTAGCCATCACCTAGAACCTCGAGCACCTCGGCGGCGTAGTCGAGGCCGAAGCCACCGAGGATCTGCAGGTAGTAGCGGGTGATCCCGGCTTCGGCGACGGGACCAAAGGTGTCCCGGGCCTCTTCATGGGTGCCCATCGGGACCGCGATGGCCCGGCTCTGCGCCTCAAATCGGTCAACATCCACCCCACGGGCCGCCGCCAGGGATTCCAGTCTCCTTCGATAGGTGGCGAAATCGGGGCCGATCACCGGGGGGGAGACGCTCGACAGCATGATTGAGGAAGGATGGCGTCCCGCCAGAACGGCAGCCTCGTTGGCTCGCTCGATGCGAACCGTCAGATCGGCCGCCGGGCGGGAGTAGATGTTGAATTCGTCCGCAAAGCGGCCGGCCAGCTCCGGCGTTCGACGGGGACCCGATCCGCCAACCATGAGACGAAGGTTGGGAGCTTTTGGCTGATGGTCGATCGGTTCGAGCTGGTAGTGAGTCCCGGCGAACCCGTCGGCGCCGTCGTCGAGAGCCGCCCGGAGGTAGGCGAAAGCCTCTTCCAGCCGATCGAATCGTCCTGCCCAGTCGGGGAGCGGGAAGCCGAAGACCTCGTGCTCCGACTTCATCCAGCCGGTTCCGACCCCAAGCGTGAAACGTCCGGCGCTCATCTCGTCGATGGCCAACCCGAGTTTGAGGAGGGCGGCCGGGTGGCGGTATGTGATGGGGGACACGAGGGCAGCTATTTGCAGCTTCGACGTCTCGACGCTCAGGCCGCCCAGGTACGGGTAAATGTCGGCCGAACGCGTGTCGGGCCCGTCGCCGGTGGGGGAGCGGCCGGCCAGGTAGTGATCGGGGAGCGCGAAACACGCCAGCCCTCTGGCCTCGGCCCAGTGGGCGGCCGTCCGAACGTCGTCGTATGAGCCGCGGGTTTGGAGACCGAACTCCACCTCAGTCGCGGAAGTTCACGTACTGGAGTGGGAGCCGGAAATCGAGTTCCCTGAGGAGGGCGATGACCTGCTGAAGGTCATCGCGTTTCTTGCCCTGGATGCGGAGCTGATTGCCCTGGATCTGCACCTGAACCTTCAGCTTGGAATCTCGCACCGTCTTGGACAGTTCCTTGGCAGCATCCTGAGCGATTCCTTGATTGAGTAGGAACCTCGCTTGATAGCGGCCGCCACCCACTTCCTTGGGGGTCCCGCCGCTGAGCGCTTTGAGAGAAACCTTGCGGCGGACCAGCTTCTCTTTCAGGACGTCGATGGCCGCCTCGAGCCGGTGATCGGTGGAGGATTCGACCACGATCTCGCTCTCGACGACGCTAATTGTCGAGTCGGTGCCGCGAAAGTCGTATCGGTTGGCCAGTTCGCGCGAAGCCTGGTCGACGGCGTTGGTTACCTCTTGGGGGTCTACTTCTGAAACGATGTCAAAGGTGGGCATGGAGGGCACATTACTGCGTGGATCCGGCTGATCGGGATCGGGGGCGCGAATAGGGCACGCGATAGGCTTTGAACGATCGGGGGCGGTGACCCCTGAGATGCCGACTTTGAGGACGAGGTATGAGAACGCTCGATGATCTGAACATCAAACCCCGCGGGGAGGTCTACTGGGACTCACCGTCACCGCTCCTGTACGAGCACACGCTGGCGGCCGGCTTGGGAACTCTGGCCCACAAGGGCGCCCTCGTTGTCGACACCGTCCCGTACACCGGCCGGAGCCCAAAGGACAAATTCGTCGTTCGCTACCCGGAGACCGAAGGTGAGATCTGGTGGGGCCCGATCAATCAGCCGATGGAGCCCGAGGTGTTCGATGCGCTTTACGCCAAGACCGCCGAGTACCTGTCGGGCCGTGACAAGCTCTACGTCCAGGACAACTACGCCGGAGCCGACCCGCAGTACAGCCTCGGAATCCGGGTGGTGACTGAGAGTGCCTGGCATGCCATGTTCGCTCGCAACATGTTCATCCTGCCCCGGGTCTTCACCCAGGGCGACGAGGTTCAGACGTTCTTCAATGCCGATTTCAGTGTCGTGCACGCGCCGTTCCTCCATGCCGATCCGGCGGTGGACGGGACCCGCAGCGAGGTCTTCATTTGTGTGAGCCTTGAGCGCAAGATCCTTCTCATCGGCGGATCCCGGTACGCCGGCGAGATGAAGAAGTCGGTGTTCTCGGTTATGAACTACCTGCTGCCCAAGTCCGGTGCGCTCAGCATGCACGCCTCGGGTTCCGTAGGTAAAGAGCGCGGCGATACGGCCGTCATCTTCGGCCTGTCGGGAACGGGCAAGACGACACTCGCCACCGACCCGACCCGTCTCATGATCGGAGACGACGAGCTGGGGTGGGGTGAGTCCGGGGTCTTCAACATCGAGGGTGGGTCCTATGCCAAGACCATTCGCCTCAGCGTCGAAGACGAGCCCCTCATCCATGAGGCCGCCAATCTGTTCGAGTCGATCCTCGAGAACGTGGTGGTGCACGAGGACTCGCGCCGCCCCGACTTCGACGACGACACGAAGACGGAGAACACCCGCACCTCGTACCCGCTGGCCCACCTTCCCAACATTGCCCCGCATTTCCGGGGAGGGCACGCCTCCAACATCGTGTTCCTGTCGGCCGACGCCTTCGGGGTGCTCCCCCCGATCGCCCGGCTCACGCGTGAGCAGGCTATGTATTACTTCGTGAGCGGGTACACGTCGAAGCTGGCGGGCACCGAGCGTGGCATCGTGGAGCCGGAGGCCACGTTCAGCCCGTGCTTCGGGGCCCCCTTCCTTCCGCTGCCGCCGGCCTATTACGCCGACGTCCTCAAGGACAAGATCAACGAGTTCGAGCCTGGTGTCTGGATGATCAACACCGGGTGGTCGGGCGGTCCCTACGGGGTCGGATCACGAATCCGCATTCCCCATACCCGCGCCATGCTCAACGCTGCCCTGGCGGGTGATCTTGACGGTGCGGAGTTCAGGGAGGACCCGGTGTTCGGTCTCGAAGTGCCGACCGAGATCGCCGGGGTGCCGACCGAGATTCTCACTCCGCGTGATACCTGGGCCGACACCGATGCGTTCGACGCCCAGGTGCGCAAGCTGGCCGGAATGTTCCGGGATAACTTCATTCAGTACGCCGAGAACATGGACCCGGCCGTGATGGAGTCGGGTCCGCCCGGGTAGGCGCTAGTGCGCTAGTCCGTCAGTCGAATTCGACGGTGACGGAGGGGTCGCGACGGTTGTCGTCACGCTCGTAGCGGTACTCGGGGTGAATGAGATCGGTCACAGTGAAGGTGATCGAATCGGCGTCGACGGGTCCCGACTCGAAGATCACCTTCCCCCTCGGGCCCGTGAAGCCCTCGACCCGCTCAACGTCTCCGGCGCTGAAGCGGCCGATGACCAGCACTCCAGGCTGGTTCTTGTCGTTGTCGTTCCGGATCTGTACTTCGATCTTCGCATAGGGGCCCGAGTCGTTCCGTTTCCTGTCGCCCGTTAGATCGTGGATATGAATCGTGTCGCGAGTGGCGAGGGTGGTTGTGGTCGTCGGCGGGACAGTCGTGCTGGTGGTAGTCGTCGACGGGATCGTGGTGGTTGTCGGGGGGACGGTCGTGGTGGTCGTAGTGGTGGTTGTCGTGGTGGTTGAGGGCCTGGTCGTGGCCGGCGACGGCGCGGTGGTGGTCGACGCCAGAGTGGTCGAGGATTCCTGGGGAGCAAGCGTGGTCGTGGTGACCCGAGGCGAGGTTCTTGTGGTGGTCTCCTCGACGGCTGCGACTACCTCGGTTGGGGCCGATGATGTCGTGACCGTTCCGGCCAATACGCTGGGTGGCGGCCCGTCATCCTGGCTGGCACTGGCGGCCCATGCGACTCCGAAGAGGAGGGCCACGACGACCACACCCCAGCGGGCGCGCCGATTCACCGCATCGGCATACCGGTAGTCAGTGTCGTAGTCCCTCACCGTGTCCCGCCCAATTCACCACTCGTTGTGGTTTGTGCCGCGAAGGGTAATCGACCCCAGGGTCTCTGCACTGGCTGATCGCTAGTTGGCATCAGCGCGAGTTACCGTCACCTGGGTCACTGCATTCAATTCGTCTCGATACGCATAATCCGCGTGTTCGACGGCCAGGACCGTGAAGGTAATCGTGTCTTCGCTGATCGCCGGAGCGGAGAAACTCACCTTCCCCGTTGGGTTGGTGATTCCAATCACCGTTTCGGTGAAAGCGCCGGTCCAGCGAGCCGTAACCGCGATGCCGCCGAGACTCCCCGCGTCCGTCAGAGCCAGCCGGACCTGAACGGAAGGCTCCCACAGGCCGTCTCCAAGATCTCCGCCGGACTGAAGGGCGTTCACGAACACGCCAACACCCGATGGAACAGTCGCGGTGGTAGTTGTGGTGGGAACTGTCGTGGTGGTGGTCGTGGTCGGTGGTGGCAGGGTCGTGGTCGTGGGAGGAAATGTGGTTGTCGTGGTCGGTGGCACCGTCGTGGTAGTTGTCGTGGTTGTCGTCGTGGGCGGGAGTGTGGTCGTGGTGATGGGTGGTCGGGTAGTTGTAGTGGTTGGTTGGGTGGTCAAGGTAGTGGTGGCCCGGACCGTCGTCGTCGTGGCTGGTGGGAGGGGGGGCAGCGTCGAGGTTGCAGCAGGCGGCAGGCTCGTGGAGGTTGACGTCGTAGCTGCGCCTCCGGATTCTGTTGTCGAGGGCTGCGAGGTTGTCGAGGTTGACGGAGCGGCGGTCGTGTCGGTCGCCAAACCGGTGTCAGAGGCAATGGTCGTTCCCGTGGTCGTCGATGTCCCGTTGCCAAGCGCCGCCAGAATGTCGGCCGTAGCGCTGATGTCATCTGTGTTCGGACCAGCCGCGTCACCGGGGACCGTCGTCAATTGGATGCCGAGCACGGTGGACACAACGGGGCTCGAGGGGCCAGTGAGCGCATCGGCGGCAACGAAAAGCGCTCCTCCCATTGCTGTCGCCACGATGACGCGACGCGCCCAACGATTCACAAACCCAGCATCAAATAGATCCAGCACTGCCGCCTTACCGATTGCCCGCCACCACTATACGCGGTGTTGAATCACTGCCGGCGCCCGCGGCCGTCCGCCATGCGATGCTTACTTCCGAGACCTCGATCTGGCAGAATCATCACTGTGACGAAACAGGTTCGCCGGTGCCCATGGTGTGCGGCACAGCTACCCGAGTCTTCCGGCCCCGGTCGGCCGCGTCTGTTCTGCAAACGCTCTCATCGGCAAAGGCACTACGAGGCTCGTCGTCTCGCGGTTGCGCAGGGACTGGCTCCCGATGAGGTGTTGATCAGCCGGCAACAGTTCGATGAATGGCGCGATCGGATCTATCTCCTCGAGGCTGCGCTGGAAGACGCCGAGCAGGATCTCGGCGATGCACCAACGCTGCGGGAGTACACGGAGGCGTTTCAGACCCTGTACGAAGCGGCTAGCAGGACGAAGGCGTTTCGCCTCGAGGCCCGGGCACTCGGAGCTGAGTGATCGGTCGGCTCTCGCTAGCGACTCATGGCGGATCGGACCCTGCCGCGGAGGGACTCGACCCACAGGCGTGGCCGCTCGAACTCGCTGCCCAGCACGGCCAGGCCGGCAATGATGACCACAGTGCCTGGGCCCGGGATGAAGAGGAGGACGATCCCCACCAGAACGATGGACGCTCCGAGCACGGCTACGACGAGGCGACGGACCAGGCTCAGTGGCTTCATGCAATCCCCCTCTGTCGTAGGTGACAACCTTACCGGCGAACGGTTGCTTGCCGACACGTGACCGGGCGGTGGGGGAGTGGGGCGTCTACACGTCTGATAGCAGGGCGGGTGTTGGGGCGGAGCGAAGAGGCTCCAATCCATCCGTGCTTGTCGGCCACGGCGGTGCCGATGCCATGCAGCGGGGATCTACGTCGGTCGATGGACAGATGGTATCGAAGATGGTCTATCCCACTTTTACGTCACAGTGACGTATTGAGCCCCCGGTGAAGGGAGCGACCGGGGTAGCGCAAATTGGATCTAGCTTGGACGAAGAGCGCCGATTCCGTCAATCTCGAAGGCGAAGTCATCGATCCAGCAGTACCACCAGGCTTCGTCGGGCTCGAAACTCCGAAGAAGGACATGATCGGGATGAGCTTCGTAGTGATGGCGAGCGTGATGGTGTTCGGATTGATCGCAGCATCCAACGTGACCGCACGAGGCGCACATTCGGAGGTGAACCCAGCTCGAGCCGATCCGGAGGCAATCCTCACAGCCGTCGGTACGGGGAGCTACATCAGGCAGCTCGTCGGGAACATGGGTGCAGTCGTCGGCCATGCGAGGAGCGTAGTGGGTCGGGGCCCACACATACCGCCCATAATCCCCGTTATGTAAAGCTAGAGGCGGGCTGAGGGATGTACATCCTCCGGCATGGGTGCAGCCCTATCTTCCGTGCTTGCCGGCAGGCGCCCGCCTACACTCCCAGCCAGTACGGGGAACCTACCGAAAGGCGCGTAATGGCGAAATATATGCTGTTGTACAAAGGCGAATCCACCGACATGTCGGATATGACCGAGGAGCAGGCCGGAGAGGTCATGGCCAAGTGGGGCGCTTGGATGGAGAAGGTCGGACCAGCTCTCAGCGACCTCGGCACGCCGTTCGGCCCCGGCACCTCACAGGTGGACGACGGAACCACCGGCACCGCCTTGTCACTTACCGGATACTCGATCGTGGAGGCCGCCGACCAGGCCGAGGCCCAGTCTCTCACCGTCGGTCATCCGTACCTGAGCGAAGGCAAGGGCGACTATGCCATCGAAATCTTCGAGTTGATGCCGGTTCCCCTCTAGTCCCAGAGGGTCGGAAACAGCACCACCGGCTGGGGCTCGATGTGCTCGTCGGCCTCATCCGGGCCGACCAACCGTTCCAGCAGGCCTGCCCAGTTGAAGTCCTCGGTGATCTGTGAGGCCGGGATCGTCGTCAAGCGCGCGGCCGGGATGTAGGTCGGGACGATGGCGTCGAGGATTGTTTCAACCTCGTTGCGGAATTTGTAGTTCGTGCTGCGCACCCCGTCACCCCGCAAGGGGATGTCCGGTAGCAGTCTGACAAACAGGTCGTATGTCGAGCACCAGTTGCGAATGAGGGGCTTCACATCGAATGGGTCCACTCCCCCGGTGACACGAAGGAAGTAAGCGAAGTTGTCGATGACCGCCCGGTCGGTCACGAGGACCTCGGCCCGGTTGCGGAGCTCGAGCTCTTGCTGGATCTGGGCCATGAGCACCCAGAGTTGGGCTTCCGGCGACGCGCCCTCGTTGAGGCCGAGCGGATTGAACCGGATGACCTCGCGGCCAACCTCGACGCTGCGCCCACTCCGGCCCACCGCACCGGCAAACGAGTGCACGGCGTTCGTCTTCCGCACGGAGTGGGATCCAATGAAGGCGATTTTCGACGGCATGGTGACTCTCGAGAAGGGCTCGGCGTCTACGCTACCGCCGCTCGGTCCCGTCGTGGCGGCGCCATCTCGTGGCGCACTGAGCGCGGTATCTTGTCGCCCATGAAACTACGAACTTTGACACTGCTGTTCGCCGTGCTGCTGGCGGCGTGTGGGGGAAGCGCCACCGCCACCGCCGAGATACAGCTTGTCTCCGCGTCCGCCGCGGCGGCCGTTCTCGACGATCGCGCCCCCGACGTTGTGCTCCTCGATGTCCGCACTCCCGAAGAGTTCAACCAGGTCCGGGTCCCCGGGTCGGTCAACGTCGACTTCTACGCCGCCGACTTCGCCTCCCAAATCGACGCCTTGCCCAAGGACGTCCCGTACGTGGTCTATTGCCGCTCGGGTAATCGAAGCTCCCAGACCATGGACATCATGCGGGAGCTCGGCTTTTCAGAGGTGTGGGATGTCGACGGCGGCATTATCTCGTGGAATGAGGCCGGACTTCCGCTCGAAAACTAGGGCTGATTGAACAGCTCTTCGGTGATCCGATTGACGTCGTCGTAGTGGTCGTCGACCTGTCCGGCTGATTTCCCGGAGTTCTCCAACACCACCAGCGGCGTATGGGGGCTTTCGACCGGTCCCTGGACCGGAGTGGCCGCGGCGCATCCGGCGGACACGAGGGTTAGGACTGCGACAGTACGTTTCATACCATCTGTATCGGCCGGCGGGGGTTTCCCTCCATCCCCTGTGGGTGCGACAGTTCATCCGCCACTCCCCCGTTCTGATCTATTGCGGTTGGTAGCCGACGCCGTGCCCGCGGGACTCGTCGCAGAGAGTTCGAACCGACATCCAGACGTGGGAATAAACACGTGTCTAAGGACGGTTGGCAGCGATCACACGCACATCAGGAGGAACCATCATGAAGGACAAACGCACGGCGCTCGTAACGGGCGCCAACAGCGGTCTCGGGCTCGAAGCCGCCGCCCAGGTGGCCAGCCAGGGATACGACCGGGTCATCATCACCGCCCGGACCGAGCAGAAGGGCGCCGCCGCCCGGGATGAGCTGGTCGAACGAACCGGCAAGGACGTGTTCGAGACCCTGGCGCTCGACAACGCCGAGCTCGATACCGTCGAGGCAGCCGCCAGGCAACTGGCCGAGCGTGGCGGGAAGATCGACGTGCTGATTCTCAACGCCGGCATTTCTCCCACCAAGGAGATCTCACGGACCGCCGAAGGCATCGAGCTGACCGTGGCGGCGACCCTCACCGGCCATCACGTGCTCACCATGCGGCTCCTCGAACATGGTCTTCTCAGCGACTCGGCCAGGATCGTCATTGCTGGCTCCGAAGCAGCCCGGGGCGACGTGCCGATGTTCAAGCCAGTTGACATCGAGGCGTTCGCCACCGAGAACTTCACCGGTGACCTGGAGGCTGCCATCGAGAGCCAGATCCGGATGGACCCACCTGCTACCTACCACCCGGGAAACCAGTACGCCACCGCCAAGGTGTTCGTGGCCTGGTGGGCGGCCGAGCTGGCGAATCGGTTGCCTGCTGGCATGACCGTGAACGCCGTGTCACCGGGAAGCACCCCCGACACGAACGGGGCCCGGAACGCCCCGTTTCTCATGAAGTACCTCTTGATGCCGATCTTCAAGCTGGTGCCGGGCATGTCGCACACCATCGACAAGGGAGCAGGTCGCTATCTCGAAGTGGCTGCCGAGGGTGACGGTGTGACGGGCAAGTTTTTCGCCTCGAAAGCGAAGAAGATGACGGGGCCCCTCCACATCATGGAGATGGATCACTTCAACCACACAGCAGGCCAGCAGGCGTTGTGGGCGGTGACCGCCAAGGTATCCGGAGGAGTCGGTTACCCGGCAAACGCTTAGTCCGGCCACCCGTTCGAAACGACCCCGGTGGAAGCCGGGGTCGTTTCCTTTGCCCTCCGAACGGTTTGGCCGCAAGACTCCTCGGTACGCTACGAGACCGATCGTCGGCTACGGACAGGAGACCTCTATGGCGCCAGCCCATGACACACGCGACTGGCCCGGAACCCGCCGGATGTTCCGTCGAGCATTTCGCTCCTCGTTCCATTACTCGATCGCGTCCGTCGCGGTAGACGGATCGCCGCATGTCACTCCGATTGCCTCGGTGCTTCTCACCGAACCGGGCCGGGGCATCTTCTTTGACATCTTTACGGCCCAGCTCTCCGCCAATCTCGATAGGGACCCCCGGATCTGTGTCATGGCCGTGGACAGCTCACGCCGCTTCTGGTTCGCTTCGTTGCGACGGGGTCGATTCATTGAGCCCCCGGCGCTCAGGCTGGTCGGGACCGCCGGGCCTCGCAGGCCCGCCACCGCTGTCGAGCAGGAGCGGTGGTTGCGTCGGGTCCGTCCAATCCGCCGACTTAAGGGTCACGATTTGCTGTGGGGAGAGCTCCCGCTTGTGCGGGACTTGACCTTTGAGAACGCAATGCCCGTCCGGCTCGGACGTATGACCGGGTACGAGACTCCCGGCCCGGGCGTAGAGTGATCGCGTCATGAAAGTCACCGAACACCTCGAACGGGCCGCCGACCCGTTCATCACCTTCGAGATCATCCCACCGACGCGCGGCGGCCAGCTGTCCAGCTTGCTCGGTCTGATCGAGGATCTCATGAAGCACCGGCCGCCCTTCATCGACATCACGAGCCATGCGGCCGAAGTCGTCTACGAGGAGGTGCCAACCGGGTACGAGAAGCGCATCAAGCGCAAGCGGCCCGGAACGCTTGGAGTGTGCGCGCTTGTGCAGAACAAGTTCAACATCGACGCGGTTCCCCACATCCTCTGTGAAGGATTCACCAGGGAGGAGACCGAGGACTTCCTGATCGAGCTCCGCTACCTCGACATCGACAACGTCCTCGCCATCAGAGGGGACTCATCTGGATACGAGAAGCGGCTCGATCACGGCCGAAGCCGCAACGTGTACGGCTCGGATCTCATCGCACAGATCTCCGAGATGAACAAGGGCATCTACCTCGAAGAGCTCCTGGACGCATCGCCGACTGAGTTCTGCATCGGGGCAGCCGGATACCCCGAGAAGCATTTCGAGGCGCCCAACCTCTCGGCCGATATTGCCCGTGTCAAGCAGAAGGTCGACGCCGGTGCCGAGTATGTCGTCACCCAGATGTTCTTTGACAACGCCCACTACTTCAACTTCGTCGAGGAATGCCGGCGCCAGGGCATCACAGTTCCCATCATTCCCGGCCTCAAAGTCCTCGCCAGCCAACAACAAGTCGTGACCATCCCGCGTACATTCCATTGCGAGGTGCCTGCCGCCTTAGCTGAGGAGGTAATGAGCGCCGACGAAGGGTTCGCCTCCGACATCGGAGTCGAGTGGGCGACCAGGCAGACCCGGGATCTCCTCGAGCAGGGGGTGCCGTCGGTGCACTTCTACGTCATGCAGAGTGCTCGCCTCGTGAACGGGGTCCTCGCAGGCCTCGACGTCTAGGCAGGTTCGAGGATGAATACGGGTATGACCCGCTCGGTGCCGGCCTCATACTCGGCGAAGTTCGGGCGGTCGGCCTTCTGCTTCGCCCAAATCGGCTCGCGTTCCTCCGGAGTCGCTTCTCGGGCGGTTATCGCCACGGTTTCCGTACCGACCTCTATCGAAGTCGCCGGGTTCGCTTTCAGGTTGTAGAACCAGTCCGGGTGTGTGTGGGCGCCGCCCTTTGAGGCGAAGATCGCGTATCCGCCGTCAACCGCTTGATAGGCGAGCGGGCTCACACGCGACGTGCCGGACTTGGCGCCGATGTGGTTGAGCAGCAGGAGTGTCCAGCCATCGAACCCTCCCCCGAGGACGCCGTCGTTTGCCCGAAACTCCTCGATGATGTTTGCATTCCAGTCCGACATAAGCCTCCTTGGTGAGGGGCGATTCTATGGGGAAGCGGAGGCAACCGGAACCCGAAATCGGAACCGACCCGATGACTTGACACGTCCTCTATGGTGGGACGGGGATGTCAAAAGGAGGTCGAATGGTGTTCGTGTGGTCCGATGATCTTGCATTACTGCTCCGGGATGAAGGCGCCGCGACCTCCCGACAGCTCGGTCATTGGATATCGAAACCCATCGGCTACCGGCTGCCCCAAGATACCGACCCGGTCGCTTTCGCTCGCGATCTCCTCCGCCGCGAAGACCACGCGGTTCAACAGCGCCGGGCTTCCTAGGCGCCAAGGGCGGCGTCAACCGCCGCCAGTGCGTGCAGCGTGGTGGTCGGAAAGTAGGGACAGGCCACGTCCCCGGCGGCAACCAGCAGTTCGATCTCGGTACAACCGGCAATGACACCTTCTGCTCCGTCTCCGACCATGCGCTCGATGACCGCCAGGAACCTGTCGCGCGATTCAGGCTTTACCTCGCCACGGACCAGCTCATCGAATATCACTTCGTGGATCATGGCTCGCTCCAGCCCGGTCGGAATCGACACGTCGAGGCCCCGGTCGGCCAGACGCCCGCGGTAGAAGTCATGCTCCATGGTGTAGCGGGTGCCGAGCAGCGCAACCCGGGTCAGGCCGGCCCGCTCGATGGCATCGGCGGTTGCGTCGGCGATGTGAAGGAACGGCACGGTAACGGCCGCCTCGATAGCCGGGGCAACCCGATGCATCGTGTTCGTGCAGAGAACGATGAGCTCGGCTCCGGCCGCTTCCAGTTGCGCGGCGTCGGCGGCCAGGAGGGCGCCTGCCCCGTTCCAATCGTCATTTTCTTGTAGCGCCTCTATGGCGGCGAAGTCGTATGAGCGGATCAGGAGGTCGGCCGAGTGGGTGCCTCCGAGGCGGCGGCGCACTTCGGTGTTGATGAGTCGTTCGTACTCGATCGAGGACTCCCAGCTCATTCCGCCGAGCAATCCAATGGTTTTCATGCCTAATCGGTCTCCTGTCCGATCCGACGATACCGGGCGAACCGGCCACCGCCGCCGCATCGGTAGCCTCAGGGCATGGCACTACGCGAAATGGCCATCCACCAGATGGACGGCGGGTCCTTTGATGTCCTCATCGTTGGGGGTGGGATCAACGGCGCCGTATCGGCCGCCGTCCTGGCCGGGCGGGGAGCCAGTGTGGCGCTGGTCGATCGAGGGGACTTTGGTGGTTTCACGAGCCAGGAATCCTCCAACCTCGTCTGGGGCGGGTTCAAGTACCTCGAGGGCTACGAGTTCTTCCTCGTTCGCAAGCTGTGCGTGTCGCGCAACCGGCTGATCAAGGCCTATCCGGACAACATCAAGCCGATCGGGTTCCTGGCGACGCTCGACAAGACGTCGCCGTTTCCTCCCTGGTTGGCGGCTCTCGGATCGCTGGCCTACTGGGCAATTGGGAGTTTCCGGACCCACCGGCCCCGGTACCTGTCGGCCAAGAAGATCGAGTCGATCGAGCCGGTCGTCGACACGACCGGCGCTCGGGGCGGGATCGAGTACTACGACGCCTATCTGCCCGACAACGACTCGCGCTTCGTGTTCAGCTTCATCCGATCGGCAATGGACGTCGGTGCTACCGCCGCCAACTACGTGGAACTGGTTGGGGCGGAACGCAACGACCGCGGGTGGCGAGCCACACTGCGGGACACCGAGAATGGGAGCGCCGAGATCACCTGCCAGGCGCGAGTCATCGTCAATGCGGCCGGGCCCTTCGTAGATGTTCTGAACGAGGACCTGGGCCCGCGTACCGGCCATCGGATTGTGTACTCAAAGGGCATCCACCTGGTGGTCCCGCGCCTCACCGAGCACGAGCGGGTGCTGGCCTTCTTCGACGACACCGGGCGCCTGTTCTACGTCATTCCGATGGGTCGACGGTCGGTTATCGGCACCACCGACACGAGGGTTGATACTCCGTACACCCGGGTGACCGAAGAGGACCGGGATTTCCTGCTCGCCCAGATCAACACCCGGCTCGACCTCGAGCGGCCCCTCTCCCCCGCCGACGTCATCGCCGATCGCTCAGGAGTCAGGCCGCTCGTGGTCAAGCGCGAAGGTGGCGATCAGACCGACGTCGACTGGACCAAGCTCTCTCGCAAGCACGAGGTCGAAGTAGACGGCGCCCGCCAGGTCATCACCCTGTTCGGGGGCAAGCTCACCGATTGCCTGAATATCGGGGAAGAAGTTGCCGAAGCGGTTGAGAAGCTTGGCGTCCCGCTCGAGGACGACACCGGCGGGTGGTATGGCGAACCGGCTCCCGCCACCCGGGCCGAGTTCTATCGACAGGCCCGGCTCATGAAGCTCGACGACCTGCGCCACAAGCCCCAGGTTGAGTCATTGACAGACCGGCTGTGGCGGCGGTACGGCCGTCGAGCCTTCCAGATGCTCGACGCCATCGGGCACGACCCCACCATGGGTGAGGACATCATGAAGAGCGCCGACTACTTGCGGGTCGAGCTCCATCTGGCGGCCCGTACCGAGATGGTGACAAAGCTGGAGGACTTCCTGCGGCGTCGGTCGAAGATCACCCAGGTGATCCCCGAGGAGGAAGTCCGTACCTCCGAAGGGCTGCGAGAGGTTGCCGAGATCCTGTTTGCAGAGCGGGCCGACGAGAAGCTGATCGAGTATTTCGGCGAGCTACCGGTTTAGCCTGCGCCCGTGTCTGAAACCATGGTGACGTTGGACGATGTGGAAGATGCCGCCGACCGTCTGGCCGGGGTGGCCAACCGTACGCCGGTGCTGACCAGTCGAACCCTCAACGACAGGGTTGGCGCCGAGGTGTATCTCAAGGCCGAATGCTTTCAGCGGACCGGCTCCTTCAAGTTCCGGGGGGCCTTCAACGCCATTGCCAGCCTTCCGGCCCTCGACCGGGCGCGTGGCGTCGCCACCTATTCATCGGGCAATCACGCCCAGGCGGTGGCGTTGGCCGCCGCCCTCCATGACGTTCGGGCCGTCATCCTGATGCCGGAAGATGCTCCCGCTCTCAAGATTGCCGCCACCCGCGATTACGGAGCCAAGATCGTTACCTACGACCGGTACTCCGAGGAGCGGGACACCCTCGGCGATGCCCTGGCCCACGACCGGGGCATGACCCTGATACCGCCCTACAACCACTGGGATGTGATCGCCGGCCAGGGCACCACGGCCCTCGAGCTCTTCGCCGAGGTGTCTCCCCTCGACACGCTCATGGTGTGCGTGGGCGGGGGCGGTCTCATCTCCGGCTGCGCCACCGTGGCCAAGGCACAGGCTGCGCCGCCCCGCGTTGTCGGCGTCGAACCGGGAGCCGGTGATGACGCCCGACGTTCGCTGCAGGAGGGACGGATTGTCACTATCCCAACACCACGAACGATCGCCGACGGACAGCAGACCACCTCTGTCGGTGAGCGGACCTTCGCCGTCATACAGGAGCGAGTCGATGACATAGTGACCGTGACCGACCCCGAGATTGTGTCGGCGATGCGGTTCGTCTTCGAACGCTTGAACGTGGTCCTCGAGCCGAGTGGCGCCTCAGCGCTGGCGGCCGTGATGGCCGGAAAGGTCGATGTCACCGGTCAGCGAGTCGGCGTCACCCTGTCGGGTGGCAACATCGGCGTCGATCGGTTTGTCCGGTTGATGCAGTCCTAGCCGGCCGGCAGAGGCTGCCGCAACCGGGCGGAGGCGGCGTGGAGGTCCCGGCGGGTTCGATCCTCCACATGGTCACGCCTCAAGCGCCATCGACCGCTCGGCGATGGCCGTCGCATCCTCCAGGGCGGCGCGCCCGACCCGGCGCATGATCACTGCGCCCGTGCCGTCGACTACCACCGCCACCGGAAGCGACCGAATGGGAGGGCCGGGAAGATCGAGTGACCCGATCTCAGCGAGCCGTGGCTCAACGCCGGCCCGGCGGATCGCATCGGCGACCGGCCCGCACAGCCTGCACCCCGGTCCGGTGAACAGTGTCACCCCGGCCGGTAGCGGGAGCATGGCCGGTCCGCGGCGCCGCTGCCAGATGGCAACGCCGAGCCAGGCACCACCGCCTACGAGGGCAAGAATCAGCAGTCGGACGAGCTGCAGCTCCATTTAGCCGGTAACCCGCTGGAAGATGATGCACCCAACGCAGATTTGTGTCGTCGCTGCCAGCAGCCCAAGGGCGAAGACGCCCAGAGCGATCAGCCACCCCGCCACCGAGAACCCGGCCAGAAGCAAAACGCTCGACCCGGTGAGAAACAGGAAACCGAGCAACTGGGCGAAGCGGGGCGGATCGGCCGGTTCGGTTTCAATCGGTCCTGCCAAAAGGGGCCGGATCAAACGCCCATAGGCTCGTGTGAAGGCGCCCCACCTGGGTCCCCCGAATCGAGTCGCCCCGAGGACCACCGCCGTCGCGGCCACGAGCGGCCACCACTGGAGAACGAAAGCGATTCCCACCAGGAGGGCCACCATCGCCTGGTTGAAGCGCGGAACGTTGACGTCGACTCGGGTGGTGCTCACAGGCGCCCCAGTGCGGTCGTCAGATCCTCGATCAAATCCTCGACATCTTCGAGGCCGACCGACACCCGGATGACGCCGTCGGTGATTCCAACGGCGGCTCGCGCCTCGGGGCCAATGCGCCGGTGGGTGGTTGTGGCCGGATGAGTGATCAGCGACTTGCTGTCGCCCAGGTTGTTCGAAATGTCGATGATTCGGGTGCCGTTTAGGACTCCGAATGCGGCCTCCTTGCCTCCGGCGACCTCGAAGGTCACCACCGTGCCGCCTCCCGCCATCTGTTTGGCGGCGAGATCGGCTTGCGGGTGCGAGGGGAGGTCTGGATACCACACCCGATTCACCCCGGCTGCCCCCTCGAGTGCGCCGGCCACCGCCCGCGCCGACGCCGTCTGGTGTCGTACCCGCAGCGCCAGCGTCTCGAGACTCTTGACAAGCACCCAGGCGTTGAAGGGACTCAGCGTCGGACCGGTGTGGCGCATGAACGGTTTGAGCCGGTCCTCGACGTACTCGGCGCTCCCGAGGATCGCCCCGCCCATCGTCCTGCCCTGGCCATCGATGTGCTTGGTTGTCGAGTACACGACCACATCGGCACCGAGCTCGAGAGGCTTTTGAAGGATCGGCGTGGCGAAGACGTTGTCAACCACCACGGTGGCCCCGGCGGCATGCGCCAGTTCGGAAACGGCTGCCACATCCACCAGGCCCTGCATCGGGTTCGAGGGAGTTTCGAAGAACACCACTTTGGCGGGTGTGGCCAGGGCCTGTTCCCACTCTTCGAGCGAGGCACCGTTCACGAAGTCGGTTTGGATCCCCCAGCGTGGGAGTAGCTCGTCGAGGATGACAAAGCACGACCCGAAGAGCTCGCGGGAGGCGACCACCCGATCTCCTTGCTCGAGCAACGCCGCCATCGACCAGAACACCGCCGCCATGCCCGAGGCCGTCGACCACACGCCCCCGGCCCCCTCGAGGATTCGCAGACGCTCTTCGAACATCGTCACGGTGGGGTTGCCGTACCGCGAATACAGGTAGTGATCTACGTCGCCGGCGAACGAAGCTTCCGCCTGCTCGGCCGACTCGTACACGTAGCCCGAGGTGAGAAAGAGCGCTTCGGCGGTCTCATCGAACCCTGAGCGCGTGAGCCCTCCCCGTACCAGCTGGGTGTCCTGTCTCATTTCGTACTCCTCTTCATCACGGGATCGGTGATTCGGTCCTGGTGCATTGGCTGTCAGACGAAGGGCTGGTGGCTCTCGAGGTGGTTCGTCTGGTCAGGAGTGCGAGGCATAGGCGCCGGCACCCGGGTGGCCCACCCGAGAGCATTCACAGCGACACATATGCCAGGTCATGGTGGGGGAAGTTACTCCTCCCGGACAGAGAACGCAATGTCTCAACCACGGCTGAGGCTACGATGATCGAGACAACGAAGCGTTTATCACGAGCGGTGGAGGGACAGGCCCTTTGAAACCGCGGCAACCGGCCCTCAGGCACGGTGCCAATGCCTGATCGATGAGCTGCCACCGAGCGGTCCCCTCCGCTCGAGGCGCTCCGTGAGCGTTTCGAGAAACGAGGAGTTATGACCGAATGCGAGCACACAACGTGAGTTCTTACCTGGACGCCGTTCATTCCGGCTCGGTCGTCATCCTCGACGGCGCCACCGGCACATCGCTCCAGGGATTCGATCTCTCTCTAGACGATTTCGGTGGGCCCGCCTTCGAGGGGTGCAACGAATTGCTGAGCGTGACCCGGCCGGACGTCATCGAGACCGTTCACCGGTCCTTCTTCGAGGTTGGCGTCGACGTCACCGAGACCAACACGTTCGGAACCTTCCCGGTGCCCCTCGGCGAGTACGGGATCGCAGATCGAACCTACGAGCTGGCGGCCGCCGCCACGGCGATTGCCCGTCGCGTGACCGACGAATTCATTGCCCGGGATGGGCGTCCCCGCTGGGTGGCCGGGTCGATGGGACCGGGCACCAAGTTCGCCTCCCTCGGCCAGATACCGTACGCCGAGCTCCGCGATGGGTACGAGATCGAGGCCGCCGCCCTTCTCGATGCCGGTTGTGACTTCATCCTCATCGAGACCCAATTCGACCTGCTGGGGGTGAAGGCCGCCATGAACGGGGCTCGCCGGGCGATGGCTCATTCAGGGCGAGACGTGCCGCTCCAGGTGCAGGTGACGATCGAGCTAACCGGCCGGATGCTTCCGGGCACCGAGATTGGTGCCGCCCTCACGACCATCGACGCCATGGGGGCCGACGTGGTGGGGATCAATTGCGCAACCGGCCCGGCCGAGATGTATGAGCCCCTCCGCTACCTGTCTGAGAACTCGCGGATGCCGATCTCGGTGATCCCCAATGCCGGGCTGCCTCAGGTGGTCGACGGTGAGATGGCCTATGACCTGACCTCCGAGGCTCTGGCCGGCCACCTCGAGGCGTTTGTCAATGAGTTCGGGGTGCACGTCATCGGCGGGTGCTGCGGGACCACCCCTGCCCATCTGAAAGCCGTAGTTGACCGGTGTCGGCCCCTGACGCCCGCCCCACGCACCCCCATCCATACTCCCGCCGCCGCATCTACGTATTCGAGCGTTCCGTTTCGGCAGGACACGTCGTTCCTCATCATCGGTGAGCGCACCAATGCCAACGGCTCGCGGGCATTCCGGGATGCGCTGCTGGAGGAAGACGTCGACGCCTGCATCAGCATTGCCGAAGCCCAGGTCACCGAATCGGCCCACCTGCTCGACCTGTGCGTTGACTATGTCGGGCGCGACGGCGTGGCCGACATGAACCTGCTCGGCGGTCGTTTCGCGACCGAGATCACGGTTCCCATCGTCCTCGACTCCACCGAACCGGAGGTGATGGAGGCTGGCCTCGAGTTGATCGGCGGGCGCAGCGTCCTGAATTCGGCCAACCTGGAGGAGGGCGATGCGCCCGGATCCCGCCTCGACCGGGTGTTCCAACTTGCCAGGGAACACGGTGCCGCCGTCATCTGCCTCCTCATCGACGAGAAGGGCCAGGCCCGGACGCTCGATTGGAAGCTCGAGATCGCTCATCGCATCCACGATCTCGCCGTCAACCGGTACGGACTGGAGCCATCCGATCTCATCTTCGACCCGCTGACGTTCCCGCTCAGCACCGGCGGCGACGATCTGCGGCGTGACGCCATCGCCACCATCGAGGCCGTCACTCGAATCAAGGCCGAGCTTCCGGGGGTCTCCACCGTTCTGGGAGTCTCCAATGTATCGTTCGGCCTCTCCCCCGTCTCCCGCCGGGTGCTGAACTCAGTGTTCCTCCATGAGTGCGTGGAAGCCGGCCTCGACTCCGCCATCATCCACGCCGGCAAGCTGCTCCCCCTCAACAAGATTCCCGACGAGCAGCGCCGGGTGTGCCTTGATCTCATCTACGACCGGCGCCGCGAGGGATACGACCCGCTCGAGGCGTTGCTGGAGATGTTCGCCGATGTCGTCGTCGAAGCCGCCGAGGTGGAGGACCGGAGCGGCTGGCCGGTCGAGCGGCGCTTGCGGGAGCGCATCGTGGACGGTTCCCGGCCCGGTATCGAGGACGACCTGGACGAAGCCCTCGCATCCGGGATCGGCCCACTCGCCATCATCAACGACATCCTGCTGTCGGGGATGAAAACGGTCGGCGAGCTATTCGCGTCTGGAGAAATGCAACTGCCGTTCGTGCTCCGATCGGCCGAAACGATGAAGGCCTCAGTCGCCTATCTGGAACCGAAGATGGCGAAGGAAGAGTCGAGCACCCGGGGCTCGATCGTGCTGGCGACGGTGCGGGGCGACGTCCACGACATCGGCAAGAACCTGGTCGACATCATCCTCACCAACAACGGCTTCGAGGTCCACAATCTCGGCATCAAGGTCGACATCGACGACATGGTCCGGACGTTCCAGGAGGTGGAGGCCGACGCCATCGGCATGAGCGGATTGCTCGTCAAGAGCACCCTCATCATGAAGGACAACCTCGACGAACTGACCCGTCGCGATCTCAGCCACATTCCCATCCTGCTGGGCGGGGCCGCTCTCACCCGTTCATACGTCGAGGATCAGCTCCAGGATCGGTACCAGGGCCGGGTCTACTACGGGAAGGACGCCTTTGCGGGCCTCGACGCCATGCAATACATCGTCGCCGGGGAAGCGGGCCCGGAACCCGAGCGGCTGCGGGGCCGCCAGCTTCCCGCTCGCTCGTCCGAGCCCGAAACGCCGCAACCCGTTGCGCGGCCGGCCCGCGCCCCATCGGTTGGCGTCGACAACGAAGTCTTCGTCCCGCCCTTCACCGGGAGCCGGGTCGTCAAGGGCATCCCGATCGATGACGTGGCGGCCTACCTCAATGAGACCGCCCTCTTCCGCAACCAGTGGCAGTACCGACCTGAGGCCGGCGAAACGGATGCCGACTTCAAGGCCCGGCTCCGCTCAATGCTCCGGGAGCAGCTGGCGGCGGCGCGGGCCGACGATCTTCTGACGCCCCAGCTTGTCTACGGCTACTTCCCCGCCAACGGCGACGGCGATGACCTCGTCATCTGGGAGGACGCCGATCGAACTCGGGAGCAGGCCCGGTTTTCGTTCCCCCGTCAACCCGAGGATCCGTTTCTTTGCATCGCCGATTTCTTCCGTCCGATGGACGCCGGAGTCGATTATGCGGCCTTTCACCTCGTTTCGATTGGGTCACGAGTCTCGGAGCGAACCGCCGAGCTGTTCGCGGCCGACCGCTACAACGACTATTTGCTCCTCCACGGGCTCGGGGTCGAGATGGCCGAGGCGCTGGCCGAGTACTGGCACAAGCGGATTCGGACCGAGTGGGGGTTCGTCGATGAGGACGGGCCGTCGCTGGGCGGCCTCTTCAAGCAGCAATATCGGGGCGGCCGCTACTCGTGGGGCTATCCGGCCTGTCCCGACCTTGAGGACAATGAGACGGTGGCGACGCTGCTGGGTGCCGACCGGATCGGCATCACCGTCGGCGAAGAAACCGGCTATCAATACCAACCCGAGCAGTCGACGTCGGCACTGATCTGCCACCATCCCCAGGCCAAGTACTTCATCGCCAAGACCCGCCGCCAAATGCGGGGTGAGGAGTAGTGGGGAACCACGCTTGCCAACGCGAGCGTCTCAGCGCCGAGTAGAACACAGAGGACACCATGACATCTCGCGCCACACCGATCCGGGCCATTGCAGTCGCTGCAGCCCTCGCGCTCGTGGCGGCCGCCTGCGGGGGCGACGACTCCTCCGATGCCACCGAGACGACCGCCTCACCGGCCACCACCACGACTGTGGCCGCGGCCACCACCACGACGACGGCAGTAGCCACCTCGACCACCACCCCGACCACGGTGCCCGGTCCAACAACCACCACCCTGCCGGGCGAGCCAATCGACATCGGGCCGGCCTCAGGAGATGTTCTGAGCGTCGTCGCCGTCGCCTTCGACGATGTCCTCAATCTGCGAGCCGGACCGGGTACCGACTTCGAGGTTCTCAAGAAGATGCCGGCCCGCTATGACCGGGTTATCGCCAACGGCCGGGCTCAGGCGCTCCCGAATTCGATCTGGTACGAGGTAACCGCCCTCGGCGTGACCGGATGGGCCAGCTCCACCTATCTGGCGCCGCTCGGCTCAACCGACGACATCACCTCACAGATCATCGCCAAGCTGGGTGAAACACCGATCGCCGAGACCATGACCGAACTCGGTCTCATCGTTGCCGAGTCCTACCCCGCCACCGAACGCCCGCTCAGGGTGCGCATGTCGGGCGAGCCGAGTGTCGGTGATCTCGGTGAGGTGATCTACGACGTGGTCGGATTCGCCGATGATTCGGTGCGGGGTCTGCGCCTCCACGTTTTTGGGCAGCCGACCGATAGCGGCGACGGGTTCTCGCTCAAGAGCGTCGAGGCCACATCGCTGTGTGCCCGCGGTGTTACCGACGACGGGCTCTGCATCTAGGGCAGCAGGATTTGCCAGTCCCCGGCGATGGCAGGCAGCACCGCGTCGGCCAGCCGGTAGCCGCCGTTCCAGGTGTAGTGGGCGCCATCGGCGTAACGCATGTGCTTGCCGTCCAGGTAGTTGTTGAACTGGCCGTTCTCGTCTTTGAATAGGTCGAAGGCCGGAATGAACGTCACGCTGGGACGAAGAGCGGCCTCTGATTCATACGCCGCATTCATCTTGAGGACGTTGGCCGTGAACGTTTCTGACTCCATGATTGGGAGCCCGACCCAATAGACCCGCTCGGTCCCCGTCACCAGGATGTCCATCATCTCGGCCACCCGAATGGCATAGAGATCGACCCATGCATCGGTCCCCAGGTCGAATCGTTCACCTCCGATGGCCACGGTCTGGGCGTCGTTGCCGCCGAACTGGACGACGACAGCATCCGGTTTCACCTCCGGGAGCTGCTCGGCGACGTAGGCCGGCCAGTCGAAGTAGTCAGGACGGCTCAGGCCCGAGATGAAGCGAAAGTCGACGGTGGCGTCGATCACTCCGGTGTCGGCGCTTCGATTGACGAGGGCGGGCCCGAACAGCTCGACGAATGAGTCACCGATGATCCAGAGATTCAGCGGAGCCGTATTCGTGACCGGCCGCAGAGCCGGGAGCACTGTGGTTGTAGTAGTGGCCTCAGGGGCGACGGGGAGCGTGGTCGTGGTGGTGGCAATGGCGATGCTCGTGTCGCGACGCGGGCCGCCCCGTCCGAGGGCGTCGTCAACCGTCTCACGTGGAACGTCGAGCTGAAGGAATGAGCTCACCGACGCCAGCGGCTCGGCGAACGCCAGGCCCACGCTGCGGCTCGTCCCGAGCTCCTGCGTTTCAGCGGTGCGCAGGATCGCCTGGGCATTGAGCAAGGCGCCACCCAGCAATGCCACCACCATCACGATCAGGACATGGCCGGCCGCCAGCGGGCGGGGCTGCGGCGTCGGGGTGGGCTGGGTAGCGGTCATCAGAATTGGAAGTAGATGAAGGCGGCAACACCTTCGTTGGCGAGCGCGTCAATGGCGAACAGTGAAAGGGCAAGCAGGCCACCCTGGGCAACCGGTGCCAGCCGGGAGAAACCGACCAGGACCCGTTCGACCCTGGCCCTCGTCACGTACTGAGCGCCGAGGCCGACCGCGATGGCGAGGAGGATGGGGATCGTGATGGCGTCGACTCCCCCGCCCCATTCGGTGGCCAGGCGCCGGATCATCTCCCAGGCGGTCGAAAGCGACGGTGCCCGGAAGAAGATCCAGGCGAAGCTGACCAGGTGGAACGTCACGAACCGGCGACGGAACAGGGAGGCGGCCGTGTCGGGGGCCGGGGTTGATCGCAGGGCACGCTGGCGTTCTAACACCAGCCAGAGGCCGTGCAGGCCGCCCCAGATGACGAACCGCCAGGCGGCACCGTGCCACAGCCCACCCAGCAGCATGGTCAGCATGAGGTTGCGTTGAGTGAACCATCCCCCGCCCCGGTTGCCTCCGAGGGGAATGTAGAGGTAGTCGCGCAGCCACCGGGAAAGCGTCATGTGCCAGCGTCGCCAGAAGTCCTGAATGCTGACCGCCGTGTACGGCGCGTTGAAATTGTCCGGGAACCGGAAGCCCAGCAGCAGTGCCACCCCGATGGCGATATCCGAATACGCACTGAAGTCGGCGTAGATCTGAATCGAGTAGGCGTAGACCGCCACCAGGATCTCGAGGCTGCCGTATTGACCCGGACTCGCAAACACGGCATCGACGAGGTTGCTGGCGAGGAAGTCGGCGATGACGACCTTCTTGGCCAGCCCGATAGCAATGAGGTAGAAGGCCCGCGAGGCGTCGATCTTTCGGGGGTCCCGCTTTTCCTGGAACTGGGGCAGCAGTTCGGTGCCGCGCACGATCGGCCCGGCCACCAATTGGGGAAAGAACGCCAGATAAACGGCGAAGTCCAGTGGCGGAGCCACCGCCAGCTTGCGGCGGTAGATGTCGATCACGTAGCTGAGCGCCTGGAATGTGAAGAACGAGATCCCGACCGGAAGCGTGATCTGTGCAAGCGGCAACGATCCACCCATCCCGAGCGCATCGAGGGTTGAGTTGACCGACTCGACGAAGAAGCCGTAGTACTTGAAATAGCCGAGCAGTCCCAGGTTGACGGCCACCGCCCCGGCAATGAACGCTTTGCGGGCTCGCTCTTCGTCAGACTGTTCGATCCTGACGGCGAAGAACTGATTGGCCAGGGTTGAGACGACGAGCAAGCCTACGAACCGCCAGTTCCAGAAACCGTAGAAGAAGTAGCTGGCCGCCAGCATGAACCAGCGCCACCGGGTCGGGAAAGGCATCAGGAACCAGTTGGCCAGGAAGACGACGAGGAAGAACGTCGCGAACGTAATCGTTGGAAACAGCATGAGTGAGGATCGGAACGATACTCCCCGCCCGCCGAATCGGTCGCTTGTCACACCGGGCCGATATGGTTGCCGACATGCGAGTTGAAGTGAAACGAAGTGCCCGCCGCCACAAGACCGTCCAGGCCCGCCTGGTCGACGGCACGCTGCGAGTTGCCATCCCGGCAACCATGACCAAGGCCGAGGAGGCACACTGGGTTGAGGTCATGTCCCAGAGATTTCGGCGCCAATCCGACACCCGCGAGATCGACCTTGTCGACAAGGCCGCCAGCCTGGCCAACCGGTTCGGATTTCCCGAACCGTCCGCCATCAACTGGTCAAACCGCCAGAACACACGCTGGGGCTCCTGCAGCGTCGACACCGGCCACATTCGGATCTCGGACCGATTGGCCGGTTTCCCCGGCTGG
The DNA here is from genome assembly GCA_964195905.1 of uncultured Gammaproteobacteria bacterium. Classification (GTDB taxonomy): domain Bacteria; phylum Actinomycetota; class Acidimicrobiia; order Spongiisociales; family SHLN01; genus SHLN01. Next base: position 53,924 of record CAXMQV010000058.1, read on the forward strand.
GTGATCGATTACGTGGTCATTCACGAGCTCGCCCACCTCGTCGAATCGGGCCACACGAGGCGATTCTGGAATCTCGTCAACCGCTTCCCGCTGGCCGAGCGCGCCCGCGGCTACCTCCTCGCCCAGGCCGACGTCGGTAGCTGAGGAAACTGGGCCGACGCGGTCACGGAGGCCTTCCAGCCGGGTCGTGCTAGTCGACTCTCGCCTTCGCCTTTTCCCACGCCGCGACCGCGAGATCCCTCGATGGGATGTGGAGCGTCCCCTCCACGTCATAGCCGACGAGTTCCTTGGCATCCACCATGGATCGCAGGTCCTCGAGCCCTATTTCGAGCGTGTCGGCCGCTTCACGGGCCGTTGCCCACTCCCGGTTCCACCAACCGTCCGACTTCGCCCATTCACCCAACTGCGTGAGGGTGCCCTCGGGCAAGGAGCCCATCGTGGCCTGTTCGATGCTCTCGGCGGCCGCCCGAAAAGCCAGAAATGCCAGAATGTCGGCGGTCATGTGACGAATCCTAGGATTCACGAGAGTGGTTTAGTCCCCGCAACGAGCGGCATATTTGGGTGATCGACGTTCACCCACGCCGCCTGCGGCCCTATCGACCGTCTGGTTCACCGGATTCGGCCTGATCGCCCCGCCCGTGTTCCGATGACTGCTCGTTGATCACGTGTTCGATACTCGGATGGAATAGCTGATCGAAAACTCCGGGGCCTGTCCCACCTCCGCGGGGCCTGGGATTGTGCTTGTTGTAGACCCAGCCTCTCCTCCCAGCCCATCGTGGAATCACGGCCGAAGCGAGAAACAAGAGAGCTGCAAGAACCCCGACGGCGATGTATCCGAACACGGGATGAGCGTACCAAGCACCGCTCAACATGAGTCGTCAGGTGCGGGTCTCGTTTGATGCAGTCTCCCGATGGGTCTCTATTAGTGAACGACGCTCCACACCGCGATGTAGTGGGCCGTGAACGCTGCGATCGTCAGTGAATGGAACACCTCGTGGAAGCCGTACCTCCGTTGGGAGGGGTTGGGACGCTTGGTTGCATAGACGATCGCACCGAGGGTGTAGAGGATGCCACCCACAGCGATCAGCACCACCACGCCCGCGCCGGCTTCCTCGACCAGATCGGATATGAAGAAGATCACTACCCAACCGACGACCACGTAGAGCGCCGTGGACAACCATCGGGGGGTACCGGTCCAGAAGAGTCTGAACACCACACCGACCAGCGCACCCGTCCATACGATCGCCAGGAGTAGCTTGCCCTGGTCTTCTGGCAGCGCCAGAACCGCGAACGGGGTGTATGTCCCGGCAATGATCAAGTAGATGTTTGCGTGATCCATACGCCGAAGCAGCGCCTCGAGCTTCGGCGACCATGTACCCCGGTGGAGAAGGGCGCTCACGCCGAAGAGCAAAACTGCGGTGGATATGAATACCGCCGAGCTGATGCGGCTGGCCGTGGTGGGCGCTGTGGCAACGAGCACCACTCCAGCAACGGTGGCAATCGGGAACATCGCGGCGTGCTGCCACCCACGGAGCGTCGGCTTCACCGGACGGACTGTCACATCGGAATGCATCGGGTCACCCTATCCAGTTCCGTCGCACCGACCTCTTGTCGGGCCGGCTTCTCTCGGGCGCCAGTCGTACTTACCGCATGAGCTGCGACGCGGCCCTGGCGGCGCGATTGGTGCTAATCACCTGCTCTGGCAACAATGCTCGCATGTCACATCAAGAGGGTCGTGAGGGTGTCAGCGAGTTCGTCGAGCATCTCGCCTTCACCGCCGAGCTAAAGGACGGCACTCCCGTTCGTGTCCGCCCTATCGCACCCAAGGACAAACGCCGCCTCGCAGAGGGCTGGAAGGGGCTTTCGTCGCGCTCCCGATACCTGCGCTTCATGCAAGCCAGAACCACCCTCAGCGAATCGGACCTGGCCTACCTCACCGAGATCGACTACAACAACCACTTCGCCTGGGGGGCAGAGACCCTCGATGCCCCCGACCCCCCAGGCGTAGGCATCGCCCGGTACGTCCGAGACCCGAACGAACCGACCGTTGCCGAAGCCGCCCTCGCAGTCGTCGACGACCGCCAGCGACAAGGTCTCGGACGCATCCTCCTCCAAGCTCTGATCGACGCCGCCCGTGAAAACGGGATCGAACGCTTCCGTGCCTACGTTTCGTCCTCCAACGAACAGGTCATCGAATCCCTCACAGCAATCGGAGCAACCCGCTCTGACGCAGGAGACGGCACGGTCAAACTCGAACTCCCGCTGCCAACCCGACCACTCCGCAAGTCCGCGATGTACGAGGCGCTTCGCACCGTCGCCATCGACCAGGCGCTGACAACAGAGACTCCGGACAGCGCATAGACCGGCTGGGAGGGCTGATGTAGCCCGCACCGGTCGGGAAGGGTTGCGTTGGGCGGCTGAGACCCGGGCTCAGAGGGTGCCGGCCAGGGTCGCAACCTGGTCGGAGGCGCTACCCGCGACCGGGTCGCCCGATCCTGATGTCGGGATCACCCGGAGATCTTCCACAGGAAGGTGTCGAGGGCGATCCCGCCCCAGGGGTCACTGACCGTCACCGGCACGCTGTAGACACCGGCTGCTCCGGCCCCGATCGTTCCGGAGATGACCCCGTTGGCGGGGTTGATGGTGATGCCCTGCGGTAACCCGCTGGCCGACCAGGCGAGAACGTCAAGGTCGTCATCGAGCGCCCGCACAACGAAATCGACGTCGTCACCCACTGAGTCTTGTCGCATGACCGGCCAGATGAAGTAGGGGGCCCGGTTGACGTTCACAACCGTGACGGTGAAGAACCCCGAACCAGTCGCCCCGTCAGGGTCGGCAACTTGTACTGTCACCACCGAGTCTCCGGCGTCATCGAAACTGGGTCGGCCCGCGATGGTGATAGTTCCGTCCTCGTCGTCGTAGATCGAAGCCCACGACGGGACGCCACTGGCACTCATCGTCAGGAACTCGAGGTCCGGGTCCGTCGCGGTGACGGTGATACTGAACGGGGCGTCCTCGTTGGTGCTCTGGTCCACCAGTGTGTCGAGGATCGGAGGATTATTCGCCGGTGGGATAGTCGTAGTCGACACAGTGGTAGGCGGTGAGGTTGTCGACGTCGCTGGCATAGTGGTGGTCGGTGAGGTTGTTGACGTCGCTGGGATAGTGGTAGTGACCGGGGCTTGGGTGGTTGTTGGCCGGGACGTTACCGATACGGGCGCGATGATGCTGGTGGTTGTGCTCGACGGAGGACCACGGGTTGTAGGCGGCGGTAGCGTGGAGGTAACGGCATCACCTTCCGAGCTACAGCTACCTGCCGCTGCAACGGCCAGCAGAATCAGTGCAATTCGGAACCCGCCCAGAAGGCCACCTTCCTCACACCTTCAATGTACACCCGATGTCGATCATCGGTTCCATATGCGCAGCCAACCCGGAACGGGCCGCGACCGGCAGCCTGAATCCAAGGACGGGAGCGTGATCTGTTGGTGGCTGAGACCCGCGTTCAGAGCGAGACGGCCAATGCCTCAACCTGATCAGAGGCGCCACCGACTACCGGATCGCCGTGGCCGAAGACGATTGTCTCGAATTGGAGCGCGGCCAATTTCTTGACCGACTCGTTGGCGAGGGCCATGTCCTCGGTGAACCTCGGGTTTGGTCCGATCACGCCTCCGGCTTCTCCACGCAGGGCATCGCCGGTAACCATGAGGCCGGCGACCGGGTCCCGAACGACGATCGAACCGGGGGTGTGGCCGGGCGTGGCGATGATCTCCAAGCCGAACACGGTGTCTCCGTCGCCGACCGGCGTGAGCGTCCGCGGCGACCGAATTCCCGGGATGTCCGGCTCGCCTGCGTAACCGATGGCATCGGGGGCTGCTGCCATAACATCGCCGAGACTGCCAACATGATCGCCGTGAAGGTGGGTGAGGATGACGGTCGAAACATCATCCCAGCCGATGCCGAGGCCATCGAGGGTGGCGGAGATGTCGCCGGCGTCACCGGGATTGCCGGTGTCCACGACTGCCGCCTCGCCGGCCCGGACGAGGATGTAGGCCGACACACCGCCGAGGTTGACTCGTTCCCAACTGACAGCCAAGGGGGTACCGCCCGTCGGTGCGGCCGTCGAGGAGGTCGGTGCGGTCGTCGAGGTGTCGGCCGGTCCGGAGCCCGTCGTCGTTGAGGAATCGGATCCCGACGTCGGCTCTGTTCCGTTGTCGGAGCTGCAGGCCAGGACGCCGACCCCCAGGATGGCGACTGCGAAAGTCCCCTGTCCGAGATCCCGCAGGAACGTTCGTCTCGTCATATGCATCCGTTCCCTCCCCTACTGAGGTGCCAGCCTACGCGGGCCCGGCCGAAACCGGGACCCGTCAGCGGAGACGGGCGTACTCCTCCGGGTTGGCCTGCTTCCATCGAACCGTCTCAACGAACAGGGCGACGACCAGGATGAGCGCGACCACTATGAGCAGCGTCCTGGCAGCCAGGCCACCGCCCAGGAGAGCGGTGAGTGCGATGAGGGCGGCGGCCACCAGGCGCTCGATCGGAAGGCGTCTCGCCACCCGATAGGCGGCAACCAGGAACGCGAACAGTACGAACCCGATCCCGGCGGCCAACACCCAGCGCCCATATGCCTCGAGAGGCTCGCCGGGATAGGCGGCGATCTCCTCGAGGGCCACGCTGAAGAGAACGATTCCGGAGATGAGTGGCAGGTGGACGAACGTGTAGGCGTCGCGGGCAAAGGCACCTTGCGGAATGCCCACGAGTGACCGGAGGTGCGCCTCTACGCGGACCGACACCCAGTCGAAATATGACCACCACAACGCTGCCACCGCCGTGAAACCCGCCACCAGGGTGACGCCAAGCGCGAGGCTCACCTCAGCGCCGCTCAACCCCACCCCGATCGCGATGACCGTCTCTCCAAGGGCGACAATCACGAGCAGGCCGTATCGCTCGGCGAAATGCCCGGCCTGGATGTGCCAATCGGCCCGCTCGGCTGCCCGGGTGGCCACCAAATCGATCACCAGCGAGCCAAGCCAGATCCACGGCCGGATCTCCTCTCCGGCGAAGCCGCCCACCAGGGCGACCAGTGCACCGACGGTTGCAACCGGAAAGAACGAGCTCAGCGCCGCTCTCTGGGTCGAATCGGCCGCCAGGTAATACACGCCCGTACCGATGATCCGGTAGAGGAAGTAAGCGGCCGCGAAGTACCCGCCCCGGCTTCCGAATGCGTCGGGAATGACCACGGCCATCAGCAGGATGGTGGCCATCGCGACCAGCAGACCGACACGAACGAGGAGTCGCCCGGTGCCGGTGCCGTTGAGCGCCCAGGTGAACAGCGACCAGCCCCAATACACCATGGCAAGGATCAGGGCTCCCCGTCCGAAGCCGGCCAGGGTGTGGTCGGCCCGCAGCAGGCTCGCCACCTGGGTGATGGCAAAGACGAAGACCAGGTCAAAGAAGAGCTCGAGCGGCGAGACGGTCAGCTCGTCCTCTCCTACAGACTCGGGCGGGGTGCGTTCTGACATTGCGCCTAGAACAACGCCGCGATGCCGCTTACCAGCAGACCGGTGGGGATCAAGATCCAGGGAAGGAGAGCCAGGATGACGGCGATGAGGGCGAAGGTGCGGGACGGGTCCTGGGGCGGCTTTCCACAGCGCCCGATGGTCTGCCAGAGGGCTTCGACCGGGCCGTCCAGACTGAGATGAATTCGGCGGCGGGCCACGGCCGCTCCTCGGAGGATGATCCATCCGACTCCGAGCATGATGAGGCCGATCACGACGGTGGCGATAACCCGCCCCGCCGTCCCTCGTAATGCCGAAACGATGGCCTGCTGGATCAGGCTGAGGAGCGTTGAGAAGACCGCCCCGCCGACCACGAACAGCGGGACACCGAGGGCGTTGCGCTTGAAGCCGGGCTTGAGGCGCTCCATCTGCATGCGGGCCCGCATCAGCCTGTAGCGGCTCGGGTCGTCCTCCCGGGCGTTTGCCTCCCGTCGGCCATACAGGTCGAGCATCTTGTCGGCCACCGAGCCCTGATGGGACCGGATGATGAACGTCGCCACTTGCTGGACGAGAAAGGCGGCGATCGGACTGAGCGGGCCGGCCCCCCGCACCTTGACGGAACGGCCCCCGTTGCGGTCGAGCACCTCGAGGGCTCGGACTACCAGTCTGTGCGATTCGGAGAATCGGTCGGGATGGCCGAGGGGCGACGGCGACGACAGCTCGAGGACGATCTCCCGGTCGACATCGTCCTGGGCACCCAGGTCACCCAGGATGGCGGCGTCGGTGTCACTCTTGCGGAATGCCTGAAAAGCGGCGAACTTCTCATCGAGCTCGTCGAGGAGGAGCTCCTTGGGTGGCGGGGCTGATTGATCCGTGGACATCGTCCGAGGATAGTGGCCGGCTTTGCGGCGCGACCGGCCGGCATTTCCCTCATTGGACGCAGAACTCGTTGCCTTCCGGGTCCGCCATGACGACCCAGTATTCGTGCTGCCGATCGAAGCGCTCGAGGAAGGTCCCTCCTGCGTCGAGCAGCCGGGCCACGGCGGCTTCAACTGCTTCTGTTTTCTCACGCCGTTCGACGTGATGTCCACCGCCGGTGTTCACATCGAGGTGGACGCGATTCTTGGCGGTCTTGCCCTCCGGCACCAGCTGAAAGAACAGGCGAGGGCCAATGCCGTCGGGATCAACGAGGGCGCGGGCGTCATTCCACTTCTCTTCGGGGATCTCCATGGCACGGGCCCAGTCATCCCATGAGTCGAATCCTTCCGGGGGAGCCTGGACAACGTAGCCAAGCGCCAGGGCCCAGAAGTCGGACAGGCGGGCCGGATCATTGGAATCGAACACGACTTGGATCGGCGCTGCCACTGCGTTTGCCCTCATTCAAATGGATGCCAGGCGTCGCCATCGATCCTAGAGTCGAGGAATGCGCCGCGTCCTTGACTGGGTATTCACAGTCCCGTTCCTCCTCGCCTTCGGGCTGACCCTCGTCTTCTACGACATCGTTGGGCGACTTGTTCGGCCCTTCAGCTTGCGCGGCTTCGAGTACGTCATGGCGGCGTTGCAGCGGACCCTGATGAATTGCTTCCGCATCTGCGGAACCCGCATTCGGGTCGAGCGCTCCCCCGCCATTGAGCCCCGCACCGGATACGCCATCATCTCAAATCATCAGAGCATGTTCGACATCGTCCTCATCGGCGGACTGCTGTTTACCAACTTCCCGAAGTATGTGGCGAAGAAGGAGCTCGGGCGGGGGCTCCCGAGTATCTCGCTCAACCTCCGGTGGGGCGGCAACGTGCTCATCGACCGGAAGGACCGCGCCCAGGCGGTGGCGGCTATCTCCGAGATGACCGAGACCGCCCAGCGGCGCGACGTGAGCGTCGCCATCTTTCCGGAGGGAACCCGCAGTCGGGATGGTCGCCTTAAGACGTTTCGTCGGGCCGGAAGCCGGGCCCTCCTCGAAGGCGCCGACCAACTGCCGGTGGTGCCCGTCGCGGTCGACGGAGCCTGGAAGCTGCTCCGCCACAACCTCAAGCCGGTCCCGTTTGGCACCACCGTCATGATCAGATTCGGCGACCCGATCCCTCGCACTCCCGGCGACGCAGACGAGGTAGCGGCCAAGGCGGAAGCCTGGATCGCCGCCACCCTCAACGAGTGGCACGGTATTGAGGCCTGAGCGCGACAAGGCGGGGCCCACAGGCCCCGCCTTGTCGGTTGATCGCAGCTAGGCGGCGAGCCGCACGGCTCGTTCGAGCAGTTGGATGAACTCGTCGACCGCCGGATCCTCCAGGTCCCGGATCGGAAGCTCGAGAGCTTCATCGAGCACCCGGCCGAGATCGGCCTCGACGTAGCGACTGCCCCGCAGCACCTCGGCAGCTGGGGCGGTGATCTCGGCTTCAGCGAGGACCTCATCGTCGAGATAGCGCCCGAAGCGCCTCTCTTCTTCCTTCCCCTTGAGGGGAAGGTGGCCTCGGCGCTTCGGCGAGGACGGATGGGGGGAGGCATTGAGTCCTCAGGTTCACGGTCTCCCCCACCCCGCCTCCTCCTTCGTCGGAGGCCGAACCCGGAGGGTTCGCCCCCTCACCTCATGGAGGGGAAGAAACACCCCGCCCACCTCGGGGCCGGTGACCGGTGACAGGTGACCGGTGACCGGTGACCGGTGACGACGGGTAGACACGCCGCAGGCGTTGCTACCCGTCCAAGAACCCGTCCAGCTGCAGCTCGGCGTTCTCGACGTAGCTGTAGGGCTCTAGGTCGGTGATGCCGGCTTCGGCGAGGACCTCGTCGTCGAGGTAGAAGTTGCCGGTCGCCTCACGGCTCGGGCGGGTGAAGATCTCATAGGCAGCGTCGGCGACGATCTCGGGACGACGGGAGCGTTTCATCGCTTCCTCGCCGCCGAGCAGGTTCTGCACCGCGGCGGTCGCTACCAGCGTCCTGGGCCACAGGCTGTTGACGGCGATGCTGGCCGGCGCGAATTCGGCCGCCATGCCGAGGGTGCACATACTCATCCCGTACTTGGCGATCGTGTAGCCAAGGGTGTTCTGGAACCACTTCGGGTCCAGGTTGAGCGGCGGGCTCAGGTTGAGGATGTGAGGGTTCTCGGCTTCCTTCAGATAGCGAAGGCATGAACGCGACACCAGGTAGGTTCCCCGCGTGTTGATGTTCTGCATGAGGTCGAACACCTTCATCGACAGGTACTCGGTGTTCGACAGGTTGATGGCCGAGGCGTTGTTGACGCAAATGTCGATCCCACCGAACTTCTCGACCGTCTTTTCGACGGCGTCCTCGACGTGATGGTCGAACCGAATATCGCCGACAATCGGGAGTGCCTGGCCGCCCGCTTCCTCGATCTCGGTGGCGGCCGTGTACACGGTTCCCGGCAGCTGCGGGTGCGGTTCGGCCGTCTTGGCAATCAGCGCCACGTTGGCGCCGTCGGCGGCTGCTCGCTTGGCGATGGCCAGCCCGATTCCTCGGCTGCCACCAGAAATGAACAGGGTCTTGCCTGCCAGTGCGCTCACGTTGCCCTCCAGGATCTTTCGGCGAATCCTACGGTGAGGAGACCCCGGACCCGGCCGGCGCCGGCCGGGCCATCACCCGGCGGTAGAGGCGCAGAAACGGGTAAGTGGCAAGGGCAGGCCCGATGATCCAGACCGGACGGGTCAGCCACCACCCGAGAGTCGGCTCCCCCGGCGGCAAGTACTCGAAGGCCAGGTAGAGGGCGGCCACCACCAGCGCCATTCCGGTCGTGTGAAATAGGTAGAGGCCCATGGAATTGGCGTTCACCCACGCCGAGAGACGCTTCCAACGCTCATCGGTGGCGAGCCGGTCGAGGACGAAGTCACGCATCAACAGCACCACCCCGATCTGGAGGATGGTCAGTGCCACGATGGCCAGGGTCGGGGGCCCCATATTGGAGAAGCGCTCGCCCGGCACACCCACCATCGACCGCGGGTAGAAGCCCATGTTGGTGAGCGCGATGAGGGCGAACAGCCCGCTCCACATCAGCGCCCATCCGGTCCGGCGGGGCGCCACGATGAGACGGTCGTAGAAGAAGCCGAGCTGGTGGGCCAGGCCCCAGATGACGAGGAAGTTGATCCAGGCCGCCCAGCCCTGGCCGTGGGTGAAGCGGAGGACGTCAAGGACGGCGGCGAGACCCAGGAGCCAGACGATCACCAGCTCGCCCCACTTCCAGTGGGCGCGAACTGCCAGGGGGGCGATTGCCACCAGGACCAGATACACGATGATGAACCAGAGCGGCGACAGCACGAGGATCACCGCCGGCCATACCCATTCGGCGTCGATGGCCCCCCGCAGCACGAACCCGAGCGCCACCCAGGCGCCAATCAACCCGACAACCGGCGGGAGGAGCCGCCGCATGCGCCGGGCCAGGAAGCGCCGCGAGGTCCCCGGCCGATAGTTGTCGAAGGCCCGGCGATGGGCAAACCCGCCCACAAAAAAGAAAACTGGCATCACCTGGAGTACCCAGGTCATCGCCCACATACCCTTCAGGAAGCCGATCGGGTTGAGCGGGGCCACCTTGCTCTCGGTTATCACGAGGATGGTGAACACCCAATGCCAGATCACCACCACCACGAGCGAAAAGGCCCGCAGGAAGTCGACGTACGGGTCCCTTCCGGTTCTGGTATCCGAGGGGGCAGCTGCCATGTGGCTCCTTTTCCCACTCCCTGTTTCGGTAGGCGACAATCGGGTCTGAAGTCCGCGTTCGATTATCGACGTTCCAGTCCGAAACGCCGTGGACCTAGCATCGGAGATCAATGAGGCACTCAGATGTTTGACGATCCAGTTGTCCAGCTTGCCGGCATCGTGTTGCTGGCGGTGGCGGCCCAATGGATTGGTGCCCGGTTCAGGATTCCATCGATTCTCCTGCTGCTTGGCGCCGGCTTCCTGATTGGCCCGGTGTTCGACATCCTCGATCCCGACGAGCTGTTCGGAGACCTGCTCGCCCCCACGGTGGCTCTGGCGGTCGGGCTGATTCTGTTTGAGGGCGGTCTCAGCCTGCGGCTCAAGGAGATGGCCGGCCAGCAGCGGGTCTTGTGGCTGCTCGTCACCGTTGGAGTCCTGATCACCTGGGTGATCGCCGCCGCCTTGGTGGTGCTGTTCACCGATATCCCGACCGGCGTAGCCATCCTGATCGGCTCCATCCTGGTGGTGTCGGGGCCTACAGTGGTCGGACCGCTCCTCAACCAGGCCCGCCCGAGCCGATCGGTTGCATCGATCCTCAAGTGGGAGAGCATCTTCATAGACCCGGTCGGCGCCCTCCTGGCCGTCCTCACCTTCGAGGTGCTGCTGGTCGATCGAGTCCTCGACCCCGACGTTGGCCAGGTCATCTGGGAGGTCGTCCAGTTCATACTGGCGGGCGGTCTCGTCGGCGTCGGAGTGGGAGTCCTGGCCATCGTCGCTCTCCGTCGCCACTGGGTACCCGAACACCTGCTCTCCCTCTTCGGGGTGAGCGCGGCTCTGCTGGCGTTCGTTGTGGCCGGCGAGTTCGCGGCCGAGTCCGGCCTGCTGGCGACCACCATTCTCGGGCTGGTGCTCGCCAATCATCGACAAGTTCGGACCGAGCAAATCGTTCGCTTCTCAGAGATCATCAGGGTTCTGTTGATCGGCGTCCTCTTCATCGTGCTCAGCGCCCGCCTCGATCTTGATCAGCTAGACCTGAATCTCGCCGCCACCGTCGCCATCATCCTCGGGTTGGTGCTGGTGGCCCGGCCCCTCGTCGTGGTGGTAGCCACCTGGCGCTCAAAGCTCGACTGGCGGGAGCGAATCCTGATCGGGTCGGTGGCGCCGCGCGGGATTGTGGCGGCGTCGATCGCTTCGGTCTTCGCCCTCGAGCTCCAGGCCGAGGGTGTAGTGGGAGCCGAGGAGATCACGCCGCTTGTGTTCGCGGTCATCGTCGGAACCGTTGTCATCTACGGGCTCGGTATGGCCCCGCTCGCCCGGCGCCTCGGGCTGGCCCAGCGCCATCAGGAAGGCGCCCTCATTCTGGGAGCGGGGCCGGTCGAGCGCGCCATCGGCCGCGCCCTGGCTGCGGCAGGGGTCACGGTGGTGGTCGCCACGACTAATCGGCGCGACCACTACGTTGCGCGGATGGAGGAGCTCCGGTCGTTCTACGGAAACCTGCTCGACCGCGATGTGGAGCTCGATCTCGATCTCTCGGGGATCGGACGTCTGCTCGCTCTAACGCCCAATGACGACGTCAACACGCTGGCGAGCGCTCACTTTGCCGAGGGATTCGGAGGCGCTCACGTGTATCAGCTCCACGCGGAGAAACTGCCCGCCGGCATCGATTCGAATCCGGCGGCCGATCTGGGAGGCCGTTTTCTGTTCCACCCCGAGCTCGACTATCACGCCTTTTCGTCCGCTCTCGAGAATGACGGCCAGATCCGGCGCACGACGCTCAGCGATGAGTACACGCCCGAGGACTTCGCCGCCTCGAACGAGGGTGCGATACCGCTGTTCATCGTCCGGACCGGGGGGCGGCTCTCGATCGTCCTGAGCGGTTCGGCCGATCCGCTGGCCGGCGCCGGAAGTGGAGACACGATTGTCGCGCTCGTTGGCGGCGGCGATACCGGCGAGTCGGAGTAACGTCGCCTCATGCCAACGCTCGAGATCATCGATCTGGATGGCCCCGTTCACTACGCCGACTATGGCGGTGAGGGATCTCCCCTCGTTTTGGTCCACGGCCTCGGTGGGTCCCACCTCAACTGGCTGCACGTCGCCCACCGGATGACCGAACGGCATCGGGTGGTAGCCGTCGACCTGGCAGGTTTTGGGCTCACACCCCCGGCCGGGCGAAAAGCCACGGTCCAGGCCAACCAGCGCCTCCTCGACGAGTTCATCGCCGCCGTCTCACCAGAGAAGCCTGTGACTCTGATCGGTAACTCGATGGGCGGCCTCGTTTCGATCTTGCAGGCCGCCGCCAACCCGGCCAGCGTGACGGCACTCGTGCTGGTCAATCCGGCGCTGCCTATCGCCGATGCCGGGGCCGTCAATGTGTTCACGCTTCAGCGACTGGTCGTTCCCCTCATTCCCGGCGTCGGGGAAGCGGCGATGAGTCGCTACTACGCCAGGGCTACGCCCGAAGAGCAGCTCGACCAGACGCTGGCGGCGGTGACGGCCGATCCCACCAGCCTCCCAACGGAGGGACGCGAGCTCAATCTCGAGATGATCCGGCTCCGTAAACAGATGGATTGGGCGGTCCCGTCTTTCCTCCAGGCCTCCCGATCCATTGCCGGCGTGCTGGTGCGACGCAATCAGTTCCGCAGGACAATGGCAGCCGTCGGCTGCCCGGTGCTTCTCATCCATGGAGATGAGGACACCATCGTTTCCCCGGCCTCGGCGAGATGGGCTAAAGAGCAACGGCCCGAATGGAGGCTCGAGTTGCTGGCCGGCGTTGGCCACGTGCCCCAGCTCGAGGCACCCGAGCTGTTCGGAGATCTCGTCGAGGGCTTCCTGGGCTCTCTCTAACTCAGCCGGGCGGGGGTTGGCGCAGCGCCACAAGAACGCCGAGGAGTGGACCAGCTCCCAATACGAGCACGGCGATTGTCCCGACCAGCGCGTTCTCCTCAAACACCTGGGCGGGGGTGGCCTCGTAGCCATCCTCGATGCCCGAGAAGATGACCACGTTGATCGAGGCGATGGCGCCGAGGACAAGGCCGATGAGAGCCCCGAAGACCACCCGGGTGACAATGCGGCGGCGCGTCAGCGACATGTTGCCAGCATCCTCCCGGCTGCGGATGGGCGACTAGAGGCGTTGTCCCCCGATGGGCCTCCCGATGGTGTGCGGGGCCGTTTGCTCGCCCTCCAGCGGGTTCAGTTGACGGAGCGCCGGTAGAGGCGGATCGAGAGCGGTACGAAGACCGCCAGGATGAGCCCCGAGTAGAAGAGGGACAGAAACACCTGGCCGAGGACCGTGCTGCCCGGCAGCAAGGCTCCCTCCCCGAGGATCAAGCCACGCAGCGCATCAACGGTTACGGTGACCGGCTGGTTGTCGGCGAAGCTGCGCAGCCAGCTCGGCATCGTCTGGGTGGGAACAAACACCGAACTGGCGAACACGAGCGGGAAGACCGGAAGGAACGTGGCAGCCTGCACGGCCTCGGGATTCTTCACGAGCAGGCCGATGGTGGCCATGATCCACGAGAACGCGAACGAGAAGACCATGGCAAGTGCCAGGCCGCCCAGCAACCCGGCGAAGCTCGTCTGGTATCGGAACCCGATCACGAACCCCGCGACGAGCATGAGACCGATCACGAAGCCGTTGCGGATGAGGTCCGAGAAGGTGCGACCGGCCAGTACGGCAGATCGGGCCATCGGGAGGGAGCGAAACCGATCGATGACACCTTTGGCCAGATCCTCAGTGAGCCCAAAGGCAGTTTGGCCGGCGCCAAAAGCGGCGGTTTGCACCAGCAGGCCGGGGATAAGCCAATTGACGTATTCGCCGGCGGCCGCATCGGGAAGGCTTCCGCCGATGGCCCCGCCGAACACGTAGGTGAACAAGAGCAGGAACATGATCGGCTGAATCGTCGAAAACACGATCAACTGAGGCAGCCGCACGTTACGCAGCAGATTGCGCTTGGTGATCACGATGATGTCGCGAATGGTTCGTGGAAGCGACGCCGCCACCCGTCCCGGCTTGGTCGGTGCGATGACTGCGGTCATGATTTCCTCCTGCGACGACCTCTGCGGCCGGTCGGTGGTGGTCCTTCGTCCAGTGTCTCGCTCTCGGCGGCGTGACCGGTGAGGGTCAGGAACACGTCATCGAGGCTCGGCTTGTGAAGGGCTATGTCGTTGGGAATGATCGAAGCCGAATCGAGGGTCCGCACCACCTCGGTGAGTGTCCTGGCTCCGTCGATGGCGGGAATCGTTATCTCACGGGTCATGGTGTGGACCAACGGCTCGGATCCGGAGATGGTCCGGAGCGCGTCGATGGTCTCGGTCTGTCGATCTTCGGGAACGCTCAACTCGATGACTGAACCGCCCAGCGTGTCCTTGAGATCGTCTGAGGTACCTTCGGAGATGAGCCGGCCCTCGTCGATGACCGCGATACGGTCGGCCAGTTGATCAGCCTCATCGAGATACTGGGTCGTGAGCAGCACGGTGGTGCCGCCCTTCACCAGGTCACCGATGAGGTCCCACACGTCGATGCGGCTGCGGGGGTCGATACCGGTGGTCGGCTCATCGAGGAAAAGCACTTCTGGTCGGCCGGTGAGCGAGGCGGCCAGGTCGAGGCGCCGCTGCATGCCACCCGAGTAGGTTTTCACCTGCCGGTCGGCGGCATCGGCCAGGCCAATGCGGTCGAGCACTTCAGCGGCGCGGTGCTTGGAGTCGGCGATTGACAATCCGTACAGCCTCCCGACCATCTCGACGTTCTCACGGCCCGTCAGGTATTCGTCGACCGCGGCGAATTGCCCGGCCAGGCCGATCTTGGTGCGAGCCATCTTGGGATCCGCCAGCACATCGACGCCGGCTACCTCGGCCCGCCCCGAATCGGGACGGAGCAGGGTGGTGAGCACGCGAATCAGCGTGGTCTTGCCGGCGCCGTTCGGGCCGAGCAAGCCGTAGATGATGCCCGGTTCGAATTCGAGCGTGACGTTGTCGAGCGCCTTCACGGTGTCACCGAATGTCTTCGAGATGCCTTCGACGCGCACAATTGGTGTCGTCATGGAATTGTGCCTTCTTGTTGCAGAGGGATCGGAGATTAGGCCGTCGTCGACCGGTATCCCGCCATCAGCCGGTTCGGAGCTTCGACCTAACCGCCCTCGGTGAGACCGAGGGGGTCGCGCCAGTTGGGAAAGTCGGGAGCTTCCTCTTCCAGCCCCCGCAGATAGGTGGTGACGGCCTGGATTTGCTCGAGTGTCAACGAACCGCCGAAATCGAGCGAGTAGGCACTCATCTGGGAGCCGGGAACTCCGACTGAGATCAACGCCGAGATCTGCTCGTCGTTGGCCGCCTCCAGGAACTGCTTCGAATTGAGGGCGGGAGCAGTCCCGCCCATTCCGTCGATGCCGTGACAGGCCGTGCAGTTGCCGGAGAACAGGTCGGCCCCCTGCTCGGCCAGGAAGCCCAGCTGAGCTTCCCGATCGGCGTCTCGATTCGACGGCTCGAAAAAGCGGTACACCGGAAAGATGAGCGCCATCGCCAGCATGATGCCGACTCCCCACGCCATCCACTTGTTGGTTGATTGCTCGAGGGCTTCGTCGATGGGGCGTTCAGGCATGGTTCTCTCCACACGCCGGGCCACGGGGCGGCTCATTGATGGTCTCGGTCCCGGGCGATACTCCCGTGATTGTCTCGCCGGTGTCGATTTCAATGACTCCGTCGACGATTTCCACCTTGTACATGTCCATGCCCCGCGGGGCAGGCCCGGTCTTATGGTCGCCTGCCCGGTTGAACACGGTCCCGTGACAGGGGCACTCGAACTGACCGGACGAGTCGCAGAATGGGACCCGGCACCCGAGATGAGTGCACTTCTCAGATAGCGCGACCACCTCGCCGTTGATCTTCGTGAGGTAGGCGCGGGCCTCGGGGATCTCCAGGACGGTATTGGCCGGCACCTGGTCTGGGGACACGGTCTTCACCTTGGCCGCAAAGCCCGCTCCCAACCGGGGTTTCAGCAGGTCCCAGGTAGTCCAGGCTCCGGCCGCCGCCAGCAGGGTGGCCCCCACTTTCCATCCCTGGGCCAGGAAGGCCCGTCTGTCGAGGGCGTCACTCATAATTCACCATGCCATTCCTGCCACGGCCACACCCAGGACCAGCTCGGCCCTCGGAAGGCGAATCCAACCAACGTCAAAATGATCCAGATAACCAGGAAGATGGTGAACGTGATCCGGGCAATGCGGCGGAACTCGGGGGTGAGCCGCGGGTTGCGGTCCAGGTAGGGAAGCGCCATCAGTCCCATCACAATGGCCCCCGGCACCAGGACCCCGGCTACTAGGGGATGGAAGTGGGCCAGCAGCTCCTGGAGGGCGGCGAAGTACCACGGCGCCTTCTCAGGGTTGGGGGTGTTGGTCGGGTTGGCGATCTCTCGCAACGGGGCATCGAAGGTGAGCGCGATGAGCAGCACAACAAACAGCACCGCCAGCGCCGCTACCGCGTGCCGGACCAGCAGGTGCGGCCACACCATGACAGGGTCGTCGTCCGATAGCACCTTGCGATCTCCGGCCGCCGGCTTCCCGGGAACAACGCCTAGCACTCGCTTGCCCTCGACGACCACAGGCTCACCGTTGGCGGGTGCGGTCATGGCCAGTCCCGGTTGCAACTTGGCGACGGGCGCGTCCGGATCGCCGATGGCGTCAGTGGTGAGCATCGAATCTTTGCGCCAGCGCCACAGATGCGCCGTCACCAGGGCAACCAGAGCCACGGGCAAGACGGCCACGTGCAGCACATAGAACCGGAGCAGGGTGGCCGAGCCGACGGTGGGACCACCCAGCATGAGCTCCTGGACCTGGTCGCCGATGAGGGGCACATAGGCGGCCATGGCGGTACCGACCGTCACCGCCCAGTAAGCCAGCTGGTCCCACGGGAGTAGATACCCGGTGAACGAGAGCAGCAGCGTGACCACCAGCAGCAGCACGCCGATGACCCAGTTGAATTCCTTCGGTGACTTGTAGGCGCCGCGGTAGAAGACCCTGGCCATATGAGCGGCGACGGCCAGCACCATGAGGTGCGCCGACCAGCGGTGGACGTTGCGGATGTACTGGCCGAACGCCACCTCGGTCTGAATCGACTGGATGTCGCCGTAGGCGTTGGCCGGCGACGGCACGTAGAAGAACATCAGGTAGATGCCCGATACCAGCAGCGAGCCGAACAGAACCAACGAGGCAACGCCCAGAAATGCCGAGTACTTGAAAGTGAGTTCGACCCGGCGCACCTTGACGGGATAGAGGTGCATGAGAAAACTGGCCCAATGACCGGCGGCCCGGTCTCGCTCGGTTACCCGGTCCGGAATCCGGAAGATCGACCGGCCGACGGTCGTGTCTCTGACGCGTTCTTTTAGGTTCACACCAGCTCTCCGATCTTGGGTACTCCGACGCCGGTCCACACAGACATGGAGAGGGCGTCGGGCGGGCAGCGTTCAATGCAGAGGCCGCAGCGGATGCAGGCTCGCTCGTCAAGCAGCAGCGTGGTGCTCCCGACCGGCCCGCCCACCTCTTCGGCCGGGACGAGCGAAATCAGGTCGAGCGGGCACACATCGGCGCACAGGGCGCACAGGACGCACTTGTTGACATCGAGGCTGATATTGGCGAAGCACCGCAGGCACCGGGCCGCCTCGCAGCGGGCCTGCTGTTCGGTGAATCCGATCTCGACCTCGGCCAGACCGACCCGGCGCTCGGTCGGCAGAGTCGGCACCTCAAGCCGATCCTCGCGGTCATAGGTGTCGGTCAGGCGATGGAACTGTTGAAGCTCGACCAGCTCACCCTTGATATCGCCAGGCGATTCGCCGGTGAACCGCTCATGGATTTCGGATGCAGCCTTGCGCCCGTCGGCAATCGCCTGGATGAGGGTGCGGGGCCCGAAGGCGGCGTCGCCTCCCGCCCACACCATGTCGAGCGAGGTCGCCAGCTCGTCGCCGACCATGATCGTCTTGCGAGGAGAGATGGCTGGCCCGTCGGGTCCGATAGCGTCCACGTCGACCGCCTGGCCGATCGCCAGGATGATGGTGTCGGCTTCGTACACCTGGAGGTCGTCGGCGTCGAAGGTCGGAGCGAAGCGTCCTTCTTCATTGAATACCGAGGTCACGCCGATGGTTTCGAGACCGACCACTTTGCCGTTCTCGGCGAGAATCCGGGCCGGCCCTCGCCGATTGATGAACTTGATGTCCTCTTCGGAAGCCTCGATCAATTCGAAGGGAGAAGCAGGCATCTCCTCGGCGGATTCAAGCGAGATCACCGTGACCTGAGCTGCGCCCGCTCGAGTGGCGGTACGGGCGGCATCGAGCGCCTCGGTCATGACGTTGCGCTCATCTGCTTCGATCTCAGCATCCGTCATGCCCACGGCCCCGTACTCGACCCGGCGCAGCGCAGTGCGGGCCGCGTCCATCGCCACGTCACCCCCACCGATGACGATGACCCGGTCCCCCACCTCCACCTCGAAGCCCTGGTTGGCGTTGATGAGGAACTCGATGGCTTTCAGCACCCCGTCGGACTCATGGCCTTCGATGTCGAGGCCGCGTCCCAGCGTCGCCCCGATCGCCATGAACAGCGCATCGTGACGTTCCTGCAGCTCGGAGAGGGTGACGTCGTCACCGAGCTTGGTGTTGAGGTGCACTTCGACGCCGAGATCGACGATCGCCTGCAATTCGGCTTCGAGAAGGGTCCGGTCGAGCCGGTATTCGGGGATCCCGAGCTTCATCATTCCGCCCAGCTGGGCGGTCGCTTCGTAAACGGTGACCTGGTATCCGTGGCGGCGCAGATCGTGAGCACAGGCCATGCCGGCCGGGCCTCCACCAATGATGCCGATGCTTTCGGATCGATCCGGCCCGGTGGGTGCAGCGACCTGACGCCAGGCCTCGCCTGCTCCAGCCTCTACCCCGTACTTCTCGGTCACGAACCGTTTGAGCGCCCGGATGGCGATGGGCTCGTCGATCTCACCGCGGCGGCAGGCATCCTCGCAGGGAGCGGCGCACACCCGGCCGCAGGCCGAGGCGAACGGGTTAGGGAGGCGAGCGGTCAGATAGGCGGTGAGGTCGTCACCGTCGGCGATGGCGGCCACGTAGGCACCGGCATTGGTATGAACCGGACAGGCGGCCAGGCAAGGGATGTTCTCGTCGTAGAACTGCAGGCCGGACAAGCTAGATCACCTTGTTCCGTTGCACACGGCGAAGGCCCCACATACCGAAGGCCAGCGCTACCACCCAGACTCCGGCCCCGATGAGGCTCCGGATGATCTCCCACAGGTCGCTGGAGATGAGATCCCCCCACACCGACGGCGGCGAGGCCAGCGCACCCGATTCCACGACCCTGGAGGGGATGAACACGGTCGCGATGATGAAGTACAGGACGATGACGCCGGCCTTGAGCCAGGTTTGAACCGGGGTGAAGGTGCCGCCGTCGGCTTTGGCAAGCACAATCGGGGTCACGACAACGCCCGTCCCGATAAGGGCGATGAGGAACCCGATGCCGTAGCTGAGAACTGCCCCGGAGGGAAGGCTGGTGCCGGCGGTTCCTCCGCTTTCGGCGCTGGGCGGTGCAGGAGGAAGCGGCTCTCCGAGGCCTTCCTGAAGAAATGCAATCAGCGAGGTGACCTCGTCCTCGTCGAGCAGGTTGAAGGCCGGCATCCTGCTGTTGTAGGTCTCACCGAGAGCTTCGACCTCTCCACTCAGGCCGTTGCGGACCACGTCACGTACATAGTCCGAGTTGTCGATGTTGGGGTTATCGAGCAGTGGCGGGAAGGAACCCGAGCGGCCGGTTCCGTCGGATTGGTGACAGGCCGAGCAATTGGCCTCGTAGACGAGCCGGCCCTCGGCAATGAGCCGGTCCGCCCCGTCCTCGGCAGGTGGGTCCTCCTGACCAAAAGCAACTGCCGAGGCTCCAACCAGCATGAGAAGCACGACTACGAAGAGAGAAGCCGCCCGGCCGATGAGGCCCGCTCTTCGCGTCATCCCACCCATCCTTTCGTGTTCCTTCCCTGCCACGCTAGTCCCCGAATCCGGGGGGTCAGTCGACCGTCTGCCAAGCGTATGGATGATTGGGCGCCAGATACTCCCGACCGGCCGCTCGTGCTCTTCGATGACACCGTGTCGATCGCCCGGGGTGAAGCGTTGATCCTCAACTACCCGATGTTTCGCTCGTCGACCCGGCCGAGGCGGGCCGCTCGATCTTCTCCGAAACCGCCCTCGGTACGAAGGCGGGATGCCGGATCTGCCACAGCCTCGACGCGGGTCGCGACCTCGTCGGCCCATCCCTGGCCGGGGTTGGTACCCGGGCCGGCAGCACGGTGGACGGACTGGACGCCGAGGAATACCTCCGCCAGTCGATAGTCGATCCCGACGCCTACGTGGTGCCCGGCTTTCCGGCCGGCCAGATGCTGGCGGGCCTGGGCGATGTCCTGTCGCCTGAGGACCTCGATAGCCTCATTGCGTTCCTCCTGACGCTCGAGGAGACCCCGTGAAACGCATTGCCCTTGTCTGCTTGCTGGTTCTGGCCGGCTGCGGGGGAAGCTCCGGCTCGGACCCCGACCCATCATCGACCGTCCGTCACGGCCGGGACATCTTTGAGGAGCGCATTCTCGGGTCCAACCCGGGCTGCATCACGTGTCACTCGTTCGATCCCGAGACCACGCTGGTCGGCCCATCGATTGCGGGCGTGGCCGTCCGGGCCGAGACCCGGGTGAGCGGACAGACCGCCCGCCAGTATCTGCGCGAGTCGATTGTCTCGCCTTCGGCCTACCTGGTTGACGGCTTCGACGGAAAGATGCCGGGCGACTGGGCCGACGTGCTCACCGAGGCCGAGATCGAGGCCGTTGTTGGCTACTTGTTGACTCTCCGGTAGCCATCCCGACGGCGGAGTGTCCGGGCCTCCTAATTCGGCGGTTTCCCGATCACGTACAAGGCCAGGTTGCCGCCCGCCACGATCTTGTCGCGCTCGATCGCGAGACCGGCCGCTCCCAGCAACGGCGGAATCCCGGCAGCCGCCTGGTAGCTCCGATACTCCCGGTAGTGACCGGCGAAACGCTCGATGATCGGCAGCAGTCGCCGCAACGCCTGGCCCCGCCACCCGCGCAACGTTCCGAATCGGAAATCGATCACCAGCAGCCGCCCGCCCGGTTTCACGACCCGGACCATCTCCTGCACCAGGGCGAGGCGCCCGGCATCGGGGACCTCGTGGATCACCATCGAGGTCATCACCAGATCGAATCGGTCATCATTGAACGGCAGAGGTCCCGGGTCGACGTGGTTCAGCTCGGCGTCGGCGCCGAGACGGGCCGACGCCCTCTCCAACATTGCCGCCGAAACGTCAACGCCGACCACCCGGCAACCGGCGTCGGCATAGAGGGCCAGGCCGGTCCCGGTGCCACACCCGACATCGAGCACCTCCCATTCGGGGCGGGGCGGGACCAGGTCAAGGGCAACTCTGCGCACTCCTGCCTGCATCGGCTCGATGAGACGGTCGTACACGGCCGACATGCGTCGGTATGGATCCTTGCTTGCCACGGGGGCAGCGTACGCCGAACGAGGCGGACCCGCCGGCGGCTGCACGCCGGCGCCTCCGTAGTCTTCCGTCGGCATGTTCATCGCACTCCGAGATCTCTGGCGCTCCAAACTGCGCTTCAGCCTCCTGGCCGGGGCCGTCGGTCTGCTGATCTTTCTGTTGCTGTTCCTCAACACACTCTCCTCGACCCTGCTCGGGTTCTTCATCGGCGCAATCGAGAACAACTCGGCCGACGTCCTGGTCTACGAGGACACCGCCCGCCGCAACCTGCAGGCCAGCCGGATCGATCAGTCGGCGGTGGGCGAAATCCTCACGGTGCCGGGGGTGGCGGCCGCCGCCCCCATCGGTGAGCTCACCCTCACCGCCACCATCGACACCGAGCTCACCGACCTGTCTTTGTGGGGTGTGGATTTGACGGGTCCCGGCCGGCCGGAGCCCGTCGTCGCCGGACGGCTTCCAGGACCGGGCGAGGTAGTGGTTGACGAATCCGCCACCGCCGAAGGATTTGAGATCGGCCAGACCATCACGCTCATTCCAAGCGGGACCGAGTTGGCGATCGTCGGGTATGTACGGGACCGTCGCTACGCCGTCGTAGCCACCGCCTATCTCGACTTCGCCCAGTGGGTCGACATCTTCGAGGGCGAGTTCCCCGGCTCGCCGGTGGTGCCGCTGTCGCTCATCGGAGTGGAGATCGCACCCGGCCAGGACTCCGCCGTCGTCGGGGATCGCATCACCGAAATGGTTGCCGGTGTCGAAGGTCTCGACCGCGCCACGGCGGCGGCGGGAACTCCCGGAGTCGATTCGATCAGCCAGAGCTTCACGCTCATCGTTGGGATCACGTTCGGGATCGTTGTGCTTGTGATCGGCTTCTTCTTTCTCATCCTCACCGTCCAGAAGTTGCGCAGCTTCGTCACGCTGCGAGCGATCGGGGCTTCGACCGGCTACCTGGCTCGTTCGCTCATCATCCAGATAGTCATCCTCGTGCTGGCGGGATCAGCCATCGGGACGCTCATTTTGCTGGGAGCCACGCTCGGATCGAACCCGGCCTTCCCGCTGTCGGTGGACGGGGGCCTCGTCATGACCGTCACCTTCACGGTCCTGCTGTTCTCCGTATTGGCGGGGTGGCTGTCGATCAGACGGATCGCCCGGGCCGACCCGGCACAGGCCGCCCAGGGGACACTCTGATGCAGCTGGCCCTCGCCGAGATCCGCCGCCGCCGGGGCCGCTGGGCATCGATCATCGGCGCCATCGCCTTCATTGTGTTCCTGGTACTGATCCTGGCCGCACTCGCCGATGGCCTCTTCATCGGTTCAACCGGTGCTCTCCGGAGCAGCGAGGCGGATGGTCTCGTGTATTCGGCGGACGGACGACGCTCTCTGGTGCGCAGCGAGCTGCCCATCGACGACCTTTCTTCAGTGGCCGCCATCGATGGCGTGGCCGATGCCGGCGCCCTCGGGGTTCTGTTGGCGACCGCAGCCACCGATGGTGATCTCTTCGATATCGCCGTGATCGGCCACCTGCCAGGAGCGGTTGGAGAGCCGACCACGCTGGCCGACGGGCGTCCTCCCTCCCCGGGCGAGCGTCACGTGGGGATGGCCGACCTGTCGCTCCGGGACAAGGGGATCGAGCTCGGATCCTTCGTCCTGCTGACCGGCTCGGCGCAGCCCGTTGAGGTCATCGGGTTCGTCTCCGATGCCCGCTATCTGCTGGCCGACACCCTGTGGGTGACGCTGGAAACGTGGGAGTCGCTCCGCTTTGAGATTCGCCCCGAAACGCGGGGACGAGGGTCGGTCGCCCAGGCCTTCCCGATTCGCATTGCCGAGGGCGCCGATCTCGAGACCGTGGCAGCCGCGGTCGACGCCGCCCTCGGAACGACAGAGACGGTCAGCACCGACCAAGCCATCCTGTCGCTGCCTGGCGTCGAACAACAGGCATCCACCTTCACGGCCATCATCGTGGTGAGCTTCATCGTCGTCGGGATCGTCATAGCGCTCTTTTTCGCTCTCATCACGCTCGAGAAGCGGGGCCAGCTTGCCATTCTCAAAGCGATCGGCTCATCCAACTCCCTGTTGCTGAGGGGGGTCCTTGTCCAAGCGCTTATTGCCACGGTCGCCGGCTACGTGCTCGGATTCGGGCTGTCACGGCTCCTGGCGCTCGTTCTTCCGCCGGCGGTGCCGGTTGAGTTCCTGGCGGGCACTGCCCGCACCCTGTTCCTCGCAACCATCGTGATGGGCGCCGTGGGAGCCGTGCTCTCATTCCGACGCATCATCCACATCGACCCTGCATCTGCTCTCGGAGGTGAAGCATGACCGCTCTGATCGTCGACGACGTGACCAAGGTGTACGGATCGGGCCACACCGAGGTCCGGGCGCTCTGTCACGCCACTCTCGAGCTGCGTGACAACGAGTTCCTGGCCCTCCTGGGCCCATCCGGGTCGGGCAAGACGACGCTCTTGTCGGTCATCGGCGGTCTGCTATCCCCGACCGAGGGAACGGTGACGATCGGCGAGACGGCTCTCACCGAGCTCTCGAAGAAGGAGCAGACGCGATTTCGGGCTAATCGGGTCGGGTTCGTTTTCCAGGGTTTCAACCTTGTTCCCTTCCTGACCGCCCGGGAGAACCTGACGGTGATGGCGTCTATCTCCGACGCCCCGCGAGCGGAGATCGAAGACCGGGCCGACCAACTTCTCGACGAGCTCGGGCTGACCGACCGCCGTGACAATCTGCCCGAGGAGTTGTCGGGTGGCGAGCGTCAGCGGGTCGCCATCGGCCGGGCGCTGGTCAGTGATCCCGAATTGATCCTGGTCGACGAGCCCACTGCGTCGCTCGACACCGAACTGGGAACCCAGGTCGTTCAGCTCCTGGCGTCGGAGATCAAGAGCCGCGGCAAGGCGGGGATCATGGTCACCCACGACCTCCGAATGGTGGAGTACACCGACCGGACAGTGCGGATTCTCGACGGTGAGCTGCTGGACGCCTCCGACTGACCGGAGAGCCTCCGGTGGTCATCTCCTCCGTTGCGGCCCGCTTCACGCTATGATCAATACAAGGTACGAACGTTCGTGCCTCGCCTTGCTCTGCTTCTGTCGTCCCGTCGGGTGTTGCAGCAGGGCAGCTCGACTCAGGTCGAGGTGTCCGGCTTGCCAGGTGTTTCATTCGACGGTTCAGCTCAAAGGAGCAAACACATGTCCACAAACATCTACGTAGGGAACCTCGCGTTCTCTACCAGTTCGTCTGATCTCGAGCGTCTCTTCGCCGAGCACGGCGCCGTAACGCGTGCCCAGGTCGTTGAGGATCGCGAGACCGGCCGCAGCCGCGGGTTCGGATTCGTCGAAATGGCCTCAGCTGATGAGGCTCAGAAGGCGATCTCGACCCTTGACGGATCCCAGGTCGATGGCCGCAGCCTCAAGGTGAACGTCGCCAAAGAGCGCTCACGCTGAGCCCGATCGCAATTCAGGTGCTGTGTGGCGCCAGGCCGGTGAGGACTTCGTCTTCACCGGTCCTGGTGCCCACCGGCACCTCTTCTCATGGTGGGTTCCGCAGTGGCTAAGCGCGGGGGTGAAGCCATGGCAAAGCGGGCCCGCGAGCGTGCCCGGCAGGAGAAGCAGGCCGCCAAAGCGGCCAAGCGGGCGGCGGGACCCGATGACACCGAGGGTCTGTCCACCAAGGGAGAGGGCGACCTCCTCGAGGAGTTCGCCGCCTTGAGTGCCCGCTACGAAGCCAAGACCATCAGTCACGAGAACTTCGAGGAGGAGCGCGAGCGCATCCTCGGAGAGCTTGGAATCGAATCCGGCTGAGCCGGTTGGCCGTCACGGCCTAGCCGGCCGGCTCCCCCTCCTCGGTCCCGACCCCATCGAATCCGTCGATCGTGCGCGTCCCCTCCACCATCCCGTCTGAGTCGAGGAGGTACGTGGCCGTCCCTGTTGCCTCCCCCGAAATCGTGGAGGTCGACTGCCAGGTGGCTTCCAGGCGCTGGCCGATCACCCGGCCTTCCCCGAGCGCGATGTCACCGGTGACCAGCCACTGGAGGTCGTAGCCATTCGCCGAGCGACGAATGGTGAGTGATCCCGAGTACTCGGTATCCTGCGCACTCGTGCCATTGATGAGCCAGCGGCCGGTCCACGGATCACCGTCATTGTCCGGGGTCGACGCATTGGGCGCTGTGAAGAACGCCAGCGCCAGGATGGACGCCACGATGGCGGCGCCCGTGATGAGGGCGCTGCGGGAGATGAGAGGCCGAGTCACACGGTGACGATCACAGACACAAGAGTCGAGTCTATAGGTGCCCCCGTCCCGCGCCCCCTGACGCGGAGGCCCTGGTTCCTGGTCGCC
Organism: uncultured Gammaproteobacteria bacterium; assembly: GCA_964195905.1. Lineage (GTDB taxonomy): Bacteria > Actinomycetota > Acidimicrobiia > Spongiisociales > SHLN01 > SHLN01. Next base: position 79,913 of record CAXMQV010000058.1, read on the forward strand.
GCCGCCTTCGGCGTCCTCCTTGTGCTCGGGGCACTCTGGTTCAAGATCTTCGAGCCCATTCAGGTACTCCCCCGCATCCGGCTCGCACCCGGGTTCTCCCTGACCGACCAGAGCGGCGCTCAGGTCACGAGTGAGGACCTACGCGGCTCTGTGGTTCTTTACACGTTCACGTACGCCGGCTGCGAGGAGCCGTGCCAGGCGCCCGAACCGACCATGGCTGCCATCCGCAACAGAATCGGCGAGGTCGATCTCGGTGAAACTGCGGTGCGCTTCGTGACGATTTCCTTCGATCCCGAAAACGACACCCCCGAGGTACTGAATGCCCGCGCCGGGGCCATGGGCGCCGATGGTGACCAGTGGATCTACGCAACCGGTGCCGAGAGTCTCATGAAGCCCATCATCGGATCCGGCTTCAAGACCTACTTCGAACGGCGCGACGACGGGAGCTTTGCCTTCGACCCGGCGCTCATCCTCGTCGACGGCTGGGGGGTCGTGCGCGGCGAGTACCGATACCAGACACGGTCCCCCGACACCGAGCGAGTCCTCAATCACATCGGCATCCTCGGTGACGAAATCCGCAACAGCCACGGCGTGACCGGTCTCGCCTACGAGGCCGCTCATTTCTTCCTGTGTTACCCGTGAACCAGCGTCTTCGCACCCTCGCCCTTGCCCTCGTCGCCGGAATCGCATTGGCCGTTCTCCTCGTGGTGGTGGTGCTCCCCCGCTTCCGCCCGCATGTGTTTTCCGGAACCGTCATCCAGTCCCAGACTCCCGCCCCGACGGTTGACCTCATCACGAGCACCGGCGAACGTGCCAGCCTGGGCGACTTCGAGGATCAGGTCGTCGTTCTCTACTTCGGTTACACGTTCTGCCCGGATGTGTGCCCGACGACGCTGTCGACACTCAAGAAGGCGATGGACAAGCTCGGCAGTTCGTCGGACGATGTCCAGGTCATCATGGTGAGCGTTGATCCCGAACGAGACTCGCCCGAGATCCTGGACGATTACCTGGGTTTCTTCGACCCCCGGTTCCTCGGCATGACCGGAACGGAAGCCGAGATCGCCGAGGTCGCCACCGTGTACGGCGTGTTCTTTCAGGCCGAGGAAGGCTCCGTCGACACCGGATACCTCGTGAGCCACACCGCCAACCTCATGGTTGTCGACCGGGAGGGTCACCTGAAGCTCATCATCCCGCCGGACGCCACTGCCGACCAGATCGCCGACGATCTCGACTACTTGTTGTGAAAGGGAGTTCCCTGTGAAGCGGGTCGCTGTGCTGACGATTGTCGTCCTCGCTGCCGCTTGCTCCGGAGGTGATTCGGGGCTCAAACTCGAGGACCCGTGGGCCCGCCCGGCCCCCACCGGGGCAACCACAGCTGCCTTCTTCCTTACGATCGAAAACCCGAGCGATGTCGACGAGACACTCGTGAGCGCAGCCACCGATGCCTGCCGGGTCACCGAGCTTCACCTCTCTTCGTTGCTCGACGGTGTCATGAGCATGCAACGCCAGGAGAACGGCATCCCGATCCCGGCCTCTGCGACAGTCACCCTCGCCCCGGGGGGCTTGCACATCATGTGCATCGATCGGATCGCCGACTTCGCCACCGGTGAAGAGCTCGATCTCGCCCTCGAGTTCCGCGACGCAAATGGCGACACTCACATCGAGCAACTGATCGCAGTGGTGGAGGACCGCTAGGTCAGTCCCGAAACTGCCGTCTTGCACCCGAGGGCGCATACCATGGGGGCGTGCCGCGAATCGAGCTACAGAAAGCGTCGGGTGTCTACCGCGACGGTGTCGTCGGTCTTGAGCCGACCGACCTCCGGATCGAGCCGGGCGAGCTGATTGCCCTGCTCGGCCCCTCCGGTTCCGGGAAGACCACTCTGCTGCGACTCATCGCCGGCCTCGACCGCCCGGCCTACGGCACGGTCCGCTACGACGGTGAGGTTGTGAACGACCTGGCCGCCAATCGGCGCGGCGTCGGCCTCGTCGTGACCCAGGGGGCTCTCTACGATCACGTGACAGCGGAGGACAACATCCGGTTTCCTCTGAAGGTCACCGGCATTGGGGAGCCCGAGCAGACAGAGCGGACCGATCACGAGGCCACCAGGTTCGGCATCCGTCGGCTCCTGTCCCGGCGGCCTCGCAACCTGTCGGCCGGTGAACGCCAACTCGTGGCGACCGGTCGGGCCACCGTCCGCGATCCCGATGTGCTCCTCTTCGACGAAGCACTCGTCGGAGTCGACCCCCACCTCCGCAGGCAGGTCCGGGCCGAGTTCCGCAAACTCCATGACGGCACCCGCACCATCGTCTACGCCACAAACGAGCAGGAGGAAGCCATGGTCCTGGCGGACCGGCTCGTCGTGCTGCGGGCCGGGGTCGTCCAGCAGGTCGGCCCGCCGCTTGAGGTCTATCGAAACCCGGTCAATGTGTTTGTTGCCGAGTTCCTCGGCTCGCCGGGCATGAACATCGTCGCGGCCACGGCTGCCGGTGGCCGGCTTCGGATTGGCGCAGACGAGATCGTCGGGGCTCCTTCCCCGCCCGATTCGGACGGCTTCCTCGTCGGCATACGCCCCGAGCACGTCCACCTGGCCGAACCGGGCGAGCCATTCGATCGGTGTCTCCACACGCGAATCATCGGTGTCGATCAACTCGGCTCGGAGCGGGTTGCCCACGTCGCGTTTGGGTCCCCCGAATCTGGGGCCCTCGACTTCGCCGTCCGGGTCAGGGCCGCCCGGCCGCTCGCCATCGGTGACTCGGTGGAGATAGCCATGGATGTCGACCAGATCTTGTACTTCGACAGGGAGAGCGGCCTCCGCCTCTGAGTGCCCTCTCTGGCGGGTCAGGCCAATGCTTGTCTACAGAATGTCGGCCCGGTTGACGATTCATACCCATGAAGCGACGAACCCTCTGGGCGGTCCTCGGATTGGCGCTCGCCGCCTGTAGCCAGGTGACGGTCGAGACGACGACGCTGTCGGGAGGCACCCTGGCGCCTGCCAATGAGAGCCCGGCCACTGCCGCCGCCGACGCTGCCGCCCCCGGGATCTGCAATGACCACAGCTGGGTCGGCATCAGCGAGCCGGCCTCGTTCGCAGACCGGGCAGCAGACCTTGGATTGGACGAGGCGGCCCTCACTAGAGCGGTTCGCCGCCTCTGCCCCGAGATCTTCTTTGAGCCCCTCAGCAAGGCCGAGGTCGACTGGTGCGGCGATGGAGTGAGCTTCGGACAGAACTTCTTCCGGGTGGTGGCGGCCGGCGTTGACCTCGGCATCGAGAGCTTCGCGGTCGTGCAGCCGGGCACCATTTCGAAAGCCGCCGGCCGCGTCGAGCTGACAGACTATGAGGTCGAGCTGCTCACCGCCGGGCTCCAGACGATGTCTGAGTCGTCGCGATTCGAACGGGACTGGGCCGAGGCCTGCCGCTCGACGTTCTAGCCGACGGTGTGTGGGCGCATACACTTCAGGAATGAGCACCGAAGCCGGAGCAGAAGCACCCGTCCTGGAGCGGCTCTCAACCCTCGATCGATTCCTCCCCCTTTGGATCGGTGTCGCCATGGTGGCCGGATTGGCACTCGGCCGGCTCATCCCGGACCTGAACGACTGGCTCGACGCCGTCAAGATCGGTTCGGTGTCGCTTCCGATCGCGATCGGCTTGCTGGTCATGATGTACCCGGTGCTCGCCAAGGTCCGCTACTCGCGCATCGGAGCCGTCGCCGCCGACCGAACCCTCATGGCTACTTCACTGGTGCTCAACTGGGTGATTGGCCCGGCTCTCATGTTCGCCCTGGCGTGGTTGCTGCTCCCCGATCTGCCCTCCTACCGCACCGGCCTCATCATCATCGGCCTGGCCCGCTGCATCGCCATGGTGCTCATCTGGAACGACCTCGCTTGCGGTGACCGGGAGGCCGCCGCCGTTCTGGTGGCGCTCAACTCGGTCTTTCAGATCGGCGCCTACGCCTTGCTCGGCTACTTCTACCTCGAGCTGCTGCCGGGCTGGCTCGGTCTCGACACTGCCAGCCTGGATGTGTCGATGTGGGACATCGCCAAGATCGTCCTCATCTTCCTCGGGGTTCCCCTTGCGGCCGGTTACCTGACCCGATGGTGGGGGGAACGAGCCCGCGGAGTCGACTGGTACGAGAACCGCTTCCTTCCGCGACTGGGCCCGTGGGCGTTGTACGGGCTCTTGTTCACGGTCGTGATTCTGTTCGCCTTGCAGGGAGAGACCATCACGGCCCGCCCGTTCGACGTCGCTCGCATCGCCCTTCCGTTGCTGATCTATTTCGGGCTCATGTGGGGCGTCTCCTTCGCAGTCGGGCTGCGCCTGCATCTGTCGTACGAGAAGAACACCACCGTCGCTTTCACGGCCGCCAGCAACAATTTCGAGCTCGCCATAGCCGTTGCCATCGGCGTCTTCGGCGTTACGTCCGGCGAGGCTCTCGCCGGCGTCGTCGGCCCCCTCATCGAGGTTCCCGTCCTCGTCGGCCTCGTGTACGTCGCCCTGTGGGCGCGGCGCCGCTTCTACTGAGCCTCCGGCCAAGCGGATACATGCACGCCGGCTGCCCGAGTAGGTCCCATGATCTACCTGGGGAGGATCACCATGCGTTACGTCGCACTCATACTTGTCATCGCCTTCGTCGCCGCTGCCTGCGGGGACTCAGGCGGCCCTGACGCGGACCGCTTCTGCGAAATCCTTGACGAGCTCGATGCCCAGGACACCAGAGGCCTCCCCCCGGATGAGGCCCTCCCGATCATCAAGGAGGGAAGGGCCAGCTTCGTTGAGGGCATCGAGATAGTGCCGGATGAAATCAGGGCCGACGCCACCACAGTCGCCGACGGTGCATTGCAGATCACCGATCTCCTCATCGCCGCCGGAGGCGACGAGACGGGGTCGAAATCCAGACGTTGGCCGAGTCCATATTCACCCCTGAGTACGATGCCGCCGCCCAGCGGGTGACGACATGGCGAGGGGCCAACTGCTCGTAGCGGACTCGCTCGCCGCTCAGCCGACCGGTGGTTGATCCTCGATCCCCGCCAGGTGCTTGGCGAAACCCTTCTTCTCCTCGAGCCCCATTTGGCGGCCGATCTGGATGCGCTGGGCCTGGGGTGACCCGGCGCCGTGCAGAGATTCGGTCAGGTAGCCGACGGCATTGCGGCCCATCGTCATGTTCTCGATCAGCCTGAGCACCCGCACCCGATGCTCGGTCGGCACGCCTTCCCTGCCCTGGAAGTACTTCTCGAGCAAAGGCCCGAGCTCGGGATGATCCCATTCGTGGGCCGATGGAAGCGTCACGACCGCTCCCCCGGCCAGGTCCTGGGCGAGGCGGCCGATCTCATAGGGGAACCTGGTCACATTGTGCTTGCACACGTTGGCCAGCAACGGGTCGTTCTCGTAGTTGCCGGCTGGGGTCGGCGTCGACTCGTAGGAGGAGGCGATGCCACCTCCGTAGATGGTCTCGTTCAAGTGAGCCATCTCGACCAGCTTGTCCTTGATGTGTGACGCCTCTGCCACACCGTTGTAGTCGGCAATGAGAGCGGCGGCTCCGATCAGGACGTCGCCCACCCCGGCTTTGCAGACGTAGCTGCGGCGGTGGTAGGTAGTGAACCGATCGACCAGCTCGGCGGCAAACTCCACCTCGCCGTCCATGAACACGTGCTCCCACGGCACGAAAATGTCATCGAGGATGATGAGCGCCTCTTGGCCTGAATAACGGGCGTTGCCGACATCGATGCCGTCTGGCTCCATCGCCCTCGTGTCACACGACTGCCGGCCGTACACGAAGGTGAGTCCCGGAGTGTCGACCGGTATTGCCGCTACCACCGCGTAGTCGCGATCGGCCCCGGTCAATCGCATCGTCGGCATGACGAGGATCCAATGCGAGTTGATGCAGCCGGTCTGGTGGGCTTTCGCTCCGCGGATCACGATCCCGTCGGCGCGACGTTCAGACACATGCACGAACATGTCCGGATCTGACTGCTGGGAGGGTCCCTTGCTGCGATCGCCCTTCACGTCGGTCATGGCACCGCCCACCACCAGGTTCTGGCGTTGAACCTCGATGAGCCAGCGTTTGAATCGCTCGTGATAGTCGGTGCCGTGGGCGGCATCGATGTTGTAGGTGACCGTGTACCCGGAATTGATGGCATCCATGCCGACGCAGCGCTGGAAGCAGGTCCCCGTGAGCTGACCGAGCCGCCGTTGCATCTTGTTCTGCCCGACCACGTCTTCGACACTCCCCGCCACGTGCAGGAACCGGTTGACCGTCTCCCCGGTGAGCTCGGAGGTCTCGGTGGCCAACTCCGGGTCGCTCACCGCCAGGTCGTAGGTAGCGGCAACGGCGTTGATCGAGGGGCGGATGATGGGGTGATCGACCGGTTCTGCCACCCGCTCACCGAGCAGCCACACCTCGAGGTCCCGACCCCGCAGACTCTCGATGTAGTCCGCACCGTTTCGGATCGGGTCGCCCCGGCTCCAGGTCGCTTCGGCCATGCTTACCTCCCAATCGTCCTCGGAGGCTACCTGGGTGAGGGCGGCGTGCTTGGGGTACCGACGGAAGCGACCACTACCCTTCCTCGCTCATTGCAAGATAATGCCGGATCTCGGGTGGTATTTCGCACTTGTCACTGGGCGGATGGGCGTGATTATGCGTGCCTCGCCCGAACTGACCGAACTATCTCCCAGACCAAGAGAACTTGCCTCGCGTACCGGTTCTCGGTCGAATCGGGACAGCCACGATGGTAGAGCCGAGAGGGCGTTCTGTGGGGTTGACGAGAGAGCGATTTGGGTGCCGCATCGGTTGGCCACGGACCAAATGGGCTTGACAACTCAGGTTCGAGACGCTGAGGGAGGCGACCCACCGCCAATCCTGACCATCACAGCGCCGCAACTGTCAATGGGTTGTTGCCCGACGCTGGCGGATAGGCCAACGTTTTTACGGCTTGGTCACCGTGATCTCGGACGGACCGACGAAGTTGGTGGGATCCAGGATCGTAAGTGTGGCCGAACTGATGTTCTTTCTCAGGTCCCCGGTCTCCGCGACGCATGGCTGTGAGGTGCTGCGGCAGATTCCCCCGACCCCGGTCGACCACGACCACGTCACCTCGTCGGCACCGCTGAACCCGATCTTGACGCGCCCTACCCAGTTTCGACCCTGGTTAACACTTCCCAGGTCGGTAAGGGTCACCGTCGTGTCTCCTGGGGCGACAACGTTCACGGTGATCGAGTCGCTCCCGACTGCCGTCTCGCCATCGGCGACGGAGGCGGTGACGATGTGTGTACCGGGGCTCGTCAACTCCATCGTGAGCAGGCTCCCTCCCGTCCCTAGCGGGCCGTCCAGATCGGAGGCCCACGTCAGGCTTGGGGTCAAGGCCCCGTCTTCACTGTCGGTGGCCGTGCCGGTGAACGTGATCCCCTCACCCGGCGCGATCGTGAAACCGATCAGCGGTGCGGTGATCACCACGGCCGGCGCCGCGTTCAAGGCTTCCTCGACGTTGATGGTGTAGCTCTGCTCGTCGAACGCACCGAGGTTGTCGGTGGCTCGCACTGTCACAGGATGTTGTCCGGCGTTGGGGTCACTACTTTGTCCGGCGTCGGTGTCACCCGGGGCCCAGGAGATGAGTCCCGAGGAGTCGATCGTCATGCCGGGAGGCGCAACCGGTAGCTGGTAGGTAATCGTGTCGGTCGCGTCAGCGTCGGTGGCGACGACGTCATAACTGTATGCAACCCCTTCGGCCACGGAGCCGAGGGGGGGCGTGGAGGTGATCTCTGGGGCGGTGTTCGGAGCCACGGTCCCCTGATACATGCTCACGCCGAGGGAGCTAAGCACGTCGCTCATATGATTGGCGATCGTTCTCGTGGAGCTGCCCGCAAACAAGAGGCCGACCGGGTCAGGATCACCATCGGTGTCGACGATCAGAGAGCCCGAGTCACCGCCGGCGCTGAAGCTGCCCCCGCCGATACCAATCTGGTCTGTGAACAGCGCGGATGTCTTGCAACGGAACGGGCCCGCCGTCTCGTAGCAGACGGAGACGTCCAGCATCACTTCGGTGATCACTCCTTGGGTGCACCCCGTGGTGCGACCGCATTTCTGTACCGGCATACCCACCGTCGCCGGAAGGAGGGTCGATGTCGGAGTTCCGTAGTCGTCGGCTAGCGAGGAGAGGGTCGCGTTGCTGACGAGGTCCGCGCTGGTGAGGGCAATCGCGGCATCGACGCTGTTGGAGCCGCCCCCGAAAGTGAGGGGGACGAAGGCGGCCAAGGTGCCGATCCTGTCCGCAGGGTCTGTCCCACCATCGAAGGTTCCCGGCTGCAGGACGCCGTCCCCAAGCGAGGCACGGTTGACGTTTGCGAGCACATGATTGTTACTGAGGACGAAGACATTCGTACCGTCGGTGACGAGGGCGCCGAGGGTTCCGGCCGTGACATCAGGGTGACCGATCGAGACCCCGAGCGGCGCCGGGTGACAGTCATGGGTAGTCGTGTCGCAACGTGCCTGGATCAGTCCGCTCACGACTGTCTCCACCGGGACGCTATCTACTACGTCCGGCAGCCCAGTGATTCCGCCCCGCTCGAGGAGGATTCTGACGACCGGTTCGCCTTCGGCATTTACCCCGACACCGACACCGACCACCCCGGGATGGGCCATTAGAGCCGACGCGTTGTGTTCCTTCGCCTCGATTGCTCGAACTAGCCCGGAAGGTTCTTGCGCTTCGGCTCCCGGAGTCGACCCTCCCGGGGCCACAACCACCAAGCCAACGGCCACCAACGCCGCAACCACAATCCGTAGTCGCTGAATCCACCGTGTAGGTCGCAATTGAGTCACACTCCTCCCAGATGCACACTTAGCGTACTCGCGAAATGACGACCGTGACAGAAGAA